>NZ_JBQRUM010000009.1:0-161148 GCF_053485795.1 Thalassotalea ganghwensis
CTATCGCTCGCTTTTCAAATCAAATTAATTCAATACTAAAAGGTATGTAACACCTTAACCGTATCATCAACTTCAGATGCTGGTATATACCCGATAAAATCGGTGCTCGAAGCAACAATCTCTTTCATTTCTTTAGTGGAGCCAACTCTTTTTAAAGGAGCCGCCTTACCAGTAAAGATTTTTTTTGCCATATAAGCTTTGTACCGATCGGGTCGCTTATCAACAACCAATTCACAAAACGTTGCATACAAAGGTTCTTCATTATCAATTTCTAATACCGACACCTTGTTGCCACTTGGCAATAATTGCTCTTTACCAAGAAAGATACGCTTGATATAGCTTTGATCTATGGCTTCTGAAAATGCGGGATTTACAATTACCGCAATATTTGCTTTTGCTACAGTCGAGACAATTCCAAGGAGCATAACCAAAATTAATTTTTTAATTAACATAACCCTTCCCCTTAGAATACAAAACTAACTGAAGCACTTAACACACCTGAATCCATTCTTGGTCGAATCGGATCTGGAGCTTCAATTTTGTGGTCTGTGTATGAATAATCTAACTTAAATGAAGACGCATGATTAATGTTATACTTAATACCAATTGTATAGGTTTTCTTATCTTCATCTGTGCCAGCTATTACATTAGAGAGTAGCGGTTTTACTGGATCCATATCATTGACTAAATCCAATATTTCATAACGTGGCTCAGCGTCAAACACTTCATAGGTAATGTGAGGCTGGAAATCCCCCCAGAAGTAGACAAAAGAGACATAATAGGCCGTAGGGTTAGTAAAGATACTATCATCCATCTCATTAATCACGTATTCCCCCATGAGCATCCAATCATCAAACTCTGCTTTCAACGCAATACCCGCGTTGGTTGCATTATCGCCTTCAGGGATGATCGCATCAGCTACCAGTGGGCTTACTTGAGGCGGTGGTGGCATGTTAGGATCCATAGGCGGTTGAGGCGCACCACCTGGTGTTGAAGAAGGAGGTAATAGAGCAAAAACATTACCCGCAAAAACCGGTGGAATCGTTACCTTAGATTTGAAGTAAGATAGGCGCATGCTAAACCAATCTTGCTGATAGCGCCAAGAAAAGCCAGCCATGTAGTCTATATCTACCGGACCAGCGGGACTTTGCTCATGCAAGGTACCGTAGAACATTTGTAGGTTAGAATCTGCTTCACCGATGGTACTATTGTAAGTGGCACTCATACCTTCCATGTTGTTAAACAATGGAATATACACTGATTGAGGTGGGCGAACCCAATGATAAGCGTAGCTAATATCTAAACTTTCACTTAAATCATAAAAAGGGGTTCTAAATTTCCCAATTTTAACGCTCCAGTTTCGGTCGATTAGATAATTCAAATAGACCCACTCAATTTTTGCGTCAAAATCAGACATCCCCCTAGCGGTAATTTGGATGGTCGCTGAGACGTTATTGCTAATATCACTGTACAACTGTACGCCTGCCAAAGATTCTGGCTTAAACTGTAAATCGTTGTTATAAAAACCCGATTGTTTATCAGAATCTAGTGTCGATGCCATTGTCACTGTGCCAAATCCACTAATTTGAACGTCTCCTGAAAATCCTTTTGTACTTACTAACGCAAGCGGAACGACCAAAACAGATAAACAATGAGCAAATTTGTTTCTCATACTCATAGAGGTGCTTCCCAATAGTTATTTTTTAAGGTTCTTTTAATATATAGGATTCAATCAGTTATTTTGCAAATAACAAACGACTAATCCACATTAAAAGTAGGTTAATCATAAACTATTGAATTAGAATAGAAAGATAAAATTTTTATTAGAAACAATTTAGAAACAAATAACGATATAAAGTGTTTCTAAACTTGCCAATAAGGCGTTTGCTGTTTAGCAATTAATAAGCTGTGCTCTAACGCGTGAATTAAATTCTCTAGCTTACTTTCTTGCCAATCAATTAACTTTTGTGACGGCTGCTCCACCAATGCTAATTGTTGATGAATAATTGCTAAACTTTGCAGCTCACTCAAACCTTGGAGAATATCTAACCAAGGCGCTCTAAATAAATCTCGTAAAGATTGCTCAAACAAACAACTAAACCATGCCCCTGTAAGTAAACTTCTACGAAGCAGTTTTCTCACCGCTAAAAATTGCGCTATGGTCAGTTTTTTGTCCGGAAGTGCTGCTAACAGCTCATTCAAACTACCATTTAGCTTTTCAATCGCTAACTGGCGATAATTTATATCTTCAGCTATGACGGTAAAGTATTGCTGAGGTTCAACGATAACCATTTTTAACAATGACAACTGTAATAAATTAAATCGTTCACTTTGTAGTAACTCAATAACATGCTCAGGATCAGGAACACGTTTATTTTCAAGGCGTAACAATTCGATAAGCTGTTCACTTTTTTCCAGTTTTTTACGGTAGTTACCGGTTTTATTCATTAACTCTTCTAAATTTATCGCGCCGTCAACCCAAGCAAATAACTGAATAAAGTAACTTAACTCATCTCTTAAATCGCGAACTTCGTCTTGCACATATACATCAAACAACCAACAACCATGACGCAAGGTTACTAAAATCTCAAGCACATGCGATAAATCAATCAGGGTTGGCTGCTCAATGTAGCGAGCAATAGCTAATTGAAGTTTCTGCAAGCAATCACTGACCCCCTCAATAAAGTTGTCATTAATGGTTTGCTTACTGGTAATAATTTGCTCCAACTTAACTTCACTTGTTGAGGATGTTAAGTTATGGAACAAGCGATAGCCTCGTGCGGCTTTACTATCAATGCCAGGCCTTAACGCTAACGTTTTAAATAAATGCGTCGCAAGAATGAAAAGATCATTGACGTCACCTTTGATAAGCTCTATTTCTATTTCGCTAATTTTCGTCAGCCGATCCTCAACACTTATTTCGCCTTTGTCGAAGACTAACTCAACTTGACTATCATTAATATCAACTAACCATGCATGGCGCGTGAAATCAGTTCTAAACAACCCCATCAAATTAGACTGCAGCTCCTCAACATTATCTTGTTCTGACCAAATATCCTTCGGAAACAAGCTTAAATTGGGAAAATTATCAGAGATCGCTACATTAAATTCTGGTCGTTGGTGCAAACCGGCAAGCACTTTCCCTGCCATTTTGATAGTCTGCTCTCGAGCCTCATTAATTTGACGAACCCGCAAGCCAATATCTTTTTGGCGTAACTGTAAATCAGGCGTATCAAAGTAACAATTGCTAAGCGAGTTGACCGATTGAGAAAACTGGAAGTGACGACTCGTTAAAAGGGAAGTAATTTTACTATCGACATCTTGTTCATCAACAAGATACTTTAACTCAATTTCTGTTGCCATAATGCCACATCAAAATACCTAGCTAAGCGATAAAACTCGATATGATTCAGATGTAATTGATCTAAACCCAGCTAGTCATGCCGTTCCAATTTGAAATAAAACCAAACGATACAAAAGCAAATTCAACATGGCAACAGATTTTAGTGTTCTTTTTATCACAAAATCCTGATTTTGCGAAAACTTAGCTTGATTCCCTGCGGACAAAACCCTACTATTTTTAATAAAATCAATCATGAAGAATTTGGTTAAGCAATGAAAATACTGAAAAGCTTACTCGTTGGGCTATTGGTCGCAGGAAGTACCTTTGTGAGTGCTGAACAAGCTTCGGAGGACTTAGCCACTGGTTATATCTCTGACGACTTGTTTGTCTACATGCACGCAGGCCCAGGTAATAACTATCGGATATTGGGCAGTATCAATGCCGGAGAGGAAATAAAACTCACCGGAAAAGAAGAAAACGATTACACCCAGATTATCGACCCCAAGTCTCGAGAAGCTTGGGTTGAAAATCGCTATATAAATAATAAACCAGGCCTTAGAACGGAATTAGCTGCATTAACCGAGCAACTAAATAATAGCAACGCCAACAATGAAGATTTGGTTAGACAATTAAATCAGGCGAATGGCGAGATCGATCGATTAAACCAGGAAAGCAAGTTGCTAGAAGGTAAAATCGAAGTCGCTAATCAGGAATTAGCGGCCACTAAGTTACAAATTAAAAACCAGGACACTGACTTAAAGAAAGAATGGTTTTTTAATGGTGCAATAGTACTGGGTATTGGTTTACTTGTTGGGCTAATTTTACCTCATCTGACTGGCCGTAAAAAATCTTCAATGGATAGCTGGAGATAGTTCCAATCAGTCGATGACCTCGATATAATGTCATCATTACATCTGAAAAGCGCGCTACCAATTTGGCGCGCTTTTCAATATTCACCCATTTATGTAATGGTAATATCAACATAAAGCTAGCTTAACCCGGAAGTTTCCTGTGCTCACCAACATTCATAGTTTGATTAAATACGCTTTCTTGACCTGGTGTTTGTCCCTCCTTTTACCAAAAAACGTTCACTCTGAACCATGGGTAGATACGTCTAACATCTTTTTGAAAGCCCATATTCAAAAACTAGCGGATGCAGGGATTATTAAAACACCTGTGACAACCTATCCGATTATGTGGATAGATATTGCTAGTGCTTTAAAAGAAGTTAATCACACAGAGCTTACGCCTGCGCTACAAGAAGCCTATTACTATGTCAATCATCAGCTTAAACTTGCTCAGAACAATCTAGTGACTCTGGAATTGAATGCCGCAGCAAAAGATAAACGCTTTACCAGTTTTGGCGACGCCTTTAGAGGCAAAAACAATATTAGTCTTAGCAAGAGTTACCTCGGCCAATCATGGGCTTTTAAAGTAAGAACCAACTATAGCAACTCTGATCTTCCAGGTGACAAACGTCATTTTGAAGGAAGCTATTTATCAGGATTTTTAGGGAATTGGGTCATAACATTTGGCAAGCAAGATCGTTGGTGGGGACAAGGTTGGGACAGTAATTTAAGCCTAACCAACAACGCCAGACCAATGAGCGCTTTATCGTTAACTCGAAAATCAGCGCAGGCATTCAACATACCATTTACCGATATCGATGTTCCATGGACCGTAACTACGTTTATGGCAAAAATGGATGATAATCGTATCGTTAAAGACACCCTCTTATGGGGAATGCGCGTTAACTTCAAACCTTTTGATAACTTAGAAGTTGGTTTAACACGCCTTGCTCAGTGGGGCGGCGAAGGTCGATTACAAAATGGTTCAACGTTCTGGAAGCTATTAATCGGCAAAGATAACTGCGGTAATAGTGGCCGTGCAGGTTTAGATTGTGGCGAAAATAGGATCCTTGAACCAGGAAACCAACAAGCCGGTTATGACCTGCGCTATTCAAATACCCTTTTTGGAACACCATTTGCTCTTTACGGACAATATTTTGCCGAAGATGGCAGTTCTAAGAATAATTCATCAAGCATTATTACTGAACCGCAAGTGCAAGCTGGTGCCGATATCCAGTTAAATCTAATGGGAGCTCCAACAACAGTGTTTGCCGAGTACATTGACACGTTTGCTGACTGTACTGATAAAGACAATATTGTCAATGGCAACTGTTACTACGAGCACCATACCTATCAAACGGGTATGCGCTATCAGCAAAGAACTATTGGAAGCTTATACGACAATGATGCCTATACCCTCGTAATTGGAGCCATTAGTCATTTATCAATCAATACTCAACTGATTGTAAAAGCAAGAAAGTTAACGCTCAATAATGACGACTCAGATAAATCTCCAACGAATCCACTTATTGGCAACCCATTGACGAGCATTGCAGAAAAAATGTATATGCTCTCTGGCAAAGTACAACATAGCTACAAAAATTGGCGCTTTAGTTTAGGAGGAGACATTAGCCGCTCCGCCTATAAAAATATGACGAAAGATGATAATAGCGTTAATATACATTTCAACGTTGAAGTTAATCTATAAGTTACTGCAAGTCAGGTAATGTGAGAAGAACTATAAGGAACTCTATATGAGCACAGTCGTTTATGTTTCGGGTACTTTTGATTTATTCCATCGAAACCACTTGAAAATGATTGAGTATGGTGCAGGTTTAGGTGATACATTGATCGTTGGCGTCAGCACCGATGAACTCGTTTGTTCATATAAGAACCCCCCGACAATTCCTTTTGAAGAGCGCATCGCTATTGTAAGCGCACTTAAATATCCAGATGTTGTTATACCGCAACGCTCATTAGAACATACTGAACGTGTGAAAGACTTAAATATCGATATTTTTGTTGTTGGAGATGACTGGAAGGGCAAATATGATTATCTAAGAGATTTAGGGGTGAAAGTATTTTATTTTCCTTATGGTGCAGGAGTAAGTAGTTCGAATCTAAAATCTAAAATTGCAAAACAATATAATGCGTTAATCGAAAACGTAGATGTTCACGATAATCCAGATGTGATTCAAAAATGAAAAAAATAATCATTACGGGTGGAGCTGGAGATTGGGCCCAACACTTTAAAAGCAATCATGCTGAACAATACCAAATTATCACCCCGAATAGGTCTGAGCTTGATGTGTGTGATATAAGTAGTGTTGAACACTACTTTAAAAATCAAGATTGTGATATTTTGATAAATAATGCTGGCTGCATTCATCCTGAACGTATTTTATCATCTGACCCAGAGAAGTGGATTAATGATATTAATGTTAATTTAATCGGGACTTACCTAACAACCAAAGCGGTATTACATAAAAACCCAAAAGCTATCATCATTAATATTTCTTCGACCGCTGCATATAATGCCTATCCGGACTGGTCATCATACTGCGCTTCTAAAGCCGGCGTAGTAACGATTTCAAAAGCTTTCGCAAATGATGGCTTCGATGTTTATTGTCTATGTCCAGGTGCAATCAATACAAAATTTCGTAATTATTTTGACTTGTCTAATGATAATGCAATGCCGTGTGAATCATTATCTAATTATGTCATTAAAGTTTTAGCTGGGGAGTTCAACTCAGGGGACGTATTATTTATACGTAAAAACGAGTTTCACCTTAACCCATAAGGGCAAACAGTTTATATGCTAAATTCACAAAGTAAGCGCTATCTTTTCTATATCAATCAAAATTATTCGTACGAGATTCTCAGACCCCTCCAGCAAGAAATTCTTACAAGAGGTGATCAGGTAAAATGGTTTATCACTGGTAAAGAAGTTAACCCCGCGTTGCTCAAACCTGACGAAGTTGCTCTTGAAAATATCAAAGACGTGGTAGCGTATTCACCACACGCCAGTTTTGTGCCAGGAAACGAAATACCGCGCTTTATTCCTGGGTTAAAAGTCCAAGTTTTTCACGGTTTAGAATGGAAGAAAAAAGGACATTTTATCATTCGAGATTATTTTGATCTCTATTGCACACATGGCAGTGCAACAACCAAGCGATTTGAACAGCTTGCTAAGCAGCATCAATATTTCGACGTGGTCGAAACTGGATGGCCGAAACTTGATAACTTGTTTAATGCTAAAGCAATTAAATACTTTGATAAAGAGAAACAAGTTATACTTTATGCCCCCACATTCTCTCCTGCATTAACATCGGCGCCAGCGTTATTTGAAACAATATCCGCGTTAGTAAAAGAGCAGCGCTATAATTGGTTGTTTAAGTTTCACCCTAAAATGGCAAAAGAGTGGATAGATAAATATCAAACGTTATCCAGCGCAAACTGCAAAGTTATCGAAACAGCGGATCTGAATCCGGTATTACAAAGTGCAGATGTGATGATATCCGATACGTCTTCCGTAATTGGTGAATTTTCACTATTAGATAAACCTGTCATCGCTTTAAATAACCGAGAGCCCGGTGATTACCTCATAAATATTTCCAATGCCGAGCAGTTGCCTTTAGCTATTGAAAAAGCCTTTTCTCCCAGCGACCATTTGCTCGACGCAATTAAAGAGTATGCGAAAAGCCTTCATCCCTATACAGACGGCGGCTCCTCAGCAAGAATTTTAGATGCCGTAGAACAGCGAATACTTAACGGGAAAAATGCAAAAAAAACAATTCCATTAAACTTATTCCGCAACTTTAAGTTACGTAAAAAGTTAGGTTACTGGCAGTTTTAGCTAAAAATAAATTCAAATACCTTGCTATATAATTAAGCACTATGATGTATACAATATTATTATTTAGGTTTTAATTGACACAAAACTTAAAAGTGCGTTATTAATATGTCACCTAGCACAAAGCTATTAGACAATGATTAAACAAATTTCAGCAAAAATTATTAACCTCCTCCTCCTCGCATTAAAGGTGCGCGGATAGGTTTTTATTGCTGTAATTTAATATTTTAATACCAAAACCCGCGCCAATAGACGCGGGTTTTTTTATACCTAAAGTTTATTGGCGTTAACGTAAAGGACAAGTTTATGGATAACCAAGTGATTGTTTTTGATACGACATTACGTGATGGTGAACAAGCGTTAACCGCAAGTCTATCAGTGCATGAAAAACTACAGATCGCACAAGCGATAGAGCGATTAGGTGTTGATATCATCGAAGCTGGCTTTCCAGTATCCTCACCCGGAGACTTCGATTCGGTTCAACAAATCGCTCGAACAGTAAAAAACTCGATAGTTTGTGGTTTAGCTCGCGCCGTTGAAGCCGATATCAAGGCCTGTGCTGATGCCTTGTCTGTTGCTAATCAGTTTCGCATCCACACCTTTATATCGACTTCAGATGTTCATGTTCAGCAAAAATTACGTAAAGATTTTGCTGATGTTGAAGCAATGGCGATTCATGCGATTAAATACGCACGTCAATTTACCGATGATGTCGAATTTAGTTGTGAAGATGCCGGTCGCACGCCAATTGATAATTTATGTCGTATGGTGGAAAAAGCAATAGACGCAGGCGCAACGACCGTTAATATCCCTGATACCGTTGGCTATACCTTACCAAATGAGTTTAGTGGCATTATTAGTCAATTATTTAATCGCGTTCCTAACATTGATAAAGCGATTATTTCTGTTCATTGCCACAATGATCTAGGTTTAGCTGTCGCTAATTCGATGTCAGCTGTTCAAGCAGGTGCACGTCAAATCGAATGCACGGTCAACGGTATTGGCGAACGGGCCGGCAATTGTTCATTGGAAGAAATTGCAATGATCATTAAAACTCGCCAACAGTTGTTAGGTGTTCACACCAATATCAATCATCAAGAGATAGCACGCACATCAAAGCTTGTCAGTCAATTGTGTAATATGCCAGTGCAACCTAATAAAGCGATTGTCGGAAGCAATGCATTCAGTCATTCATCAGGCATTCACCAAGATGGTATGTTAAAAGCCAGCAACACCTATGAAATCATGACACCTGAAAGTGTTGGAATCGCAAAAACTAAGTTAAACCTAACCTCTCGTAGTGGCCGCCATGTCATCAAACATCGGATGGAAAGTCTTGGTTATAAGGAAAGCGACTATAACTTAGAAACGCTATACAAAGATTTTTTAGCCTTGGCTGATAAAAAGGGACAAGTCTTCGATGATGACTTAGAGGCCTTACTATTTAACATTCAACAACAAGGTGAAAAAGAGCATTTTCATTTAGAAACCATCAATGTGCAATCGGGTGGAGAGTTTGCAACTGCCAGTATCAAGCTGTTATCAGGTGATTGTCACCAAATTACGTCTGCCACCGGTAATGGCCCTGTTGATGCGTTATATCGAGCAATTAAGAAAGCCGTCGATATCGATTTCAAAGTTGCCGATTACAAAATATCAAACCGAGGTGCAGGTGAGGATGGCTTAGGTAAAGCTGACCTAGTCGTTACATGGCAAGGTAGAAACTTTCATGGCTACGGTTTAGCAACTGACGTTATCGAGGCTTCAGGGCAAGCATTAGTTCACACATTAAATAGTATTCAACGCGCACAAGCTATCGCCGAAATCAAAGAAGCGCGCGCAGCAAGTAATCAATAATTTTAAGGAAACCATTCATGTCAACAATAGCAGTTTTAGCCGGAGACGGCATCGGCCCAGAGGTAATGACTCAAGCAAAGCGGGTGCTGAGTGCCGTTGCCAACAAGTTTGATATCGATATTAGCACTAAAGATTACGATGTTGGCGGTGCCGCAATTGATCGTCACGGTCATGCGCTTCCACAAGAAACTTTAACAGGATGCGAACAAGCTGATGCCATTTTATTTGGTTCGGTCGGCGGACCGAAATGGGCAAATTTACCACCAACAGAACAACCAGAACGCTGCGCTTTACTTGGTTTAAGAGGACACTTTGATTTATTTTGCAATATGAGACCAGCTACCCTGCAGCCAGCATTAGCCAGTTTATCAACCTTGCGAAGTGATATTGCCCAAGGCGGTTTTGATGTCTTGGTAATTCGTGAGTTAACCGGTGATATCTACTTTGGCGAACCCAAAGGGCGAAAAGGAGAAGGTGATGATGAAACAGGTTTCGACTCAATGTTTTATTCTAGACGAGAGATCAAACGAATTACCCACCTAGCCTTCCAAGCTGCCCAAAAACGTAACAACAAAGTTACCTCTGTTGATAAAGCCAATGTCTTGGCAACGAGTCAATTGTGGCGACAAGTTGTTGATGAAGTCGCCAGTGAATACCCTGAGGTTGTTTACGAGCATCTATATGTTGATAATGCCGCCATGCAATTAGTCCGTGATCCGAATCAATTTGATGTCATGTTATGCCCAAATCTGTTTGGCGATATACTATCGGATATTTGCGCAATGATCACAGGTTCGATGGGGTTATTACCTTCAGCAAGTTTAAATAGCGAAGGTTTTGGTATGTATGAACCTGCTGGTGGTAGCGCACCAGATATTGCTGGCCAAGGAATAGCCAACCCTATCGCTCAAATACTATCTGCGGCATTAATGCTGCGCTATAGCTTAAATCAAGAACAAGCGGCACAGCTAATAGAACAAGCAGTAAGTGATGCGATGGATAATCACATTTTAACTGCTGATTTATTGCCTAAAGAGCAACAACACCTTGCAAAAAGCACACAAGAAGTTGGTGATTATATTTGCCACTACATAGATACACATAACGTAAAGGAAGCTAAATAAATGACCAGTGCAACGACCTTATATGAAAAGTTATGGCAAAGACACGTCGTCGAAGAAAAAGCAGGTGAAACACCACTATTATATGTCGATCGCCATTTGATCCATGAAGTAACTTCGCCGCAAGCTTTCGCTAACCTGCGTTTCCATAACCGTAAACTAAGACACCCCGAACGCACCATCGCGACCATGGATCATAATATTTCGACTCGTTCTATAGAGATCAATGCCGCGGGCGAAGGAGCTGCCAATCAATTGCGCACGCTAGAAAAGAACTGCAATGAATTTGGTATCAAACTTTTTGGCATGGGTCATAAAAATCAAGGTATTGTCCATGTTATGGGGCCTGAACTAGGATTAACATTACCAGGAACGATTATTGTTTGTGGCGACTCTCACACTGCAACCCACGGCGCTTTTGGCGCATTGGCATTTGGTATAGGGACATCTGAAGTAGAGCATGTTTTTGCTACACAAACCTTACGTCAAACCAAAGCGAAAACCATGAAAATTGAAGTTAATGGTAATGTAGGAAAAGGCATCAGCGCTAAAGATATTATTTTAGCTATCATCGGTAAAACTGGCAGTGCCGGCGCAACCGGTTACGTGGTTGAGTATTGCGGGGACGCCATTACAGCGTTAAGTATGGAAGAGCGAATGACCATATGTAACATGAGTATCGAATTTGGCGCCAAAGCGGGTTTAATTGCCCCAGATAAAACAACTTTCGATTACCTTGAAGGTCGAGAATACACACCAAAAGGTGAGCTATGGCAACAAGCAATTGATGATTGGCAACAGCTAAAAAGTGACCCTGATGCTCACTTTGATGCCGTACTAACTTTAGATGCAAAAGAGATTAAAGCACAAGTGACTTGGGGCACGACACCAGGTCAAGTGACAGCAATAGACGCTGTCGTACCATCACCTGATGATTTTACTGACCCAGTAGAGAAAGAGTCTTGCGCTAAAGCATTAGCTTATATGGGCTTAGAAGCTGGTACAAAAATTACCGACATCAAAATTAATAATGTTTTTATTGGCTCTTGCACCAACTCTAGAATTGAGGACTTAAGAGCAGCTGCAGCGATCGCCAAAGGTAAAAAAGTCTCTAATGATGTAACAGCGATTGTTGTACCAGGGTCTTATCGCGTCAAAGAACAAGCGGAACAAGAAGGTTTAGCAAAAATTTTTACTGATGCAGGTTTTGAATGGCGCTTACCCGGCTGTTCAATGTGTCTTGGGATGAATGACGACAGGTTAAGCCCTGGCGATCGCTGTGCATCAACAAGCAATAGAAACTTTGAAGGCCGTCAAGGCAGAGGCAGCCGTACTCATTTAGTGAGTCCTGAAATGGCTGCAGCTGCAGCCATTGCAGGTCATTTTGTCGACATAAACGCTTAAGGAACTCTCATGGAAAAATTTACAACTCATTTAGGTAAAGTCGTGCCATTAGATGCGGCAAATGTCGATACCGATCAGATCATTCCAAAGCAATTTCTGCAAAAAACGGAACGGGTAGGCTTTGGTCAGCACTTATTTCATGACTGGCGTTATCTAGATGCTGACGGAAATCAAGACAATCCTGATTTCATTTTAAACAAACCAGAATATCAAGGTGCCAGCATTTTATTAGCACGTGAAAACTTTGGTTGTGGTTCGAGTCGTGAACATGCGCCGTGGGCATTACAAGAATATGGTTTTAAAGTGATAATAGCGCCAAGCTTTGCCGATATCTTTTATGCCAATTGTATTAATATCGGTGTACTACCAATCAGATTATCTGATAATGAAATCAACCAGTTATTTGACATGACTAAAGCTGGCGAACTACACTTAAACATCGACTTGCTAGGCAACACAATAACAACTGGTGCTAAAAGTTTTCAGTTTTCATTAAACGATTTTCATCAATACTGTTTAGAGCAAGGTATTGACAGTGTTGGTTGGACATTAAATAAATTAGATAAAATAGAAGCGTTTGAGGCAAAAATGCCCGCGTGGCAGTAGCGAGCTCTAAATTAAAGCGATTAGGGCTCAGCACTAATCGCTTTAATACTGTGAGATTGATGTACTATGTCGACAAATGAGAGAACGACGCAATACCAAACCATCCCATTAAAACAATTAAAACTTGGTATGTACGTGATTTCGGTTACCACTAGCGATAAGCATCACATTAAAGCTGAAGGCTATATCTCTAGGCAAGCCAGTGTCAAACAACTGGTCAATGCCAATGTAATTGAAGTAACTGTTGACCCCAGCAAAGAAAAAAAAGTAGAGCAAATTGACCGCGTCTTTGCGGATATTCAAACGACACCACCCAAAAAGAAAAGTGTACCTAAAGCGGTCCCCCAACGCACCATTTCCATTGATGAAGAGTTAAAGAAAGCAAAAGGTCTTTATGAAAAAGCAAAGTCGCTGCATGGCCGAGTACTCGATCGTATTCGTCAAGGACAAGACATGCAGATGGAGGCTATTGAGCAAACCACCGATAAGCTGGTCGAATCAATTTTTAGAAATCAAGACGCGTTAAGCTGTTTATCTCGCATTCAAACCAAAGATGCCTTTTTGCTTGAACACTCGATTAATGTCGCTATTTTAATGTCGATGTTTGCACGGCATCTAGGGTTTGAAAAACGTATCGTTCAAGAAGTTACCTTGGGCGCTTTTTTGCACGATATTGGCAAAGTGCTTTTGCCTGATGAGATCCTTAATAAACGTGGTCACCTGAATGAAAAAGAAGAAAAGATATGGCAGAGTCACGTTGCGCTAGGTTTGAAAGTATTAGAAGACTCTCCAAGTATTTCTCATATTGCAGCACGAATGATAGCCGAGCATCATGAACGCCTTGATGGTAGCGGCTTTCCTAAAGGGGTCAAAGAAAACGATATATCTAAGTTTGGCCGTATGATCGCTATTGTAGATACCTATGAAAAAATGACCGGGGAGCGCCCATTTAAAAAGCCTGTACCACCAATATCAGCTTTTAAAACTTTAGTTGCAGAATCTCCCGTTTTATATGATGAAGATTTAGTAGAAAAGTTTATTCAATGTATTGGTGTTTATCCGGTTGGTACCTTAGTTAAACTCAATAGTGGTAAATTAGGGATTATTAGTCAGCTTAACCCAAGCTCACCCTTACGCCCTTATGTTCGTGTATTTTATAACACCCGCCTAAATCAGGCGATTCCGATAGAAGAGATAAATCTTTCAAAGTCTAAATATAAAGATCAAATTGATCGTTGTATTCAACCCGAAGAGTTTAATATCAATCTCATGAATTTTTTCAAGGCGGCTTTCATTGATTAAATTGAGCTAAGCGCAGGAACAGAAAAACGCTCGCCACGAAAGGTCAATACCAGACTTTGCGGTAAAATAGAGGTTAGTTCCAATTCGTTCGATAACATATCACCTTGATATTTATCTTCACCATTCACTCGAACCCAACCTTGACCATCGCTGGCGTAAATATGCATTTCAAAGGTTAACTCTGGTAATGCTTGTCTCAATGATAACGGTAAGGCTGATAATGGCTTCACTGAAGTTGTTGTTTCATTAACGAATTCTGGTTCTGCACCTAATTGCTCTTCTTGCGGGGTAGTTTCATTGATCGCTGCTTTAAAGCGAGCTAATAACTCATCTGATACGCCATCAACAGGCACGATTTCGTATCCATCCTTTTTATCATCCCGCTGTACGATTTTTACTTTATCTGGTTGATAACCTAGCACTTTTGGCTGTTTTGCAACGTGCTCTTCTGTATCGTTAGTATTCAGCTTTATATCGTTTTTATCATCGCTGTAGGGTTCTTTTACGTTATCAATCACTGACTCATTAACAGGTTTTTTATTATCAAGATCACGTTGAGCAAACGTTTGGCTGGTTATTTCCTCGGTAGTCAAAGCGCCATGAGCTTGAATCTTAGCATCTAATGAGGGCGCATGCGTTTGAGCACTATCACTATCTTGGTTGCTTGGGGGGAGATCGGTTATTACTGGCTCTTGAGCTGAGCCTTGCAATGTGTTGCCAGTATCACTTTGTTTTACCTTCGCTAGGGATGATGTTTGCGTATAGGTTGCCAGCGTATATCCTAGAGCCAACATTACTGACATTGCGATACCTGCATAGAAAACTCTCATTGGGGTTTGCAGCCAAAAGCTAGTTACTTTGCCCTGTTCACCTAACGCGCGCTCTGCTGCTTCTATGACAATCTTTTTATTGATTGTTGTTTGATTTTGCCCATAAGCAATTAGCAATGCTTGCTGACAGAGTAAATTGACAACCCGTGGTATACCATTAGATATTTGATGTATCAGTGAAATAGCCCCTTTGTCGAATAAGGCGCGCGTACATTGCGCCACCGACAGCCGATGAGAAATATACTGGCTTAATTCAGTTTTTGTTAACGCTAATAAGTGATAACGAGCAGTAATTCGCTGAGCAAGTTGCCGTAAGTCACGACGCTGTAGTAAAGTTTGCAACTCTGGCTGACCAATCAAAATGACCTGTAGCAATTTTTTAGTGTTAGTTTCTAAGTTAGTTAATAATCTGAGCTGCTCTAACACTTCGGCCTGTAGGTGCTGTGCTTCATCAATCACCAATAAGGTATTAATATTATGTTGATGGTTTTTAATCAGCTTATCTTGAATTTTATCCATCAGATAATTAACGGTAATACCGGTTTTCTTATAGCGGATTTTTAAGCCATCACAAATCGTTGCCAATAGCTCTAGGCTTGATAGCGTAGGATTAAGTATAAATACCGCCTGAGTATCATCGGACAGCTGCTCCATCACGCTGCGACATATCGTGGTCTTTCCTGTACCAACTTCTCCCGTTAATAAGACAAAACCACCGTAGCTTCCTAATCCATAGGTTAAATGTGCAAGTGCCTCGCGATGGCGATCACTCATAAATAAGTAGGCAGGGTTTGGCGCAATAGTGAATGGTTCTTCCGATAAACCAAAAAATGTCGTGTACATAATATCGTTCAGCTAAAAATAACGCCTAAAAGCTACCCTGTTATGCAACGGATGTCAAAGTGCTTGCCCAGTAAACATTGGAATATGTTAAGCTAACGCAAATTCCATTACCTTGTATTTCGTTAAATCTATGGTTGAATCTGATAAGACCGATAATCTCACCGTTTTTTTAGTGGGTGGTGCAGTTAGAGACCAGTTGCTCGGTCGAAAAGTCATTGAAAAAGATTACGTGGTGGTTGGCGCAACGCCTGAGCAAATGCTTGCTATGGGTTTTAGCCAAGTAGGCAAAGATTTTCCGGTATTCCTTCATCCTCAAACCAAAGCAGAATATGCCCTCGCTCGAACGGAAAAAAAACAAGGGGTTGGCTACCAAGGCTTTGTCTGTCACGCGTCTCCAGATGTCTCATTAGAGCAAGACCTCATCCGTCGAGATTTAACCGTTAATGCCATGGCCTTATCTGAAACTGGAGAGTTAGTTGACCCATATAATGGCCAGCAAGATATTAACAATAGAATATTAAGGCACGTTTCCCCAGCGTTTGTCGAAGATCCTTTACGCGTGCTGCGGGTTGCTCGCTTTGCTGCAAGATATCATTATTTAGGCTTTACGATTGCGCCGGAAACATTAGCGTTAATGAAGGAAGTAGTTGATAGTGGTGAGCTGGGTCACTTATCTGGAGAACGCATTTGGCAAGAGTTTGAAAAATCTCTAAAAGAAGACAATCCAGAAGTTTTTATTGAAGTACTGCAAAATTGTGGTGCCCTAGCAACATTATGGCCAGCACTCAATCAATTGTGGGGAATTCCAAACCCGGCTAAATGGCACCCTGAAATCTGTAGCGGCGTTCATACCATGATGGTATTACAACAAGCAGTCACCTTATCTAAAAGCGCAGAAATAAGGTTTGCTGCGCTGTGCCATGATTTAGGTAAATCGGTAACCCCAGCTGAAAAATGGCCTAGCCACCATGGCCATGAAAAAGCTGGATTACCGCTAATAGACCAGTTTTGCCAGCAATACCGAGTTCCTAAAAGTTATCAACGCTTAGCTCGTATTGTCAGTGAATTTCACCTTCATGGCCATAAAGCCTTTGAACTCAACCCAAAAACAATTCTAAGGATGTTTAACAAGCTTAACGTATGGCGAGATCCTCTGATACTTGATAGCTTTTTACTGTGTTGCCAAGCCGATTTTAATGGTCGTTTGGGCAACGAAAAAGAGCCTTACCCACAAGCCAGTTATTTAAAGAGTCTCTTCCAAGCCTGTTTAAAAATAAATGCTAAGCCATTTGTCGAACAAGGTTTAAAAGGTGCTGAAATAAAACTCGCGATAGATGAAAAACGTGTGTTAGTTATGAGCGCTATTAAGCAATCACATCTATCAACCTAGCTTAAAATATCAACAAATTTACACAACAACGCTAAACAATATATTCACAATATAAATACAACAACAAGAATACACCAATAAAAACAATAACTAACCATATATCTAACTCTTTTTTGGATGCTTTGCACTGGAAAATTAAAAAAAAAACTTGTTACTATTTTGGCTGTTGTAATGCTAAGACATACAAAGTGAGGCGTTATGAAAGATTTTTATTTTTTTTTTGGTTTTATTTGTTTTTTTGGTTTGGGTATTACAACTATCAAAGGCTTATGTAGTAATACTATTAATATTGAGGTAACTATCATTTTTTGTATTGCGCTAATTACGTCCATTCTAGTTGTTTTATTTAAACGCCAAAAAAATATGAAACCCTAAATCTAGTTTTGCTAAGCTGATGTGACGACTAAGCTGAACACTGCGTATGTAATGGTATAACGAATTAAGCTTCACATTTTAGAGCCTTTAACATAATTTTATATAGGTGAATCGAAAAATATGCCTAGAGTGTATTTCTTAAATAAATCATATTTTTATGTTTATTGTTTAAAGTGCCCATTCATGGTTGCTTACTTTTTACAGTTAGACAATCAGAAAGTAGTTTTTGCCTTTTTTTTAACAGTATTAGGTTGGATTCCCGGTGTTGTATACAGTTTTTATTTGGTAAAAAAACATTATCAAGAAGATATCATGACTAAGAAGGAATTCGTAAAAAATGGAAAAGGTACTCGCCTATAATGATTTCCCAAATCACACCGAGAAACAACGAGACCTACTTAACCTCGAGCCTCTTTATCGGCAAAAGCTAGTACTTACACTATCGCAAAGGCTAAAAAGCAAAACCTAAAAAGAGAAAGTTTATGACGTTACAATTTACATTGAGCAATAACCACTACGCGCTGAAAAATCATTGGTTTGGTGACGTTTCACTACAACTATACAGAAACGGCAAAGTGATATTTGAGGCCATAAAAGATCCCAAAAGTTTTGAAATTCAAAAAGAGTACCTAATCGACAGCCCTGATGGTCAATTAAGAATAAAAGCAATATCTCAATGGACGAAGGTCAGCTTCACAATACTCAATCAACATAAGAATGAAATCCCTTTGGTAAAAGTCAAAGAACCTTTTCTGGCTAAACTTAAGTGTTGCCAACTACACATTGACTGGCCAAGTAAATCATTTTTAAGCTACCTGCTCTTTGGCATCGAGTTATATGCAGTTTCTTTTTCACTTTGGCTAATCAATACTCACGAATATTTAGAAGGTTTTTTCTTACTAACCCTCTCTTTAATCGGGTTATTAAAAATTAGCATAAAAAACAACAAGTAAAAGTGTTCTTTATACTTTCAACAAACTGATCCTACCCTATGGAGGTAATATGCATTTTAGTTATAAACTATCCTTTTATTCATATACTTTAGTCGCTTTACTATTTGCTATAGCCTTAAGTGGTATAGATACTCCTTTATTTTACTTTTTTTGTGGCGCTACAGTTGTTGCTGCCTTTATCGATTTTGTTAATGCTATAAAACAAAATGAAATTAGTCTATTTATAAGAAATGAAAATAGCTTGTTAATAAAAAAGAATAAATCTACTTGGTTAAATATTAAATCACCTTATGAAATTGAGGCGAATGAAAAGCTATTTTTCTATAAAATCACACTAAAGACTGAAACTGATGTTTATACTTATTCTTTTTTTATTAGGCCTCAATTTAACATGTCACTGGAAGAGTTTATAACAGGAGATAACAGTGGAATGAATTTCAGTTAAATAACTAACCCGAGATCGGTTTAGTTATTAAAACAACAAGCGATAACGCTAACAACGAACTTTAGTAAGGAAACTCAATGCTTTCTACTGTATCTAGAGAAATTGAAAACGCCCCATTAACCAAGCTCACTATTTATAGCTCGTTAAAATTGATCTCAGCACTGATCATCATACCGAGTGCGCTTAGCTTTATCATTCTAAACGTAACTATAAGTGTATTTTCTCTTAATTTAAGCTTCAGCAATATTTATGTATTAATAGCAAGTAATTTTATTTCGGCTCCTTTTACGCTTTTTATTTTTCGTCACATCATGACGTTTACGCCCGACATACTTTGCAAAAACGCCGTTACGAAAAAAGCACTATGTATTACGTTACTCGCGTGGCTGCTGATCATCTGTGTTCTCCACATTATATTTAGTGCTGTAGATTTGCAAACTTCAAATCCACTTGAAGGGATAAATGACTCTTTCTTAACCCTATTGTTCGGTTTTATCGCAATATGTTTATTGGCACCTATCATAGAAGAACTAATCTTTAGAGGTGCTTGCTTTTCTTTACTACAAGCGAATAACCTGAGTAATATTACGGTAGTGTTGATTAGTTCAATCCTCTTTACCATAGTGCATGTGCAATATGGCATTACCGAACTTTCGTTTGTTTTCATATTGGCCATTTTCTTTGGCGCAGTGCGTTTGAAAACACAAAATATCTTTTTATGTATAGCTCTTCACTCACTTCACAATATCTATGTGTTTTCTGGTTACATTCTATAATTTCGTCTGTAGATATGATTGAAATCATTTTATTCTAGCGAAAAAAACCACGCAACTTCGCGTGGTTTTTGAGTCATTAGCTAATTAAACTTAAATTAGAAATTGTATGTCGCTTTGAGGTAGTAGAAACCACCATTGTAATCAAAAGGTCCACTCTCATAATATACTGCTCCGACAATACCACGAGATCCATAATCACCGTTAACTTCTTGAAGCTTGTGTGCTTCAGTGTCAAAAAGGTTATTGGCACCTGCTGATAATGTAATACTGTCGCTGAAGTAATAACTGATTTCTGCATCAATAGTTACCGCTGCATCACCAGTATCTGACCACCCATAGCCATCCGGTCCACCTAAATCAGGTTCATCTGCATGCGTTGCATAATACTCACCAAAATAATTGGCGCGAATAAACATGCTGACTTCATCCCATGTTTGAGAGATGGTGAAGGTAGCCCTATGCTCAGGGATCCCCTCTTCTAAACGCTTAATTTTAAACTCTCCAGTTAATCCCTTAGTATTGTCTACCTCTGTCTTATTCCAGTTGTAAGCTAAACTGAACATAGTCGTTCCATTAAACAGATCCGTTGAGTAATTTCCGACAACGTCTAATCCCTTGGTCGTGGTATCAAAATCATTTGCAAAGAAAGTCACTCGCTCTGGTAAGTTCGTAATACCCAAATTATTTAACGCGGCATAATCAGTAACTGGCACTGGAATACTAGAAGTTTGTGAAATACGGTCGGTAACTTCGATATTATATAAATCAGCGGTTAAGAATAAATCACCACTTTGGTAAACCAAACCAACAGCAAAACTTTTTGACTCTTCGGGCGTCAATTCTTTACCACCATAGAATGCCGACAATGGGTGCGTTGGTGGGAAAGTCGCTGATTGTACTAGTTCACCTTCAATTAACGACGTTTGGGTATTAACCACGTTTGCTTGTCCCACGGTTGGCGCTCTAAAACCAGTGCTATGAGAGCCTCGAACTGAAATTTCATCGTTAACTTGATATTGCGCGGTTATCTTATAATCTGTGGTATTACCAAAGGTGTTATAATCTTCAAAGCGTATTGCACCACCTAGTAGTAAATCTTCCGTCATTTGTGCTTCGACATCGAGATAAGCTGCAATGTTGCGACGAGTATTAATACCTTGAGATTCAGGACTAAAACCAGCAAAACCATGAGAGCCTGCTGAGAACCCTTGAGAGCGCAACGGACCAACTTTCCACGATAACTCGTCGCCTGAAATGATTTCAAAACTTTCTTCTCTAAATTCAAAACCACCGGCAACATTTAACGGCATTTCTAAGCCAACTTCTACTTCTCTTACAATATCAGCATTAAAGGTTTTTTCTAATTGGATATAGCTACCGGCATCAAATTTATGCCCAACAGGTTGCTCTGGTCCTGTTGATGGGTTGACAGTATTAACCAACTGATACGATGATTTATTTCGCCCGACTGATGCGCTTAAATCAAACATTGACCCTGATAAGAAACCCGATTTAATTTCCCCTCTAACGCCGGCCGTTAATGATTGGTCGTCAATGTCACTAGAGAAGATTGGTGTGTAGCCGCCAGGGAAAATTTCATTGAACATAAAACAATTTTGACCAACCGCTGTGTTAGGGTCAGCAATCAATGCGTAATCTGCTTGCGTTAAAATATTGTCTGAGCTTAAGGTAACGGTTGGGCACTCAATACCCACACCGACACCATCCATATCCCCCACCAATGGTTCATCTGTATGCACATCGGTAAATACCCCCTTTCGGTCATGAGGATTGCGATAATAATAGCCGCCAGTACCGGTTCGCTCTGAGTAGTTACCAAACATGTAAAACTCTTTATCATCGCCTAGATCTAAGCCAATATTACCAAATAAGGTAATATCATCTTTAATTTCAGGGTTACCCCACACCATGGCAGGATCGGCTACTGCTGTATTACCTGCAGCAATTAGAGCTGCGGCATCAGGTCGCTGAATTGAACGGCTAGTTGCATCGGCATCTTTTAGTTGAAAACTAAAATTTGCAAAACCATCCCGAGTAAACGGTAAGCCGATATTACCATCGACAATTGTACTCGTACCATCGCCTTCATAATACTCGCCATGTTTTACCGACATTGAGCCGCCATCGGCATCGTCTTTCAATACAAAGTTCATCACTCCCGCTATCGCATCAGAGCCATATTGCGCTGCAGCACCATCTCTTAGCACCTCGACCTGCTTAATAGCAACACCAGGTATGACAGAAATATCAGGTCCTTGAGCACCATCATTTACCCCGCCCCCTTGGAAGGCGATAACAGAAGCACGATGACGACGTTTTCCGTTCAAAAGAATCAGTGTACTGTCTGAAGATAAACCTCGTAAGTTTACTGGACGAATAAATGACGCCGCATCACTGATCGGTTGTTGGCGCACGTTAAATGAAGGAATAGCTCCTTGGAGCATATCAAGCATATCACTAGAAGCATTCTTTCCGAGCTCATCACCACCGACGATATCTACAGGTACAGGAGATTCCGCTACCGATCTCGGTGCTGAACGAGAGCCGACTACAGCAATTCGCTCAACATCTTTATCTTTTGCAGTTTGTTCTGATTCTGCTGAAAATGCGGGTGCATTTCCAAGCGCAACACTAACGGCTAATGCCAATGTTGTTGTACGAAACTTATGAGACATAATATTTCCTTCCTAGACTGGGTGTATTTTATGTTTTTATAATTATTGTTAGTGATTTATACCGCATTAGGTAATCTGTAAGGATTTCCCTGTAGCGGCTTGTTACTAGTTATAAAACAGTAAATTTTGCTTTACAACAACAAATTACAATTCGTATTTTTGTATAAAATCTACATCTAGCTACAAACATTTAATGAGCTAACGACTGTAATCATAGTAAAGAAATTGTAAATATGCATAGCGTGGCCACTATGCAAAGATTAAGTTGATTAGTAAAACGTTGATATTAACGAATAGTTAGATAACAAATGTAAGCTGAAAATGTTCACTAAATTATTACAAGATTCATTTTTGATTAATGAAATGACCTAATGCTCGGGCTAAATCAGAAACTTGCCACCCAACAACATGTTGCTCACTTTGCGTTGTTACTAAGACAACGTCTACGACGGGTAAGTCTGCACCATCGATAGCACGTTCATATATCAACTCTGGTGAAGCGGCTTTTGAAGGCAAAACGCTTACCGCACCTTGGGATCTAACAAGGTCTTGAAGCAACGTTATATGACTCGCTGTGCAGATAATTTGATAAGCCACGGCTTTTTTATCTAAACTGTCGATTACCTGAGAGTGAAATTTACAACTTTCCTCAAATAGTACCAATGGCAATGGTTTTTGCAAAAAAGCGTCGCTATTATTAGCTACCCATACGCCTTTTTCTTGATAGACAAAATGTCCTTCATTACTCTCAGGAGAGCGAGTTAATATCGCCAAGTCTATTTCATCATTATCCATGGCACGTCTAAGCGCCCCTGAATTTGCATTGAATATCGAGATTTCAATGTCTGGTTGATGTTCTTTTAGCAATGTTATCAATCTAGGTATCGCTATTGCTGTATAATCATCTGGACATCCAACCCTAAGTTTTAGTTGACGCTTTGATTGCGTTAACTGGCTAACCGCTTGGTCATTTAGCGCCAGTAATCTTCTAGCATAGCTAACCAGTTGTTTTCCTTGAGCGGTGAGTTGAAGCTGACGATGGTGTCGTTCAAATAATGAATAATCAAGAAACGACTCCAATCGTTTGATTTGCATACTGATCGCTGACTGACTTCGGTGTATTTGAGCAGCAGCCCGAATCGTACTGCCGTTATCAACGACGGCGATGAACGACCGCAGCAGATCAATATCTAAGTTTTTAGTCATATCTTACAAACTTTCCTTTTTGGCTCTTGACCAATTTCCTATCAATAAAACAAATACTTACTATCAGTATTTTGCGTTAGAAAAACCCAGCTAGTTTCCTTAAAGTCAGTATCTGACAACTTTTCACATTCGCAAAGGAAAAATAATGAAGCTGGTTATAGGTAATAAAAATTATTCTTCATGGTCGCTTCGACCTTGGATTTTACTCTCACACTTTAATGTATCATTTGAGGAAATAAGAATTCCATTATTTACTGACGATACACTCAACAACATGGCGAATTACTGCCCTAACAATAAAGTTCCTGTGCTTATCGATGAAGACATTCACATCTGGGATTCATTGGCCATTTGCGAATACATAAACGAGCAATACTTAGCTAATAAGGGCTGGCCAATAGACATCAAGCAACGAGCAATGGCAAGAGCACTTTGTGCGGAAATGCATTCCGGTTTTATGGCTCTTCGCGAAGAAATGCCAATGAATTGCCGCAGGCAAGCATCAAAAATAGCCTACTCATCAGCAGCTCAACGTGATATCGAACGTATCATTGCCGTATGGTCTGATTGTTTAAGTCGTTCAAAAGGCGACTATTTATTTGACACCTTTAGTATCGCTGACGCTTACTTTCTACCCATTGTGATCAGGTTTACTATCTATCAAGTTGACGTACCGACGAACATAAGCAACTATATTGCATGTTTAATGAAATTGCCCGCATACCAAGACTGGTTATCAGCAGCGAAAATAGAAAGCGAAGTAATCGCTTGTGAGGAAATCTAAAAAAACGATGAGTTAAAATCGTGATACACACAGTGTGGTGCGTATCACGATAACTCGAAAAACTAGGCGTCAGCGGGTAAAACTAGGCGTCAGCGGGCAAAATTAGCGCAGCGACTTCACCAAAACCAATCCGCGCAGCACCGTCTTTCTTACACCAACCTCTTATGATGACATTATCACCATCTTCTAGGAAGGTACGTGTTTCACCGTTTGGAAGAGTAATTGGCTCGCTACCAGCATTAGAAAGTTCAAGTAGCGAACCTGCTTCTTCTGGTTTTGGCCCTGACTGAGTACCACTACCGAACATATCACCTGGTTTTAAGTTACAACCATTAACGGTATGGTGAGCAACCATTTGAGATACAGTCCAATATGAGTCGCTAAAGTTAGACTGTGATAACTCGACAGCAGCCTGGCCTTCACTACGCATTTTCTCAGTTTCTAGCAATACCTGTAATTGAATGTCTAACGAGCCCGTCGCTCTGTTTTGAGCGGATTCCAAATATGGCATAGGTTGTGGGTCTTGGCTATCTCTCGTCCACTCGGCTCTATAAGGCGCTAATGCTTCTGTCGTTACTATCCACGGAGAAATTGTTGATGCAAAGTTCTTTGACAAGAACGGTCCTAATGGCTGGTATTCCCATCCTTGAATATCTCGCGCTGACCAGTCATTGAATAAACATAAACCAAAGACATGATCCTCAGCGTTATCGATACTAATTGGCTCACCTAATTTATTGCCAGCACCAATAAAGATGCCAACTTCAAGTTCATAATCTAGACGTTTACATGGACCAAATGACGGCTCGGTTGCTGTTGGCGCTTTAGTTTGCCCTTTCGGACGTTTAAATGTCTGTCCAGAAACTTCAATAGATGAAGAACGACCATGGTAGCCAATCGGAACCCATTTGTAATTCGGTAATAATGGGTTATCTGGACGAAACTTCTTACCCACCGATGTTGCATGATGTATTGACGTATAAAAGTCAGTGTAATCACCAATATGACACGGTAGCGCATAGATTGCATCAGCTTGAGCAACCAGACAGTCTTTCACTAGTGCTTGCTCTGAAGCACCTTCTCTTAAGGCTTTTGATAACGACAGACGTAGCGCTGACCATGCCTCTTTCCCCATCGCCATGAAATCATTTAACTGTTCTTGAGCACATGCTGCCAATGCTTGCTGAGCTAACCCCGTGAACAATGATTTTTCAGCTAACGCTTTTAGGTCAACGATAAAGTCACCAATAGCAACACCACCTCTAAAGGGTTGCTCACTATCACGCTTTTTAAAAACGGCAAACGGTAAATTTTGGATTGGAAAATCACTATCAACTTGGTTAGCCGACTCGACCCAACTGCTTAATGCCGGGTTATGTGTTTCATTTATTACATGCATGGTAGTCATCGAAAAAATTACTCCTTAAAGCGGATGATGCAAGCTTTGTTACGATTGCTTGATATATGGTCGGTATTATACCAACCAAACCATTAAACGCTATGCAAGTGAAATTTACAGCCAGTATAACTGTCAACAAATAATTGCACTTGTGAATTTACACTAAGGCGCATAGCACTTTCGAAGTCTAATTTTGTTCGAATTAACTGCATTTTAATCAGGGCATGCATAAAAAAGCATTGTGGTTCTGCGCCTAAAGCAGTCACACAGAATAAAAAGCAGTTAAACAAATCAAAACGACAGCAAGAATAACCTCAAAACTAAATTGGCGATTTAATATATATTAGCTATAAGTTAACTATATAACTTTCTTAAATTGTGAATTTATGTCGTTATCTTTTTTAAAAGATTCAGAAACTGAAGAAACATTGCCAACATGGAAAATTCTTATTGTAGATGATGAAGAAGATATTCATACCGTCACAAAAATGGCGTTGAAACGCTTCGAGTTTGACAATAAGAAGTTAACCTTTTTACATGCTTATTCAGCCATGCAAGCACGGGATATTCTTGCACAAGAGGAAGATATCGCCTTAACCTTTTTAGATGTCGTCATGGAAACCGA
Source organism: Thalassotalea ganghwensis (assembly GCF_053485795.1). Lineage (NCBI taxonomy): Bacteria > Pseudomonadati > Pseudomonadota > Gammaproteobacteria > Alteromonadales > Colwelliaceae > Thalassotalea > Thalassotalea ganghwensis. The sequence continues at coordinate 26,657 of NZ_JBQRUM010000009.1, forward strand.
TGACGCAGGCTTGCTATTAGCCAAATGGATTAGACAAGAGCTGAAAAATAAATTTATACGAATCGTGTTGAGAACAGGGCAACCAGGCCAAGCACCTGAAGAACAAGTGATCGTTGATTATGATATTAATGACTACAAAGAAAAAACCGAATTAGATAGGAAAAAGTTATTTACCACCGTCTACACCAGTTTACGTGCTTATCGCGATATCATCGATATTGAAGAAGCACGGAAATATCAAGAGATGTATCGCTCGGGCTTGGAAAGAGTAATCGACTCAACCACTAAAGTACTAGATAAACACACACTACAAAACTTTTTTGGTGGATTGCTACAACAAGTCATGTCTATTTTAAAAATTGACCGCAACAGCATGTTATTGCAACTGTCAGGCATGGGTTTAATTTATTCTGAAAATGACTTTGAAGTAATCGCTCAAATCCAAGCGCCGTCTTCTACCAATAGCATCGACGAAGAGGCGATAGGTTATTTAAATAAAGCGATTTCAAAGAAATGTACCATTATTGAAGACAATGTTTTAGTCGGTTACTTTCCAAGCAGCACCGATAAAATCAGCCTTTTATACTTAAAAGGGGTCGAGTGCCTGTCTCAAATAGATATCCAGTTGCTAGAGATATTTTCGGGCAATGTCAGTTTGGCGTTTGATAACCTGCTGCTCAATAACGAAATAGTTGAAACGCAAGAAGAGCTCATTTGTAAATTAGGAGATGCGGTTGAGTCTCGCTCCAAAGAATCCGGCAACCATATCAAACGAATGTCAGAAGTTTCTTATGTGCTTGCAAAAGCCTTGAAACTCCCCAAAGATGAGTGCGATTTACTACGACAAGCTGCTCCCATGCATGATATTGGCAAAATAGCGACGCCAGATAGTATTCTGTTAAAGCCAGGCCCATTAACTGACGAAGAAATGGAGATCATGAAGCAACATGCAGAAATCGGCTATAACATTTTAGCGGGCTCAAAAAGACCCATTCTCAATGCTGCAGCGATTATTTCTCGCCAACATCATGAAAAGTTTGATGGTTCTGGGTATCCGTTAGGATTAAAAGGAGATGAGATCCATATTTTTGCGCGTATCGTTGCTGTTGCTGATGTATTTGATGCGCTTACTCATAAACGTTGTTATAAAGATGCATGGCCGATGAAAGAAGTACTTGGCTATTTAAATGAATCTAAAGGGAAGCACCTTGATCCAAAAATTGTAGAATTGCTGATTGAAAACATAGAAAAAGTAACTGATATTAATCAACAGTTTACCGACTAGCACTAAATTACATCACAAAAACTAAAATCTTACACCAAAATACGGCAAGCTTTTAGCTATTATCGTTGCGTTAACGTCGTCATGGTTCAAATAGGCGCGCATCTAATTGAAAACCATGGTGTTAAGTCCCTCTTCCTTAAGACCATTAACCACCTTGAATTGCAGGAAACTTTATTAAATAAGCTAAGCCCTTATCAATTTGGCTTTGTGCCGTGATTTTTCCGTGCAATGATTGCGTCACTAAATTATAAATCAGGTGAGCCCCCAAACCACTGCCACCTTCACTTCGTTTAGTGGTATAAAAAGGCTCAAATAACATATCTAAAGCATGTTGTTCCAACCCTTGACCATTATCAGCATACCTAAAGACAATATTTTCATCTTTCTGCTCCACCTTGATTTGAATTTTACCATGCTCGATATTTTCAAAACCGTGGATCAGTGAGTTTAAGATCAAGTTGCTCAGAATTTGAGCGAAGGCTCCTGCGTTGATTTGCGCACAAATATGTTTTGGGCATTGCACAATAATTTCATGCTGACATTGTTTCAGCTTGGGTTTTAATGAAAGTAGTATTTCATCAATATATTCACTGAAATTTATATCTCGGATATTGTCGCTCGACTGATCGACTGCCACCTGTTTAAAGCTTTTAACCAATGCTGCACCGCGACGGGTATTGGTGCCAATAATATCAATAGCCGATTTTACTTCATCAAAAAAATCGACTAACTCTTGTTCCGATAACGAACCTGATTCGTAGGCATTTCTGGTATAAAGGTACTCTTCTTTTAAGTGGCTAATTCCGGTAACGCAAATTCCTAATGGCGTATTGATCTCATGAGATATTCCCGCCACTAAACTGCCAAGTGAGGCCAATTTTTCCTTTTGAACAAGCTCTTCTTGGGTACGCTGCAGCCTCAATAAGTTGTCATTAAGTTCTTTATTTTTTTGCACCAAAATACGATGCTGCTCAGCAAGCTTTAGTTGGGCTTCTCGTCGTTGCTGCGTATTAATATTGGTTTCAATAACATGTGATACATGGCTAGCGACAAAGTCCAAAAGCTTAAGGTCTTCTTCACTATACATGGCTCCTTGCTGATAACTTTGAACCACCAACAGCCCCAAAACTGAGTTTTCAGATATCAGCGGCGCTGCCATCCAACATGAGAATGTAGCCCCCAGCGGTTTACTTATTTTCCCTTGCTGATAAAGTTGATTAACATCTTCTAAACTAAAGCGTTGAGATTTGCGCTCTTTAATCACATACGAACTCAACCCTTGACCAATATCAATCGTTTTTCCAGTCATATCCTCTTCATCAATATCTTTTTCATCGACAAAATAAGGAAAAGATATTTTCTGCATGGTTTCATCATAGAAAGCAAAATATAAATTCTTAGCATCAAGCAATGTCGCTATCACACGATGCAGTTTTTCGAACAATGAATGAAACTCCAAATCTTGATTGGATAAGCTTGCAATTTCATAAAGCGCTTTTTGAATGTTTTTTGCACGCTCTATCGTTAACAGCTCACGTTCAAGGCTTTCTACTCGCTTAATGAGCGAAGGGTTGCTTTTTGATTGACTGTGCTTCAATGGATACCATTCTCGCTAAGTAAGACTCATGTATACATCTTTAAAGTTAAATGCTCGTAAGGGGTAATAAAGCTTCTTGTGTTAAGCATAGAATTAAGGAATGCATTACGCAAAATTGTAATAAGAGTATTTGCAAATTGTAAAAACTAAGACTATTACTTAAAGAACAAAAATAACCATATTTATTAACAAAATGAACTCTTTAAGTATAGATTGTAGCGCTTATGCTAACTAGACCTTCCGCAATATGTTATCGATTAAGCGCATAAAGCAGTTACCTCTGTCTAAAATAATTCCCTTTAGCACCACTATGTTGGGTGTTTTATTAATATTTATCACTATTTACCCTGAAAAACCCCGTAAGCAAAACCTGTGCTTATTGCTTGACGATGTTCGACAGGCTCATTGGCAAGCAATTCACTATGGCGCCAGTAAAGCGGCAAAAAAATATAATATTGCTCTCAATAGTTTTGATTACCAAAATGAGATTAGTGCGCCGGTCAATGACCTTAAGCATCACAGTTGTTTAAAAAAGCATGATGCAATTATTTATGGCTGGCAGAAAGAGACATTGCTTAAAAGCCAAGCAACCGAGCAAAAGATGCCGATTATTTCACTAAGCGATAAAAATCCTAATCAAACAATTAATCAGTTAATAGAAGGTGTCGCAATAAAGAAATATCAGTTAATTCAACAATGGTTGGCAAATCATGCTAACGAACAAACGCTCAATATCTATTTAATGTTTGGTCAAAAGGCCCATTACCCATATCAATTGCTCTATCAAAAACTCGCTGCGCATCTAGCAGCAAACGATAAGGTAAGAATATTGGGAGTATCGTACGAACCGGACTTTTATCTTAATCAATATGTCGCTTATTCCGATGCAATTTCAAATTTTGACACTATCGATATTATTATTGCAACCAACATTGCGGCACAGGCAGTCGCTCGTATTAACAAAAACCAGCCAAAAGCAAAACAAAGTAAAATTGTATCCTTATCAAATTCGCCTGATATTCTTAAGCTCATTGCCCTAGGAGAAGTTGAAGCAACGATAGAGCAACAAGCTATCAAGATGGGAGAAAACTTAGTCATCGCTGCTCTTAATCAGCTGCAATCTAACCAAGAAGCTTATGCCCCTATTGATGTAGAGCTGATTACAAAAGAAAACCTTGCTCAAGCAAGTTCAAACGACAGCATAGTTCCGTACAGCTATCGCGTAATTTACACGGTAAATTGAGCATGACGTCTTCTAAAGCACGTTTTATTAATCTGAGCTTATTGGCAATTATCTTATTTATGTCAGCGATTTTTGGCATTATTACTTTTGCGCAAAAACTTAATATTAAAGCAGAACTCGATTGGGAAGATGATGTACAAGCCAATATTGAGAAGATATCGAATGCATTTGTGTATTTACTCGATAATGAAACCCTACCATTGAAAGGTGCGGCAGCAATATTTTTCTCTTTTCCTTCTGTTGACGCGAGTAAATTGGCCTCCGTTTCTGATTATTATGGCTACTTTAGTCACTCTCATTCAGATCTTGTTTTTGGCCTCAGTGGTAATTCTGAAAAAAATCAATTGATCTTAAAGTACGCTTCTGTCGATACCCCTTGGTTTTACTCTGGAATGGCTTTTGATGAGCATTATCAAGCCCTTGCTGCCACCGAAAAATTATTTGAACAACAAGATCAAATTATCGTCAGTCCTACCTTTATTAACGATAACAATGAAGTAATCGCGTATATCGCAACTTTCGCACCTTCAGATCAAGAAGGAGGCATAATATTATCAGTACTTCCTGTTGAGAAAATGCTAAACGGGCTGAAAAGTATGTATTTTCCAGAGGGTTTTAAAGTTACTGTTACAACGCTTTACCATAATTATGATAATACCCCCTTCTCCATTGAAAACCAGGCAAGTGGTCATCGCATTTATCAGTATCAGCAACGACTATTCCATTCCGGTATCGATTGGCAATTAACATGGGAAATCTATGATAACTTTAATAACGGTCCTGATCGCTCATTAGCTTATTTAACCTTAATTACTGGTATCGCAATCATCATTTTAAGTGCAGCCATTACCTTCGGTTTATTACAACAAAATAGACGAATTAAAGAACAAGTAAAAGAGCGTACCCTCGCCCTTGAACAAGCAAACGAGCAACTAATTCGTGCTCAAGAAGAACTCGTTCAGTCAGAAAAACTGGCGTCACTGGGTAGCTTAGTTGCTGGCGTTGCCCACGAGCTAAATACGCCAATAGGAACAGCACTCACGGCTTCAAGTGTGGTGGATAATGAATTAGAAGAATTAAATGAGTTATACACTAAGGGAACATTAAGCAAGCAACAACTCGAGCGCTTTATCGAAACTTCCTTGCAAAGCTCACTGCTAGTTACCAAGAACATTAAACGATCAGCGACGCTGATCACAAACTTCAAACAAATGGCAGTTGATCAAGCAAGTGAGCGTCGCCGAGAGTTTAACTTTGCTAAAATCATCAATGAAGTGATGCTTGCGTTAAAGCATCAAACGAAGAAAACTCGAATTGCAATTAATTACGACGTTGATGAAAACTTAGTGCTAGATGGCTATCCGGGACCTTGGACCCAAATTCTAACCAACCTGATCTTAAACTCGTTGACGCATGGCTTTGAAGCTGATCAAGCGGGAAATATTGAAATATCAGCATCACTTGCACCAGAAAGCGATATCGTGACGGTGACTTATAAAGATGACGGCAAGGGTATTGCCAAGAAGCACCTCAATAAAATATTTGATCCATTTTTCACCACTAAGTTAGGACAAGGGGGCAGTGGTTTAGGACTAAACATCGTCTTTAATATTGTTACTCAGATGATGGCGGGCGAGATTAAAGTTGATCATGAGCTAGACCACGGCGTGTTATTTACCATTAAAGTGCCGAGAGTCAGCCCTGACAAGTATATTGATGACTAGAGCGTGTTGATCTTTGCGGTACAAATTTTGTTCGAATTAAACGTGCTTTAATCGAGGCGTAGCGAATACCCTATAGTTATTCTATGCTAATAAGTTACAACAAAGAGTAAATCTCGTTTAAACGAATCCGAAGGACAGCGCCCATTTGAAATTTCTACTTCGTTATTGCCTATTTATGGGGAATATCCACATGACATAGGCTCTGTCTTGTATAAACTTCAAATGAACTGCTGCAAAAATGTACATCAAAGATCAACACGCTCTAGGGGGGTTGCCCCTTGGACGTTAACAGTTATAACTCAAAGTCCCCGAAATCTAAATCACCTTTAGTGCACACCGTATCTTTTTTGGGAGGATCGAGTAACGAAGGTTGCTCAATAGATATTTCTTTCTCAATAGGTTTTGTTTTGGCTACACCGGACTTGCGCTTCTTGCGTTGCATACAACGTTTAATGACTTTTTGCTTATCATCTGTACTAAAGTTTATCCAATTTTGGCGTTCTTCACGAGTACGCAAACACCCCATGCAATAGCCTTTGTCATCTGATTGACAAATTCCAATACATGGGCTGGGAACATCAAAAAATTCTAATTGCGTACTCATACAGCAAGGAATACCTCTATCGTGTGTGCACTAAGTATAATGCACACAACTCTTAAAGTGCTAGGCTAATTTGTCGGTAGCAATATGATAATCAGGATCTTCAATAACATTAACTTCAACCAAATCTCCTGCTTTTTCAAGTAATTGCAGACATTCATTACTTAGATGTTTCAAATGGAGAGTTTTTCCTTTCGCCAAATATCGCTCAGCAAGCGTGTCAATTGCTTCTATGGCTGAATGATCAGCGACGCGTGAGTTTTTGAATTCAACAACAACATCATCATTATCATTGCTAATGTCAAATTGTTCTAAAAAGCTACTTACCGAACCAAAGAACAATGGACCATTAACTTCATAAACAGTTGAGCCTTTTTCATTGGTAGTACGAACCACTTGAACGTGTTTGGCATGCTCCCATGCAAACACTAATGCAGAAACAATCACACCGACAATAACCGCAACTGCTAAATCAGTTGCTACTGTGACGCCAGAAACAAGCACGATAACAAATGCATCTGCTTTTGGAACCTTTTTCAAAATTCTAAAGCTCGACCATTCAAACGTACCAATAACCACAATAAACATCACACCGACTAGGGCTGCAAGCGGTATAATTTCTATTAAGCTTGAAGCAAATAAGATAAAACATAATAATGCCAACGCAGCGGTCACACCCGACATCCGGCCTCGACCACCGGAATTTACATTAATCATCGACTGCCCGATCATAGCGCATCCCCCCATACCACCAAAGAAGCCATTAACGGTATTAGCAGCGCCTTGAGCAATACATTCTTTATTACCACGGCCACGAGTTCCGGTCAGCTCATCGATAAGCGTTAAGGTCAATAGCGATTCGATTAACCCAATTGCAGCAAGTATCAATGCAAATGGGAAAATAATTTTTAAAGTTTCAAAGGTAAACGGTACCATTGGAATAGCAAATTCTGGCAATGTACCCGCGATTGACGCTTGCGGATCGTTGGTCATATCACGAACAAAGTCGACCACAGTACGAACATCCAAATCTAAACTTTGCACTAAAACCGTCACCACCACGATGGCAACCAGGGAACTTGGCACGGCTTTAGTTAACTTGGGTAAGAAGTGAATAATCGCCATCGTCAAGGCGATTAAACCGAGCATCAGATAAAGTGGAGAACCCTGCATCCATTCGCCATTCGCCATTTTGAACTGGCCAAGTTGTGCTAAAAAGATAACAATGGCTAAACCATTAACAAAACCTAGCATGACGGGATGCGGCACCAGCCTGATAAATTTACCTAACTTGAAGATACCAGCTAATATTTGCAACACCCCGGTTAACACCACGGTAGCGAATAAGTATTGAACGCCGTGCAGCGCGACTAGGCTTACCATGACAACGGCCATAGCGCCTGTAGCCCCAGATATCATGCCTGGACGACCACCAAAAATAGAAGTAATTAACCCCACCATGAAGGCAGCATAAAGCCCCACCATAGGCTCAACACCAGCAACAAATGCAAAAGCGACAGCTTCTGGTACAAGAGCCAACGCAACGGTAAGGCCAGATAAAACATCATTCTTTAAATTACCGGCTGTTTTGCCATTAATTTCAAACATTATGATCCCGTATTACGTATTTAAAAGACTTGAAAGTAAATCGACTCACTGTGTCCATCAGCACATCAATTGGTAATGGATACCTAGTAAGTGTAGGCTACTAAAGATAAAAAGCCGACGACGTATAAAATATAGCCAGCTAAAAGCGGCGAGATGTTACAGAAACAAGGGGGATATGTCAATGATTGTTCGCTAATGCGGACGCACTAGCAAACAATTAAACCATTGATTTAAATAAAAATATTAGGCGCTTACTTTTTCGCGTTCTAATAGGAACTCTTTAATTTCATCACGAGATCCTAAGATATGTTGCTTCAATAGCGCCACCGCTTTATCAACATCTCGTGCTTTACAAAGGGCAAGTAATTCATTGTGCTCTGGCTCAGCTTTCGACATACCACCGGCCCACAACAAATGCATTCTAATATAGCGGTCAGCATTTTTATTAAGGGTATTAACGAGATCTTGAGTTTGAGGACGCTGTGCACCAGAATACAAGCAATTGTGATAAAGCGAGTTCAATTCACTCCATGTATTGGCCGCATTTTCTTGACTTAAAGATTCGTCAAGTTCTGCCAAATAACGCGTTGCTTGCGCGAGCATATCATCGGTTAAGTTAGGAATAGACTCCGCTAATAAGTTCGCTTCTAACATAGCACGTAACTCAAAAAGCTCATCAACTTGTTCAACATTGAGCTCGGTAGCGGTTGCCCCTTTATGGGGTTCAAAGGCCACTAAGCCTTCAGCTTCCAATTGAAGTAGTGCTTCCCTTACTGGAATACGGCTAACATTGAGCTCTTCAGCCAATGCTGCTTGGCGAAGTGCCTGGCCAGCTTTAATATCACCGTTAAGGATTTTTTCTCTAAGTGTCTCGACAACTAACTGAGTACGGGTTTTATATACTATGCTCATACAATTTTCCTAGAATAGTTGGCGACCATTATAAGGATTCGAACGATAAACTCAAAAAAAAAAGGAGTTATTGATAAAATAACTCCTTTAATGCGAAATTGTTTAGCCTTTTAAAAGACTTGGTAACAATTCATTCGGCATATTTTGATAGCAAATCGGCCTTTGGAAACGTTTAATCGCTTCACTACCAACTGACGTAGTTCTTAAATCAGTAGAAGCTGGGAATGGACCACCGTGATTCATCGACGCACAAACTTCAACGCCCGTTGGCATTTGATTGTAAATCAATCGACCAACTTTATGAGCCACTAACGTTGCAACTTCACGACTTAATGCTAAATCGCTATCGGTTGCGTGCAAACTCGCCGTTAAGTTACCTTTTAATAAACCGATAAAGCTCACTAACTCTTGCTGCTCTTTACAGCGGATCAATAACGCACAAGAACCAAACACTTCTTCTTGAAGTGCTTCATTAGCGTTAAATGTCGCTAAATCAGTTGCAAATAATGCCGCTTGGCATAAGTGCCCTTCAGTTCCTGGTTGACCTTCAGCAAGCAAGTCAACATTTTCAATTTCTTTCCACGCATTTACTGCATGTTGATAGGTTGACGCAATTGCCGGCGTTAACATCACGCCCGCTGGCGATTCACTAACCGCTTTAGCCGCGGCTTGTTCAAACACTTTAGTATTGGAATCTTCAACATAAACCCAAATGCCAGGGCTTGTACAAAACTGTCCTTGCCCCATGAGTAAAGAAGCGACTAAACCTTGGGCAAGCCCTTGAGCGTCTTCGCTTAACTTGCCCGGTAAAATAAACTGCGGGTTGACACTACCCAATTCTCCGTAAAACGGAATTGGCTCGGCGCGCTCGTTAATTTGACGTTGCAAAATCATACCTACGCGCTCTGAACCAGTAAATCCGACTGCTTTAACAAGCGGGTGTGTTACGATCTGACTAGCAATACCGTAATTTTTACCCTGAATTAATGAAAATACCCCTTGATCAATATCACACAATTCAAGAGCTTTACTAATCGCTCGTGCTACTAATTCGGCTGTTCCTGGGTGAGCAGCATGGGCTTTCATCACCACTGGACAACCTGCGGCTAATGCCGATGCCGTATCACCACCAGCAGTGGAAAATGCTAACGGAAAGTTACTTGCAGCGAAGACCCCTACAACCCCTAATGGTAAATACCCTAAGCGTGTGTCTGGCTTTGGCAATGGCTCACGAGCCGGATCAGCAAGGTCTACAACGCCTTGATATTCACCTTGCTCTAACAAATTGGCAAATAAGCCCAATTGCCCTACAGTTCGGCCTCGCTCTCCTTGAATGCGCATTGCTGGTAGCCCAGTTTCTTTACAAGCAATCTCAACAAGCTCATCACCAAGTTCCATGATTTGCTCACCGATAGTGCGAAGAAATTTTGCTCTTCGTTCAGCAGATAGTTGGCTATATTGACTAAACGCTTTATTCGCGCTGCTGATAGCTTGCTCGACTTCCGCTTCGGTAGCGTCAGCAAACGTGGTTTCCATTGGTTGGTTTAATGCGGCATCTGTCGCAACAAAACCATTGCTGGTATCACCAAGCCATTGACCTGCGATTAAATTCTTTCCTGTTAATGTCATAATAAACCTGTTTTTTAAGTTAATTTAAATAGTTAGCTTACGGTAAAACCGAAGGCATACGGGTCATCTTCATCAATGGTAATACAATTTTTACCAAATACTTTTGCCCAACCAGCGATGCTAGGCTTAATCATCTTAAGCTTGCCATTGGCGGTTTCTACCTCAATCACATCTTCAATTTTACCGACGAATTGGCTACCAATGTAGCTTTCATGAACAAAGGTATCACCTTTACTTAATTGACCTCGGGCAAATAACTGAGCCATACGTGCACTCGTGCCGGTACCACAAGGAGAGCGATCAATCGCTTTATCTCCATAAAAAACCGCATTGGCAGCATCCGAATCACTTTGTTGTGGCTTGCCAGTCCAAAGCACGTGAGACACGCCATTTACGGTTGGATCTTCAGGGTGAATACACTCGACCGCTTTAGCAGCAACTTCACGTACGATAGGACTCCAGTGTAAAATCTCACTAGCGCTCCATTGGTCAATACCAGGGAAATTCTCTTGAGGCTCAACAATAACGTAATAATTACCGCCATAAGAAACATCAACTTTTAATGTTCCTAGCCCAGGAACGTCAAGGATCACATCCTGGTGCGCCAAATAAGCAGCGACATTGTAAATTTTAACCGAGGTCACTTTCTTATCTTGCGTTTGATAATCAATTCTTATTTGACCTGCAGGAACATCTAGCGTGAGTTGACCTTCGATACGAGGGGTAATTAACCCATTCTCTATCGCTGCGGTAACTGTGCCTATCGTGCCGTGCCCACACATTGGTAAACAACCTGATGTTTCAATAAATAAAATTGACGCATCAGCACCCTCACTGCATGGTGGGTAAACAAAAGAACCAGACATCATATCGTGACCACGAGGCTCAAACATTAAGCCCTTACGAATCCAGTCATAATTTTCTAAAAAATCCTGACGCTTTTCGCTCATGGTCGTGCCACGTAAATTCGGGTGACCACTTGTCACCAATCGTACCGGATTACCACATGTGTGTGCATCGATACAAAAAAATGTTCCTTTAATCATACTTCTTCCTACACCTAGCTCAAAAGTACGCTTGTTCGTTTTAAGCTGAACTTTTGATATATCTCTTACCCGATACCAATTAGTCTAAATTAAATTTTGATAAATCGATACGTGTAACCACTACGTCGCTATAAAGCGTTACTACTCGCGCACTTTCCGTACCTGATAATGGCACCGTTAATGCACGGGTTGCTAGCCAGCCTTACCCTGTTAATTGCAAAAAAACTTATTGTTCATATTTTTACTGACAACCAAATTTATAAATACCGTCAAGTATTGCTAGAAAAGCCATCGCATATTGTATACAATAATTTTGATCGCACAAGCAAAAAATGAAAAACCTTAACCTTTAGGTGTAAAGAAATGATTATAGCTACAGATAATTTAGATAATTATCAATGCATTAAAACTATAGACGCTCATACTGAAGGCGAACCTCTACGTATCATTACTGACGGTTACCCAGCAATTAATGGTAAGACAATTCTCGAAAAAAGGCAGTACCTAACCGAGAACTTAGACCACTTAAGAAAGCTATTAATGTTTGAACCTCGTGGTCATGCTGACATGTATGGTGCACTCATTACCGAACCTTGTACTAAAGATGCTCAATTCGGTATTTTATTTATGCATAATGAAGGCTATAGCAGCATGTGTGGTCATGGAATTATCGCGGCGGTTTCTGTAGCAATCGAAACAGGAAGCATGGCAATGCCTAAGCCTGACCAAGTGATTGGAATCGATGCCCCTGCTGGGTTAATCAAGGCCTATGCTGAAAAAAATCAGCAAGGCAAATTAACGGTAAGTTTTGACAACGTCCCTTCATTTGTCGAAATACTTGGACAGACTGTTCATGTTGAAGGTATCGGGGAAGTAGAATATGACATTGCTTATGGTGGCGCATACTACGCCTATGTTGATGCTGACAAACTCGGTTTAGATTGCACCCCAAAAAACAACCAACAACTGATTCAAACGGGTTGGGCAATTAAAAAAGCGGTGATGAAACAATATCCACTTCATCATCCTCTCGAGAAAGATTTAAGCTTCTTATATGGCACAATATTTTACTCCAAAAAGACGACTTTAGCCTCTTCACACTCTCGTCATGTTTGTGTATTTGCTGATGGTGAGGTTGATCGCTCTCCAACCGGTACTGGGGTAAGTGCAAGAATTGCCCTATTAGCCGAGAAAGAAGGCATCGGTAGAAACGAACCAGTAACCATAGAAAGCATTGTTGATGGTCAAATGACAGTAAAAATTCATGATTACTGCGACTACTATGGTAAAAAAGCAGTTATTCCAAGGGTAACGGGCAGAGCTTTTATCACCGGAATCCACCAATTTATGCTAAATCAAGACGATATTTTCCCTGAAGGCTTCATTTTGAGATAAAAGTTATGAAAAAACAACAACACATTGCAGTCATTGGCGCAGGTATCATCGGGGTAAACTGTGCAGCATTTTTACAGCAACAAGGTCACCAAGTTACCTTAATCGATCGAGATGGTATTGGCGAAGGTTGTTCAAAAGGTAATGCAGGTCATTTTGCCACCGAGCAAGTATTTCCATTAGCTGAAAAAAGCCTTCTTTGGCAGTTTCCTAAACTATTACTCGACCCATTAGGGCCAATTGCTATTTCTCCGAAATACCTACCTAAGGCCATCCCGTGGTTCTTTAAGTTTATTCGCAACATGTTTAACGATAAACGCAATTACAATACGCGCGCCCTACAAGCGTTAAACTTAAATGCAATTGCAGAGTATAAACCGCTATTAAAATCAGCAGAAGCTGAGCACTTACTAACAACTAAAGGCAGCTTGTTAGTATTTGAAACTAAACGCATTAAACAAGTAGAGCAACATTATCAGGTTTATAAGAATGCTGGTATTAGTGTAAAACTGTTAGACCGTCAGCAAACCATGTTGTTAGAGCCTAATTTAAACGACAACATTAACTATTCATTATACTTTACCGATGTTGGCCATACCGCAGATCCTTTTGAGTTTACTAAAGCCATCGGTAATTACGCTCAACGTATTGGTGCACACTACCTGAATAAAACCGTATCGAAGATTTCTGAAAATAACTCAGGCGTTAACATCGTCTGTGAAGACGAGACATTAAACTTTGATCAAGTAATATTAGCCACAGGCGCCTGGTCTAAAAATTTGGTTAATGACCTTGGCTATAAATTACCGATTGAATATGAACGCGGCTATCACCTTGATTTACCTGAACCAAATAAAGCGTCAAGATTAACAAGGCCAGTCGCCTCAGTTGAACGTAAGTTTATTATCACCCCGATGAGTCACGGCTTAAGACTTGCGGGTACGGTTGAATTTGCTGGCTTAGAACAAGCACCTAACATGACCAGAGCGCATAGCCTTCATAAAAATGCCCAATATGTGTTAAATGAAACACCAAGTTTTACTGTCAATGATGTAAAAGAGAGTCAGCAATGGATGGGGTTTAGGCCGTCGTTACCAGATTCACTCCCGGTGATCGGCAAAGCACCAAAACACAACCACATCTTGTTTGCATTAGGTCACCAGCACCTTGGACTTACCTTAGGCGCAATTACCGGCAAACTCATCGCTCAAATCATTAATGGTGAAAAGACTGATATTGACATCAAGCCCTTTGATATCAATAGGTTTAACTAAGGTATAATAAGGCAAGTAACCTAGTTTTCTAGGTTACTCTGGCTTGTCGGTTAACTGAACAGGAACAGAAACAAAGAACGCACAACCAACATCAGTATTTTCAATTTTAATCGTGCCACCGAGTTTCGTATTAACCAGGTTAAAGACAATATTCATCCCCAGCCCTGAGCCACCTTGCCCGCGTTTAGTGGTAACAAAGGGATCAAATATCCGCTTTTTAATATCATCACTTAACCCTTTACCGTCATCACTATAACGCAGGTTTAAATGTCCATCTTTGTATTCAAAACTAATAGAAATAACGCCACGATCACGCCCTTCAAAACCATGCACATGTGAGTTAGTTAAAAAGTTAGTTAAAATCTGGTTCCAAGCACTCGGGTAAGTGACAAGATTAAAGTTAGGATCTACGTCAATATTAATGGTGTAATCTTTGCGTTTGAACAAGGTTTTAACGGTATTAACCACATCGTTTACGTGCTGTGCCAAGTTAATATTAATTTCTGGATCGGTATGTTGCTCGACGGCAACCGATTTAAAACCTCGGATCAAATCAACCGCTTTATTTAAACTACGTTCAATGATCTCTTGGTACTCTATCAGCAAGTTGAGCGTTTTGGTTAACTGCGATTTAGTCAGGTTTTCATTTTCTATCGCTTGGTTAAGCAAAATAACTTTTTCTTTCAATGCCGTTATTGACGTTACGCAGATCCCCAAAGGTGTATTGACCTCATGAGCTACCCCAGCAACCAACTGGCCAAGAGATGCCATTTTTTCAGACTGCACTAATTGATCTTTTGCCAAGGTTAAATCATCGAGGGATTGTTGTAATTGCTTATTGCTGGCAGCGAGTTTAGAAGTTCGATCGTAAACTTTAATTTCTAGCTCACCATTTAAACTGATTAAAGCATTTTCAGCTTCTTCTAACTTAACAATATCGTTCTTTAGTGTCACACGCATATTATTGATAGCGTCAACAAGGTCATCTAACTCATCTTTCTTTTCAGATCGATTCGGGAGCTCTAAAGGCTTGTTCAGATTACTGCCTTTCATCGCTAAAGAATAATTGGTGATCACATAAATATGGCGAGTAACCAACCACTGAACGATGATCATAATACAAAAGGCGACAATAAAGGTTTTAACAACTTCAGATGCCAAAATAAAACCCGCTTGCTGCCAAAGATTCTTATAGATATCAGCAAAATCAGCAGAAACTGCGAGTACACCGATATCGTTATCTCCATATTCTATCGGGTATTCAACGTATTTCTGTGCAATTATGTCTGGGTCACCAAACTGATAAACTTTACCGAACCCAGTGGTAATTTTAACATAGCGCACATGAGGTAACTTAACAATCCCCTGAATTTGTTGCTGCACTAATGGTTCATTGAAATCCCATAAACTTGTTGAGATTGACTGGATATAACTTGACTCAATATTATCGAACTGCTGGTTTAGCGAGGTAATATTATCTTGATAGTTGACCCATAACTGTATTGCTGTAGATGCTATCGATAAAATCGAACTACAAAGCAATATATAAATTAGTACACGTCGACTTAATTTATTGTTAAAAGAGCCGGTATTTGGCATTGAGACCTTATCTTGGATTGTCGATTGGACAAACAAGCCACAAAAATTTTAATGATATTCTAATTAAAATCGTCGCCAAGGGTATTGTCAACCAATACCCTTCATATTAACACTCTGTTAACCTGAATACGGGGCTAAGCGCAAATATTTGAATTAATTACGAGTTCATTAACGCTTCAATGTCACTGATAGTACGAGGAATTTCTTTAGATAAATTTTCATGGCCTGTGTTTGTCACCAAAATATCATCTTCGATCCTAATGGCAATACCATGCCATTTTTCATCAACATTTGGACAACCTTTAGGAATATAAATCCCTGGTTCTATGGTGAACACCATATTTTCTTGAAAAGTTACCCATTGCGCGTTTTCATCATGATAGGCGCCAACATCATGAACATCCATACCAAGCCAATGACCGGTTTTATGCACAGTAAAACTGCGATAGCTTTCTTCTGCCATAACTTGCTCAATTTCACCTTGTAGAATTCCAAGTTCTAGCAACCCTTCGGCGATAACACGCATGGCGGTTTCATACATTGACGACCAACTCGCCCCTGGTTTCACACAAGAAATAGCGGCATCGAGGGCTGCTAACACGAGATTGTATAAGGTCGCTTGTTCTTCACTAAAACGTCCATTGATTGGCCATGTACGGGTAACATCGGCACTGTAATTTCTAAATTCAGCGCCAGCATCGACTAACACCATTTCACCATCTAGCAACTCACAGTTATTGTCCTCATAATGTAAACAGCAACCATTATTACCACCGGCGACTATGGTTGGGTAACCAACATCTCGACATCCATACTCTGCTATTTCACGATCAAAAATTGCGCTCAATTTTAGCTCGTTTATGCCTGGCTGAGTGTTTCGCATCATCGCTTTATGACCGCTAATCGTCGCTTTGACCGCTTGGCGAATTGAGGTTAACTCTTCAGCTGACTTTACTCGCCTTGCGTTATGCAAAATTGGCTGCAACGGCAATAGTGATCGAAAGTGCTTAATCGCATCAAACGGTGTATTACGACGTTGATGATTTATCCAAGTAAAAATATTGTGTTGATAAAGACCTTGTTCATCAAGATAGTAAACCTTATGACGTTCTTCCAATAAGCTCGGCAATGTCGTGTGAATATCATTAATCGCGAATGATAAATCCGCTTGATACTGCTCTATAACGCCCTGTAAACCGGCACGTTTGCCAAAACTTGTTTCTGCGGCACTATCATTAGGACGAGTAAACATAACAAATGGCTTTTCGTGTTCAGGGCGAATCACTGCCACAGCATTAGGCTCTTCAAAGCCGGTCAAATAGAAAAGATCATTGTCAGATCGAAAATGGTAATTGATGTTTTTACTACGGGTTTTGGCTGTATTTCCAACAACAATCACTACAGAGTCTTGATCAAGTTGTTGACTAAGCCATTGGCGGCGTTGTTGAAATATCGTCATAGGTTTACCTTTTTCGTTAATTACAAACAGCGTGCGGCTACCAGCTTTGCTGCGGCCAAATCTTCTAACGCATGCCCTACTGATTTAAACACGGTAATATCGTTATCTTTTCGATTTACTTGGTACTGCTCTTTGGCTAACGCGAACAGATCAGCTTCGATGTCTTCTTGGGTTATCACACCATGTTGAAGAGGAATTGCCAAGTCCCCTGTTTCTCTTATTGCACTTTCAAGGTTATCAACAAAAATTCTATTGCCCACTAAGCAGGCATCATCCATTTCACGCATATCAGGACGATAGGCTCCAACCATGTCTACATGTTGACCTGGTTTTAACCACTGACCGAAAACCAACGGCGCTTTACTGAGCGTCGCGCAAGAGATGATATCAACTTTGCCAACATAGGATTGAATATCATCAACAGGCTGGCAATCAAGCGCTAACTCCTTAACTTGCTCACAAACAGCTTGAGCTTTGTCTATTGAGCGCCCCCAAACATAAACTTTTTTAATTGGCCTTACCGTTGCGTGAGCAGCAATAAGTTGGGGTGCTAAGGTGCCCGTACCAACCACCAATAAGCTTTCACTGTCTTCACGAGATAAAAACTGACTTGCTAAGGCTGATGCTGCAGCTGTGCGTTTTGCTGTTAACGCTGGCGCGTCCATCATCGCTTTAATCGAGCCAGTATCAATATCAAATAATAAGTAATTACCTTGAATTGAAGGTAACCCTTTTTGGCTGTTATCTGGAGCAACCGTCACCAGCTTTACACCAGCAACATCACCTGATATCCAGGCAGGCATCATTAATAAGGTAGTTTCACGAGATGCATTGGGGTTTTCCATATCAAAATGTAATCTAGGTGGCACACAAATATCTGAAGCAAACGCTGTGCCCAATGCGGGGATAAGTTCTGAAAATTGAAGAGCATCATTAACTTGCTCGGCACTAATAGTAAGCATTTGAAAACCTTATAAAATCTAAACCCTAATTTTGTAACCCCTTCATTATTGCATAATGTATACATAAATCCAAGACGAGATAGTTACCCACTAGCGCTGTAATGCGGTTGCCCTAGCTACCCCAAGATAAAAAAGATCATTGACAATTGTTGGTGCTAGTGCGAATCTTGCCATTCTCAAAACATAGGAGTACGAAAGAAAATGAACAATGTAACTTGCAAAATTTGTATCGCTGAGAATGTAGTAAAAGAAGATATGGCATTGGTGTCAGCACACAAGTAATTCTAGGTAATCTATTCGTTAGCCTTTCCTGCAATGTGATAATTATCACGCGCTTTCTTACTTGTCATTCTTGAAACTTTTCAAGACTCTCATACCAATGAGCAAACATTCACGAGCCAATCTTTAGGCCGTTTGCCTCCATATTTTCTCATCTTTAGTGATCGTTCAATAGGTGCGTTTTTGCGCCGACAATTTATTGAGCTACTGGCATTACGCCAATGAGAATATGTAAACAATGACAAATAATTTAAATACAACACAAACAAAAGTATCGATCTTTTCTTTATTCAAACAAGCATTAAAAGGAGATCATAAAGATTTAACCCAAGGTTCTATTGGCGTTGCCGCATTTTTGCTAGCGGTTCCTATGGTACTAGAGATGTTAATGGAGTCGGTGTTTGCCATTACCGATATTTTTTTCGTCTCAGGTCTTGGCGCTGAAGCCGTTGCCGTAGTAGGTTTAACCGAAGCTGTACTCACGTTGCTATACGCTGTTGCTATTGGCTTGAGTATGGCGGTAACCGCAACCGTTGCCAGACGCTATGGTGAAAAGCAATATGACCAAGCCAATATTGTCGCCGGACAAACGCTTTGGCTTGGCCTTATTATCGCCTTAGTGGTCGGCTTCATTGGCTTAAACTTCGCAGAAGATATCTTAATTTTTATGGGCGGAAATGAAGCAATCGTCGCCGCTGGTAAAAGCTACACCACCATCATGTTAACGGGCTCAATAACGATTTTATATCTGTTCTTAATGAACGCTATTTTTCGTGGTGCTGGAGACGCTTCGGTTGCGATGAAGTCACTGTGGCTTGCTAATGGCATTAATATCGTCCTCGACCCGCTACTCATTTATGGCATTTGGTTTTTTCCAGAAATGGGCTTAACTGGCGCCGCGGTTGCAACAACCATCGGTCGAGGTGTGGGTGTCATCTATCAACTAAATCACTTATTTGGTTTAGTGGGTCGCATCAGTATTGGCTGGCAGCATCTTAAAGTAAATATAACGACAATGAAGCAGTTACTGTCATTATCGCTTTTTGGTGTTTTACAATTTTTGATCGCAACCGCCAGCTGGATTGCGTTAGTGCGCATTGTTTCAACCTATGGTAGTGAAGCCACTGCAGGTTATACCATTGCAATACGCATTTTTATGTTTGCAATATTACCAGCATGGGGATTGAGTAATGCAGTTGCAACCTTAGTTGGACAAAATCTTGGCGCAGCAAAACCGCAACGCGCTGAAGACTCGGTAAGGCGAATCGCCAAATATAATATCTATTATATGCTGGGTGTTGCCGTGATATTTCTAGCAATACCACAACAAATTATTGGCCTGTTTACTCACGATCCGTTAGTGATTAAATACGGTGTTGATTGCCTTCGCTTGATTAGTTTGGGGAATGGTTTCTTTGCCTTGGGCATGGTGCTTATTCAAGCATTTAATGGCTCTGGCGATACGATTACCCCAACCAAGGTTAACTTTTTATGCTATTGGTTAATCCAAATTCCTTTAGCTTACAGTCTGGCTAAATTGTTAACCTTTGGGCCAAACGGGGTATTTTTAGCTGTCACCTTAGCACAAGGTGTTTTTGCACTCGTTGGTTGGCATTTATTTAAAAAAGGCCAATGGAAGTTAAAAGAGGTATAGCGGTAACTACCGATAAAAAGGAGCCAACGGCTCCTTTTTAAAATCCAATCTTTGTATTTGATTTGGGAATTATCTGCTCACACTCAGCATATATTCAGCCACTGCTAAGCGGGTCTTTTCATCCAAATAATCTTGTGGTGGCATTTCTGGATAATCTTCCCGCTTTTTAGTTGGGTTAGCAATCCACTGCGCCAAGCCTTGCGGATTATCCATATATAAGGCTTGAATAATTTGAACCGGAGGGCCGATCATTCTACCAGTATAGGTATGGCAGCCAGCACAAATTCCCATGTAAACTACTTTACCACGCTCTGAAGGATCAATTTTACGAGCTGCAACCGGTTCATCGAGAATATAACTATCAACACTGTCTGTATTGGTAAATTGACACTCCTGCCAATCATCTACGCCAACAGTGACATAACGGTGACGATTGATAATACAACTATCACGGCTAACACCGACACGAACAATATCAGGATTACCTTGTTTAAATTCTGTCAGCATTAATGCTTTGGCTTCATCAATGGTGTCATAACCATTATTTAGCATTAGGTTATCAAGGATCATCACTTTATCTGGCGCAGGATCAGACTCTGGATCCATGGTCGTATTGGGCGCATTATTATGGTCGGTAATAATGATCCCCGCGGTTTTATTACCTGAAATAATATTACCTTCAACAATAACTTCATCGGCAGCCATAATTAAAATCCCTGTGCCTGCTGGAATACCCGCAACCGTTGAGCCTGGCGCACCAAAGTTTGCCGTATTGTTATCAACGATAAAGTTATTGCGAATAATGACATCAAAGGTGGTTTTAATCGGCAGGCCTGGCGTGATAAAGGCGAGGATACCGCCAGTATTATTATGTACATAGTTATTCTCAACAATCGCATGGCGAGAGTTTTCAATTTCAATACCAGCAACCGAGTCAAATACGTCATTATGTGCAACATGAATATTATCGCTCATACCGACATAAATCGCGGCATCTTCAATCCCTGAAATCACATTGTGCTCAACAATGCCATTCTTACCTAGCTGAGGAAAAATACCGTAGACTCCAGTATCGACAATAATATTGTTACGAATCTCAAAATTATTGCCCGCTTGCCCCATAATGGCATTACCTTTGTATTTGGTAATTTTTAAGTTTTCAACAACAACGTTATTACCTGAATATAAAATGGCATCATTAAGTTGGCCTTTACCGTCCAGTACTGCGCGTTTTCCTTCTTTAATCACACCAATAATGCGAATGTCATCTTTATCAATGTATACCGTTTCGTGATAAGTGCCCGGCATGATCTGAATGGTATCTCCAGGCTGAGCAATTTTAACCGCTGCCATAATCGACTCACCATCGTTAATAATATGGGTTTGTCCGTCAGTAGTGCGCACTTTGACCGCACTTTTACTTTGGCTAACTTGGCTATCTTCGGCTTGTTTATAACCACCAGAATAACTTGCGCCCCCAGTACTGCTGGTTATTGTCGGTGCTTTATTTTGATTACTACCAAAATACATCCCTGCAATAAAGGCCCCGGCAACCAAGACAACCCCGACTGCTTTTTTTGAACTCATATTATTCTCCATATTGACCTGTTATTTTATTGTTATGGTTATGCTCTGTTTTAATACGTGCTTGAAATTTACTGTCGACGGGGCTTAAACCTGACGGCAGCGCTTTAGGTATTTGCGGCGTTAAGCTCTCGTCGGTTAGCGCACCGAGAAAATCGACGATAGATTGAATCTCAGCTTTACTTAACTTTGGCTCCCAGATATGCCAATGCAATTGTAAGTCTTGATCTTTTGGCACAGCATGGCCGCGACCTTTGCTATAAAATTCTACTGCCTCAAATAGTGAATTAAATCGTCCTGAATGCATATAAGGCGCTGTTTTAGTGATATTTCTTAAGGTTGGCACTTTAAAACCACCACGCAACTTTTTCGCGTTAAAAGTTCTCTCTGCGCCAATATCAAAATCAAGTCCATCGGGTTCGGGGGTTCCAATTACCGCGATTTGATTGTTGGTAAATAACGGCGGTTGATGACACTCTGCACAACGAGCTACAAACGAGCGAAAAACATTTAAACCGGCAATTTCATTTTCAGTTAAGGCATCATGTGCGCCATGAGCGTAGCGATCATAACGACTATTAAGCGATATCAATGACGTCTGAAAAGCGGTTAACAGGCGGTAGACTTGCGCGATCTCAATATTGGCTTTATCTGGGTATACTTGTGCGAATAACTGACGATATTGCGCATTGCCTCTTAAGCTTTTTAACAAAGCTTCTGGCTTATTGCCCATTTCTTTGGGATCGAATAACGGTCCAACCGCTTGCTGCTCCAATGTTGTTGCTCGTGCATCCCAGAAAAATTTGTCGAGAAAGGCGACGTTCCATAATGTGGGGGCGGAACGCGCCACCTTTACTCCAGTCACACCAACGCTTCGATCAAGCTGGTCACTGAATCCTCTATCTGGCTGATGACAACTAGCACATGACATGCTGCCATCCACAGACAACAGTGGGTCGAAGAACAAGTAGCGCCCTAAGTCTATTTCCTGTGGCGTAAAGCCATCGCGGTGTTTTGGTAACGCTGTTTTGGTGCCGCCAACACCTCGCCCCTGCACAGAGTCATAAAATTGGTACAAATTAACCAGCTTACAAACGCCTTGTTCGGTTAATTCAAAGCTCGGCGGACACTGCGTTTTGAGTGTTATTGATAATGGCTTCGCGTCACCGAGAAAAGTAAAAAACAACAGGCAACTTAGCGAGATACGTATCAACATAGCATGCTCTTATTGGTTTACGATATAAAACAAAATATCGGCCAGTTCTTGCTCTGACACAGTTTTTGCCATCATCGCCATT
The DNA here is from genome assembly GCF_053485795.1 of Thalassotalea ganghwensis. NCBI lineage: Bacteria > Pseudomonadati > Pseudomonadota > Gammaproteobacteria > Alteromonadales > Colwelliaceae > Thalassotalea > Thalassotalea ganghwensis. The sequence goes on from NZ_JBQRUM010000009.1 coordinate 49,803, forward strand.
TGACGACCAAATTTATCGTCTTGATGCGTTCCTCTCACGCCATTGGTAAAATTTTGCATTTGTCGTTGTAAATAACTTACCTGCTGACCGGCTAGCTTAGGCGCATTAAACGCTTCATTTCCTTGCGCTTGGCCACCGTGACATGCCCCACATTTGGCTTGGTAATAACGGCTACCATTTTTCATGTCGCCACTGATGCTTTGATTAGGTTTATCGACGACTTGTTGCGATAAAAAATCAGCAATTAATTGATAGTCGTTGACTGAGAGAGTTTTCACCATCGCCGCCATTGTTTGGCCATTGATATCGTCGGGATGAGCTCCGCGAATGCCACGAGCAAAATGCTCAAGTTGCCTAGTGGTATATTGTGACAATTGTCCTGCAAGCACTGGTGCATTGAGCGACTCATTTCCTTGTCCTTTATCACCATGACAAGCAACACATGATTGAAAGTTCGTTGGTGTTTGATTGGCTAACGCATAAAAAAAACCACCAAGATAAAGCGGAGTTGCTAGCCCCAATATAGTCAAAACACGCTTCAATTGTTGTTGGATAGTCAAGTCGCCACCTATTTAATTGGTAAACCTCACTCAACTATAAAAGCTTATCAATAAAATAGCTGACGGAAACAAAAAAAAAGCTGACGTATTAATGAAAAACTACGATGATTTATTGAGTGTTCAGGTGTTTTTTTCTAAATTCAGTGGGTGTCATCTGATGTTGTGCCTTAAATGCTTTATTAAAAGAACTTAAACTTCTAAAGCCACTTTCAAGCGCTAATGTTAGCACAGGAATGGTGCAAAACTCGCTATCTTTCAATTTTGTAGCAACTTCATTTACTCGGTAATAATTTAAAAAATCATTAAAATTTCGGTAGCCAAGCTCTCCGTTTATTAGATTGCGTAGCTTATATTCATGAATCCCTAAATGTTTTGCAAAGCCGGCTATGGTCAGCCCCTCCTGTTGGTATAACAGCTCTTCTTGCATTGAATTAACAATAACGGAAATTTCACGAGACACAGGCTTTTGCTTGCTCGCAGGCTCACTCCCAAGATTAACTTGTTGAAACAAACTTGATTGGTTCAACTGAAACAATACAAGGTTTATGCCAGTAACCAACGCCGCCAATAGCATACTGGTCAGCAAAGCAAGGCCCGAATCACTAATTGCTAATAATTGTTCAAGTACAATTTTAATCAGTAAATACAATGCTGAAACTGAAATTACCCCGCCGCGAATATAGCGACGCTGCTGCACTAAGTCATCGCGCCAATGCTTAACAGCAATAATTAAGGCATGGGCAATTAGGCTCAGCTCTAATGCTAACGCCCCATAGTAAATAACGTAATTAACATTAGGGTAATCGCTAATTGAAAAACCACCAATTAACTCCACAGCCTTGCTCGACAACGGAATAATCAAGGTGAATGATGCTAGGTAGTATTGCCACTGTTTTAACCTAACGTGATCGCCAAAGACACTTAAACTCACCAACCAAAACAAGCCAGGTAAAGCGTTACCCCCAATAAAAGCGTACCAAAATAATACTTGGTTCTGAGTCGCTACAGTTTCAACATCACCGAGAATGTAACCCGCGCCACAAAACATTAATAAAATAAACAGGGTTATCGAATGGTTTTTCTTTTGATGAGGCAACAAAGCGAGGATACAAAACACCATTTGAGCAACGGCAAACAAGGAAAAAAATTCAATCATATAAAACGCCTAAAACATCAAAAGAGCGATCAGAATAAGATTTTAGTGTAAACAGAAAGGGAAGAAATTGGTAGCGAAAGAATAGGTTGCTAACCTTGCTACTTATCGTAAGAGTTGGAAGTATTTTAAATTTAGCCACTGTTATGAATCCTAAAGACCTAATAAAAAAATGAGATCAAAAACGACGATACCATTGCACGTTTCCATGTGTGTTAATTGTAAAATTAAAACGAATCCGCCCACCATTAATTTGTTTGTTTAAGCAGCCTCAATTAATGTTCCTAAAACGCACACTATGGCCTTGTTACTAATAACCCCCTCATATACAAAAGAATAAGTGACTTAAAATTCGGCTTTGTTTTCGACAAGTTCAGGGATAAACTCAAGTATGGCATGTAATACAATTTAAGCGTAAACCCCCGTCTTTAAAGGGGTTAATTGAAGATACCGAAGATTTTTTAACTGACACGCTTTATTTTGTATATTTTATACTATACAATTCATCTCATATAATTTTTGAAGAAAAGGTAATATGATGGAAACAAATAGCACAGATTGGCGATATACCGTTATGCCTGCCGTGTTTACATGGTTAAAAGAGTCAGCATCCGGTGCCCTTGAAATTGATCTTGATGCAACAAAAAAATACGCGACGGATATTTTAAAAGTTCAAGGAAAAGCTGGAACCAGAATGGGGGGGCTTGTCGGCTCTGGTACTTTGGGTGAAAACAGCTACCTTAGCGCTGATCAACGTCTTTCTTTACTTAAAGGCCTTTCTGATGTTGCTAGAGAATTTAATGTTCCATTAATAAGTGGCGCAGCGGCAGAAACTAAAGAAGAACTTGCGAAAATCGTTAAAGAACTAGCGAAAGTTGGTGTGGATACTGTCATGGTGATGCCACCGAAAACCAAAGAAACACCTTCTGATGAAGAAATGTATGCCTACTACGAACTTGCTGCATCGGCAGCAAACGAAGCCGGCATCACCATTATGCCTTATAACAACCCAGATGCTGCTGGCTATCACGCACTTTCAACTGAGCTTCTTAAAAAGCTTGCGGCTTTGCCTGAAGTAACTGCGCTTAAAATATCTACTTCAGATGTTTCCATTATTGAAACACTAGTGGTAGAAAACAAAGATTTAAAAATCTTAGCAGGTGTAGATACAGTAACAGTACATGCTGGACTTGCTGGCGCATGTGGTGGCATTACTGGGGTAGGATGTATCTTCCCTAAAGCCAGTGTGACCATGCAAGAGTATGTCAATGATGGAAATTGGGCTGAGGCCAACAAAATTTCTCAGGCAATGAATTCAATATCATACCTTGATGCTCAGCCGTTGTTGTTAGAATATCTTAAGTTTGCTTTTGGTATTCATCACAATGATGCTGATGGTGGACTTCGCACCTTAGGTAAAAAGTTAACCCAAGAGCAAATTGATGATGTCCGCGCAAGATATGCACTCGCAAAAGAAAGGCTAGAAGCTTTGGATTTAATCGATTAATCCACCCAAGTCTTCAAAAAAGATAAAGCCCTGTTTTTACAGGGTTTTTTTATATCCATTATTAAAAATGGATATTAGACTAAAGCACTTATCCAACACTTCTTATTATTTTATTGAGCGGCATTGAGCTCAACGTGTAGTAAATGCAACGCTTTCTCGAGACTAGTGTCACTATCAGCATAAAAATCAGGGGTGATGCCAATGCCCTGCCAACTGTGTTTTGACTGAATACAACTTATTTTTGCATAGGGTAAGGTTAACGACAAATGCGGTGACAGTGTTAACGTGGTGGTTAAATGTGTCATCCCCATGGTTTCCTGACCTATTATCGTTGCATTAAGATGCTCTTTTAGCACGTGGGTAAAAAATTCCCACTCTCTACTAACAAAAGCAGAGGTCACTAGGTAAACAGGCGTGCCCTTAGGCAATGGCTTAAGTAGGCTGCTGCCATTAACTACGACTGTTTTTACGGTATCGTTTAAGGTTAATTCACCGAGTGTTACGCCATCGGCAATAAAAAACGAAAACAAATGTTCAACCGTGGCAAGCGATACACTATCAGCCTGTTGCAAGTCGAGAATAACAGCTTTGGCTTGAGATAAATCAGCTAACGTTTCTGCTAAGAGATTATTGCTAATAGCTTCAGTTAGCGCACCATTTACCTTTAAGTAGAAGATACCATCGCCATTAAATTCAACATTAACGGTATTATCGCTCGCTTGCGCTTCGATGATGGTATTAGTGAGTTGAATTGCGATGTGGCTGTCTTGGGTAGCTTTAAGTACGCTAGTATGTAAGTCGCGAGCAAATAGTTCATAGGGGACATCATCTGTAATCCCCTTTAACTTGACGATATTGTCGAGTTCTGCGACTAATTCAGTTACATCTAATGGGTAAACATAAATATGCTTAAATGCATTAATCAGCGTTGTATATACCGATGTTGCTTCTTTGGCAGGTATTAACGGCAACGGCTTCTCTGAGATAGCGATACCTTGCGGGTTTTCTTGAGCATAGCCAATTGAAGAAATCCCTAGTACAACCAAGAGCACCAATAACAGCGGTGTTAACCACTTAAACATATTCATTTCTCGTGACAATCTATGTCATATAGATTGGATAAAATAACTTTATTTCAAGGTACTGTATCGTTTTAATTATCCCCTTACCACTTCAAACATCGCCAACTAGCGTTGATAAATTAAAATATAACTTTAATTTTTTGTTAATAAGATGTATATAATATATTTAACTCGATGTGATTTCTAAATATTTAAGGTTTTGGTGACGGTACAGGGTAGAACAAGTTAACGATGAATTAATTAAGGAAAATACACATGAAAAAGGAAAAAATTAAGTATTCCACTACGACTATTTTTCTTCATTGGCTAAGTGCCATTGTGATTTTATGGGCATTATTGACTGGTGGCTTAATATCGTTGGTTGAGCTAGATGTTTCAGTGAAACATCAAATTGCAACATTTAACGTCTCTTTAACGACATTATTTGTTCCTTTCTTTGTATGGCGAATCATCAATAGATTGGCAACAGAGCACCCGAAATTACTACTAACAACAGTATGGCAAATGCGTTTAGCTGGTTATGTACATACACTACTTTATATTTTTACAAGTATCGTTTTACTCTCTGGTTTATTCATGATGGAAGAAGCCATCAATGTTTTTGGCGTATTTTTAATTCCAAGGATTATCAACGTACAGGACGTAAACCTATGGTTTAGTCATGTGCACTTATTCTCATCTATTTCTCTAGCCTTTTTAGTTTTCATTCATATAGCTGCAGTTTTCAATCATAAAATGAAAGGCGTTAATTTACTCAGTAGAATGCGGTAGTGATATCAACTACATTCTTTAATTTAAGTCTCACTACATAGCTTACGATTATTTATAATGCCTTTGTAAGACCTATTAATTTAGATCTTACAAAGGCATTATTAATAGTGACTGACTATGGTTATCCTAAAATAAAGTTTGCTAACGCTTTTTGAATACCAACTACATCCGTTCCACTTTTGAGTTCCTTAACTAACGGTGTCGTGTCGCTGCCAATCCATAATTTAAGTTCGGCATCTAGATCAAAGCGACCCGCAGTTTCGACCGAAAATCGGGAGATAGATTTAAAGGGAATAGATAAATACTCAACCTTTTTACCGGTTAAGCCTTGTTTATCGATAAGTATTAAGCGTTTGTCGGTAAAAACAAACATATCTCTGATGACTTTATATCCCATCGTAATACGTTCGTTGTCACCAATAATCGGCGCGAGTTCTTCTGAAAGTTCGCCAAGATCTACCTCAGAGGCGTTCCCCATTAAACCTGATAAAATTCCCATGTGCTTTCCTGTTCCATTGTAAAGTTTTTGAAGGTGTTGACGGTTAGTCACTTTTTAACCGAGCTAACCGTGCCTTTAGAGTATTCTCGATATGTTGCCATTCTACAAGTGGATATCGTTAGCGTGGTTAACCTGTAATACTTTTTATTTTAATTGGCTAGCTTTTGTGTTTAAGGATACAGAGAGAAAATACAAAAAAGCACTGCTAAGCAGTGCCTTGAATTAAGATTACACGCTGATGATTAGAAGCTGTACTTAATATCAAACCCCATTTCCAGACCTCGGTTAATACGGCCATGTGGCGTGCCGAGCACATTGGCGGTTAACCCTCCAATACTTTCCATGTAACGGTTATCAAATAAATTCTTACCCCACAAACCGATTTCTAAGTTATCAGCATTGTTGGTCCATGAAATTCGAGCATTTAAATTTTCAGTATCGAGAAAATATTCATCAACCGCTTTTCGATAATCCTCTAGACCGGCGATCGAATCATTGGTGTTTTCTACGAATACATAATCTAGATGAACATTGGTGCTACCGTTACCAAAATCAGGCGCCCAATCTAAGGTAAAGGTGTAATTGGTGTTTGCATCGCTTGAAGTTTTGGTTGCAGCAACTAGCGTTCCTTCACCATTATAAAATTCTGGTGAAAAATTATCGGTATCGCGAATTTCAGTAACCATACCTAAATTAAGGCTACTCGATACTCGCCAACGTAAGTCGAACTCGATCCCTTGAATTTCGCGGTCTTCATTAATAATGGTCGGTATCGCTTGACTACTACCAGGCGCTTTCGAATCCACTGAACGCTGCAAATTATCAAGTGTTAACTGATAAACACTAACGTTAGCGGTTACTTCATCCCACAACACAGCCTTATAGCCAAATTCGATGTTTTTGCTATCTTCAGGAGCGAATGATTGCGTGCTCGGCGTTAAGGAATCAAAACCGCCCGACTTATACCCTGTAGAGTATGATGCAAAAACCATTTGGTTATCATCAATTTGATAGCTAGTGACAAAACGTCCAGTAACCTTGCTCCAAGAGTCACTTGCCGCTAGAGAAACTTCAGGAAACAGAATATTGTTAATGGGCACCTGAACGCCGGCTGGCATCAAGCTATTTATCGGCGTTGTGGAAAATGAATTAACCGGAATATCCCAGGTAAAGTCTTTTTCATCTTTTGAGTAACGAAGACCAAGGATAACATTCCATTTATCATTAACCACATAATCAACATCGGCGAAAACACCAAAGTTAGTAAAATCACCGGTATTATTAACACTTTCTTGCCAGAACTGTCCCGCATAACTTGGGCCAAATATTTCAGGTATATATGGAGCGTTCAAGCCAACTAATGCTGGCAGTTGTGCGGAAATAATATCGTAAGTCAAATTTCCGGTTGCACTGACAATATCAGCGGTTAACTGGCCACCAGGCATGCCAATTGCAGCCATAATTTGATCCGCCAAGCCAAGGCCATTTAAGGTATTAGCCCAGTCATTGGGGTTCCACATATGATCCATATCATTTAGGCCCATTGCAGCCTTGATAGTGGCAACAGCGCCATCAAAAGTAACCCCTGGACCGAAGGCATTCTCAGCATTACTATCGGCATTACCACCGATCATTGCCGCAACTTGTGCAGCGACTAAACCATTAATTTGATTGTTTAAATCACCAGTGATCAGTCGTGCTGCAGTATCAGTGGTTAAATTGAGCTCTGTGGTTTGGCTAACGTCTTCTTTTGAATAAGAAAACCCTGCTACCGCATTGACTTTATCGCTGACATAATTCAGTTGCAACTCAGTATAAAGAATCGAAGAATCTTCATTGTTTGAGGTATCAAAATAACGGGTTATATCAGCGGTGCCATCTTCATCTTGGCGGTTTTCAGTTTGCCAATCACGGTAGCTTAGAACATACTTTGCCGACCACTGATCATTAAATTCATGATTGATTTTCGCGGTAACACCATACATATCACGCGCTTCTACGCCATTTCTTACATCGTTTTCTGCTTCTCCTGCAAAAGGAGTTGCTCCGTGATTATAAGCGTAATCACTAACCCCCACCGCCATGGGTGGCCCTTGCTCTAAATCATCATGATCATAGGACAATTGAAAGTTCGTGCGAGACGAAATATCCCAAAGTAACGCGACTCTTGCGGCTTGATGATCACGCTCTCCCAAATCCCATTGCTTATAGCCATTATCATTCCATTGGCTATTCGCAACATTTTCAACAATTCCGTCTTGTTGATTAGTTAATACATTAGCACGCAGATAAAAATTGTCACTCAACGAGAAATTAACCATGCCCTCAACACGCATTAAGTTATCGGTACCTACTGTTGCCTTAACAAAATTGTCGAAATCTCGCTGTGGCGACTTAGGTACCATATTGACCACCCCCATTGCGGCATTGCGGCCAAACAATGTGCCCTGCGGGCCTTTTAACACTTCGATGCGCTCCATATCAGAAAACAACACATTTTGCGCGGCTCGTGGCATATAAACATCATCGTAAAACGTTGCCGAGGAAGGATCACCACCAACACTGATGTTAGGGCTTGAAATGCCGCGCATGGTAATGCCTGCTTGCGTCATGTTTGAACTGTCAAAATCAAAACCGGCAATAAACTTATCAACATCACTTAACGTTATCGAACTACTTTCTTCGATAAGGCTTTCACTTATGGTACCAACGGTGACGGGTACTTTTAATATGTTTTGTACTCGCTTTTGCGCCGTAACAGTGACGACCTCGAGTGTCTCTTTAGTCTCTTCGCCCCCCATTTCATCATCAAAAAATGCCGAAGCAGAATTGATTGGCAGCGCTGCGACAATCGCCAAAGCCAATGGACATTTTTTGGTATTAACTTGTCCTAGTATCTTGCTAATGCTTTCCAACATTGCTTTCTCCCCAAACCCAGTAAAATAGTTATGTTGTTATTCGTTTTTATAAAGTCACTATAGGAGGCAGCTGATTTAAAAGCTTATCTATTGTTATAAAATCCTGACGAATAATTAAAATTACTTAAATAATTATTAAAAAATAGGCCAAAACGTCATTAAAACCAAAGTTTTGCTATTTTTAATTACTGAAAGGGTATTAGTTGTCATTTCATACAATGACCATCTAATTCACTATTAATGTCTGAAAATCGCTAGTACCAAGGTTGATATCGTTTACAATCATTAACTCGGTTTTAAGGTAGTATAGCGACATGTTAGATCCGCAAATTTGTGAACAAGCCAGACTCAGCAGAGATGCACGTTTTGACGGTAAATTTTATACCGCAGTATTAACCACAGGTATATTTTGTCGCCCCATATGTCCAGCTCGCCCACCTAAGCCCGAAAACGTGGTTTATTACCAAAGTGCAGAGCAAGCGCAAAGCTCTGGGTTTAGGCCTTGTAAACGATGTTTTCCAGAGTTTGCACCAGAGTTAAATATTCCAATACTCCTCAAGCATATTATCAGTCACTATGACTACAGTTGCGACACCATATCGAGCACTGCCAAAACCTACAATATAAGTGAGCGCCAACTAAACCGTCTATTTAATCAGTACCTGGGCGTTTCTCCGATCACATTTTTTCAACAGCAACGATTATTATTGGCAAGAAAGTTACTGACTAAAACAACACTTTCAATAACCGATAGTTGCTACGCCTCAGGTTTTAATAGTTTGCGTCGGTTTAATGAAGCTATCAAAAATGCTTACCAACAAACCCCAAGCGAACTAAGAGCTAATCAAGAACCAACGCTCTCCAGACAAAATGTTACCTTGGCCTTGTATTATCGCCCGCCATTTGACTGGCCGCTAATGCTCAGCTTTTTTAAAGATCGTCAAATCTCAGGCATAGAACTTGTTGATAATGAAAGTTATCGCCGTACGATTTGGCTCGACGCGTGTTACGGGTGGCTAGAAGTTAAACATCATCCTGACAAGCATGCCCTATTGCTGACCGTTAATTTATCTGATTATCGATATTTAAATCAGGTTATCTCGAGGGTGCGACGCATGTTTGATTTAGATGCGGACATGAGCTTAATTCATAAAAGCTTATCAAGTCACCCGATACTCGCACAAACACTAAAAAAATATTCAGGTTTGCGTTTACCCGGCAGTTGGGATTTTTTCGAATTTTCAATCAGAGCAATATTAGGACAACAAGTATCAGTAAAAGCTGCCACGACCTTTGCACAGCGCATTGCTGAAAAATATGGTAGGAAGTTAGTACCAACTAACGATTTAAGTCAATATCAATTATGCGGTTATTTTCCAACCATTAATGACCTATTAACGGCTGACTTACGCGAGATAGGTTTAACAAGTACCCGCCGACAAACTCTGCAACGTTGGGTTGCTTTTTATCACCACAACCACAAAGCATTACTCGCTTGTCATTCAGGTGAGCAATTAAGTCAATTAATCAGCCCAATTAAAGGAATTGGTCCTTGGACAATTAACTATATGGCAATGCGTGGTCTTAGTGACCCGGATGCTTTTCCAAGTGCTGATTTAGGCGTGATTAAAGCGTTAAATGGCACAATAGCTAAAGATGAAAATAGCGACAAATTATCACAAAAACAAATCATTGCTCAGGGGGATGAATGGCGGCCATGGCGCTCTTATGCAACCTTATTGCTTTGGCACAGCCTACACTAACTCTGCTTGTTATAAATTCAACTAACTGAGGTTCTCATGTACTACACCCGATACTCTTCACCTTTTGGCCAAATACTCATGACCGCTACTCAACTTGGCCTTACCGGGCTCTACTTTGAAGAAGGGCACTCGTTACCACAACATCTAGATGCTCATGATGAAACCCGTGCGCCGTTTGCTCAAGCATGTAAACAATTAGACCAATACTTTAATAAAAAGCGTCAAGTATTTGATCTTTCTTTAGCGCCACAAGGCACTTCCTTTCAACAAAGCGTATGGGCTATGTTACAAAAAATCTCATACGGAGAGACGAAGAGTTATGCATGGCTTGCCAAAGCCATAGGTAATGAAAAAGCGGTTCGAGCCGTTGGCGCAGCAAACGGCAAAAATCCGATATCGCTTGTTATCCCCTGCCACCGAGTCATCGGCAGTAATGGTGCGTTAACAGGATATGCAGGAGGATTAACGCTAAAAGCTAAGCTACTTGCTTTTGAATCGTCAACAAATTGATTTTAATCAAATAGTCGTGATCGTATGCTTGTTAAATAATCACATATCCTCTAACTTAATAACTCGAAAGTCGATAATCGTAATCACAGAGAGCTCTTATGACAGATGAGTATCAACCAGTTTATGTTTGGTCTAAATTTCAACGGTTATTTCATTGGCTCAATGCCATCGCTGTTTTGCTTTTACTGGCAATTGGTTTGGTGATATTTAATGCCGGTGCACTTGATATAAGCAGTGAAGGAAAAATTTTATTAAAGCAGTGCCATGTCATTGTTGGTTATGTATTCGCGATCAATTTACTGTTTCGCCTTTGTTTAGGCTTTGTTGGAAAGGGCTATGAAAAATGGGGCAAAACTTTACCTTTTATGAAGGGGTTTGGTGACGAAATCAATGAATTTAAACAAAACCCTCATCAGCAATATAAAGGTCATAATCCGCTTGGAAAGTTAATGATAGCTGCTTTATTACTTGCGATGAGCATTCAAACCGTCACTGGATTAGTGATTGCAGGCACCGATATTTATTACCCACCTTTGGGGCAACACTTTGCTGAAAGTATTGCCGTAGATAAAAACCAACTAGAACTCATTCAGCCATACTCAAAAGAAAATGTCGATCCAGAAGCCTACCAGGCGATGCGAGATTTTCGGAAACCTTTTATCACCATCCACGTTTATACCTTTTATGGTTTATTGTTTTTGATTCCTCTGCACTTAATTGGTGTTATCATTGGTGAGCGTCGAGAAAAAACAGGGTTAATCTCTTCGATGATCACTGGTTATAAATTTATTAAAAAATAGATCACAACGCTAGGGTCTGTTGATCTTTGTTTAGAATTTATGCTGAGTAATAAAATGACGATAATCAAGGCAAAAACATTGAAGTATAGTGAACTAAACGATAAGTTTTTAACGAAGAGAAACGTCATTTTAGCCTCAGCCCCAAAAACATAACGAAAGGGGCAATGGCTATTTTTAATACTAGCGGCATTAGCTTTCGCTCATTTGGAATAACCAAACATCGCTCACGCTGCTTTGCTATTTTAAAAAATAGCCTATTGCAGAAAAAATAAACAAAGGTCAACAGACCCTTGGACGATATCCATCATAGTGAACATTAGGTAATCATGGAATATTTTGTTGTTTTAGCCGTGCTAATACTATTGTGGCTTAGCTGGCAGTTATACCGTGCAAAGCAATTTAACCGTTTTAAAGCCATGGTAAATAATGAATTAAAAGCTAAAGTTATTGAGGCCATTAAGGCGGAGTTGACCGAACACCGCTCAGCGCTTTTCCCCAATAACGACTGTCATCAGCAAGCGACAATAACCTATTGGTGTGCGTATCCAGTAAGAATTTTACAATGGGCATTGGCACACGAATTAATTACCGAACAATGGCTTAAGGCGCATGGCTACTGGCGCTTTAGCCAACATCTCATGCACATTCAACGCGATAAAATGCACCGCTAATTTGATATAAATTCGATTCAAGTTCTCAACATCAATAAAAAGTAATGTAACAATTAAGCTATTGCGGATTATTTAACCATCCCTATAATCATGGCCAGATAACAAAAAGGATAATGTCCATGAAAATAACAAGGCCTCTAATTCTCACCTCGCTGTCAGCACTAATAACATTAAGTGCAAATGCTACAGACTGGGTTGAAAAAAGTAACCAGTACACCAACCAACAAATTCAATTAGCCAGCCAATTTCAGCCTGAATATGCCAGTTATATGGGTATCACTGAAGCGGATAGCCGCTGTGCAAATGTCACCGTTGAATTTAATCAACAACACATTAAAGCGTTAAAAGAAAGCAAGCAGCGCTTAGAGAAAGCATTACTGAAAGAAACCATTTTACCGGTCAAGCAAGATATTGAGATCCTGATCAATGATATTGAGCAAGATCTTGAACGAAACCAGCTCAATGAAAAATATTTGCTGCCTTGGGTCGATGTCCCTCAAACAATATTTAGTGGCTTATCACGACTCCTCGATGATCAAATGCCTAAAGCGCGTCAACAAATGGCAATTAACCGTTTGCAATGTTATATCGGCAAAACTGGACAACCGGCATTATCACAACAAGCAATCGAGCGTTTTGAACGAGCGTTAACCAATAAGAAATTAGTCGGCCCAGTAAAAGAACAAGTAGAGCAAGCTCTTGCTCGAACAGAAACGTTTATTACGGGGATTAACCAGCTTTTTAGCGATAAAGGTTTGTCTGAAAAAGCAAAAGCTGAACTTGAGCTGTTGGCTAAGCAATTGCGTCGTTATGTTGACTGGGCTAACAAAACCGTCATTCCCAAGACAAGGACAGATTTTAGGTTACCCGCAGAGCTATACGCGTTAAATTTAAAAACGCGCGGTATTGATATTTCGCCTGAATTATTAATTGAGCGGGCAAAAGCCAGCTACATGATCACTAAAGCCAATATGCAAGCGATTGCGCCGCTAGTTGCCAAAAAATTTGATTTTGAGAGCGCTGATTATCGCGATGTTATTAAAGCCCTAAAAAAGAGCGCTTTATCCAATGATGTTATAGAACAGCATTATCGTGATATTAACAAAGTACTTGAAAAGGTTATTGCTAAAGAGAAAGTTGTCGCGCTCCCTAAACGCGACATGATAATGCGTTTGGCCAGTGAGGCCGAAGCAGCTGGCAGCCCAGCTCCTCACATGTTGCCACCTCCGTTTATTAACAACCAAGGTGAGCAAGGACAATTTGTCTTGACCACAGGTAACCCAGCCTTGACAGGTGATGCTGCCTACGACGATTTTAACTTTGAAGCCGTCGCCTATACCTTAAGTGCCCATGAGGGTCGCCCAGGTCATGAACTGCAATTCACAGCCATGTTGGAACAAGGCGTATCTTTGGCAAGGGTTTACTTTGCATTTAACAGTGTCAACGTAGAAGGTTGGGCGCTTTACGCCGAGGGTGAAATGTTACCTTATTTACCTATTGAAGGTCAGCTAATCGCACTGCAACACCGTTTATTGCGTAATGCACGAGCGATGCTTGACCCAATGTTAAACTTAGGACTGACCACCAAAGAGCAAGCCTATTATATATTGCTTAATGAGGTTGGTTTCTCAAAAGCCGCCGCGAAGCAAGAGGTCGATCGTTATACAATGCGTATGCCAGGGCAAGCAGGAAGCTACTTTTATGGTTTCTCAAGGTTATTAGAAATTAGAGCGGACGTTGAAATCGCCTTAGGTGACAAGTTTGACCGATTCGCGTTTAATAATTTTGTTTTAAATCAAGGGTTAATACCGCCTTCACTCATGGCAAAAGCGGTTAAAGCGCATTTTATTGAGCAACAATAGCGGTTAACTAACTCGCTCAAATTGCAAATCCCAAACACCGTGGCCTAGTTTATGGCCGCGGTCTTCAAATTTTGTTAAAGGTCGGTTATCTGGGCGAGGCACATAATCACCTGTTTCAGATAAGTTGCGATAACCTGGCGCAGAACTCATATCTTCTAACATACACTCAGCGTAATTTTCCCAGTCAGTGGCCATATGAAAAACACCACCAATTTTCAATTTTTGGCGAATAGTTTCAACAAACTCAGGTTGAACGATACGGCGTTTATGATGTTTTTTCTTATGCCAAGGATCTGGAAAAAATAATTGCACCGTCGTTAAACTGCTATCAGGAATGCAGTCTGCTAGGATTTCAATGGCATCATGTTCATAAACTTTTAAATTGGTAACCTCGTGCTCTTTAGCAAGCGCAATACAAGCACCAACCCCTGGTTTGTGAACTTCAATGCCGATAAAATTTAATTCAGGAGAATTTTTTGCCATTTCAACCAATGACTTACCCATACCAAAACCGATTTCCAATACCATGGGCTGCTCTTTTTCAAACAAGTTTTCTGGGTTGATCACACCATCTTGATGGTTTAAGCCCATTTCCTGCCAATACAGCTCTAATGCCCTAGCTTGAGCATTAGTTAATCGCCCTTCTCGCTTAACGAAACTACGGACTTTACGAATATATTTACCTTCTTGCTGAGCTTGCTCAACGGTTTTATGGGTTCTTTCTGTCATATCGGTTCTTTCGCAAAAATTTAGGCGGGATATTATCTACGTTTCATTCAACAAACTCAAACACATCCCAAAATTTACCTGCATAAATTGTGTATTTTATTAAATTTAGACTAAAACTAAAGAAAACCCCGATAAAAATTACTATAGGAGATATCGCACGATGATGACGATGTCTTGGCTGAATAAGGTGTCAATTCGAAAAGCCCTTATTGCCGTTATCACCACCTCATTGATCACTTTGTCATTGCTTAGTATCGGCTTAAACAACGCGATATTCAGTGACTTATTTCAAAAAAACATTGAGCAAGATTTATTACCTAACCAACTGGCAAAAGTTGAATCGAGGATTCGCTCTCAACTAAGTACTCCACTTGAGTTATCGAAATCTATTACTCAAAATAAATATTTACTGGATTGGGCTGTTTCTGGAGAGCGTGAAGAATCTCATGACAAGGTGATCGACTTTTTATCTCACATGCAAAGAGCTAACAATGCATTAACTGTGTTTTGGGTCTCTAATCAATCTTCAAACTACTTTACTCACGAAGGTATTACGCGACAAGTTGATCGCCAAAATGATGGCTGGTTTTATTCGTTTCTTGATAGTGGCAAACCCTTTGAGATCTCATTTGATTATGAGCAAGGTACCGCTAAGCTTACCGCTTTTGTTAATTATCGCGTTAACCACAATGGAAAAGATTTAGCCGTTGCAGGCCTTGGTTATGCTGTTGATGAAATTAGCGCTGACATTTTAACCAATAAAATTGGTGAGCAAGGTTATGTATTCGTTACCGATCAACAAGGTAACGTGATTATCCATCCAAGTTTATCAAACTTAGCAAAAAAACAGCTCGAGTCCCTTGATGGTTTTGCCAGAGCGTCGGAAAAACTATTAACCACAAACGCTGGTTATGTTTTTGATCAGGTATATCACCAGGGCGAACATTTTTACGTTGCCAGTGTCGGTTTACCTGAGCTTAACTGGAAAATCATCGCGATGTTACCAGAAGCAGAGCCCATGTCGCTTATCCACGCTGCTCTATTTAAAACGGCACTCGTGAACATCGTTATTGTCGCTTTTTTTATTCTCATCATGGTAATGATCGCAAACCGTATGACCAAACCCATTGTTGATATAGGTAATCGCCTGCTTGCCATGGCTGCTCAAGGCGGCGACTTAACGCAAAGTTTAGATGAAAGCCGTAATAACGAACTCGGTATTTTAGCGAAAGGCTTTAACGCAATTTTAGCAAAAGTTCGTGAGATCATGATTGAGATCAAACATAATGAAAAAGTCATGGCAAATTCGTTTGAACAACTAAGGACTATGGCAGCTGAAGTTAATCAATTAGTTGGCAACCAGCAAACAGAATCAGACTCAGTTGCTACTGCAACAAATGAAATGAGCCATAGTATTCAAGAGGTAAGCGAACTAGCCAGCAACACCGCAACAAAAACAGAAACCTCTGAGCAGCAAATAAATACCTCTAACAAAAGCGTTGATGAATCAAGTCACGTAATGCTGCAACTGCAAGAAAGCAACCGTATCACCGAAGAAAAAATTGGCAGCCTTGCTGAGCAAACACAGATGATCAGCTCAGTTGTTGATACCATCAGTAGTATTTCGGAGCAAACCAATTTGCTCGCCTTAAATGCGGCAATAGAAGCTGCTCGAGCTGGTGAACAAGGCAGAGGTTTTGCCGTAGTTGCTGATGAAGTAAGAACACTCGCCGGTCGCACGCAAAGTTCAACGCAGGAGATTAATGAGGTTATTCAACGTTTACAATCGCAAGCCAAAGAAACCGTGATTGCAATGCAAGAAAATACCGCGCTTGCTAGTGAAGGCCTAACCAAAACAAATGAAGCAAAAAGTGTTCTAGGAGCAGTTGTTGCCGAGATCAATGAAATTACCGCGATGAATGTGCAAGTAGCAACCGCAACACAAGAGCAATCAAGCGTAATCAACGAGCTCAATCAAAACGTGACAAAAATCGCTGATATGGCAACAGAAATCGCGCAGTTGTCTAACAGTACCAATGAAGTAATGACGGAATTAGAACGGCAAAAACAGCAACTCGAGGCTCTAGTTGCTCAATTTAAAACCGAATAAGGATCCCCCAATGAAAGCAGCTTTATTAATGTTACTTACCTTAATGTCCTTCTTCAGTGTTGCAGAAACGCTATGGAGTGACGCCAGTGCGACATTCCTCAAAGGCAGTAATTATGAGGTTGGAGACAATGATCGTATCGTATTTACCTTTGAACATGCTGCTGGTTATAGCTGGGGTGATAGTTTCTTATTTGTCGACAGGCTTCATTCAAACAATGGCGACAGAGAAACTTATGCTGAATTTTCGCCACGCTGGCAAATCAGTGATTACCAAAATGACTGGCTAAGCAATGTTTATATTGCCACTACAGCTGAGGTGGGTGAAGGCTTTACCCATTACCTTTTAGGTATTGGGACGAATTTAAAAATCCCCCACTTTTCTTATTTTAAATTCAATATTTATCATCGAAACAATGATGGTGGAGACAATGGCGAGCAGGTAACCTTAAGTTGGGCAGTACCGATAGCCGGACTCACCTATGACGGTTTTATCGATTTTGTGCCAAGCAATGACGATAGCGCAACGATTATGAATTTTACTTCACAGTTAAAATATAACCTTGGCCAGCATATCAATCAGAAAACTAAACTGTATATCGGGGTAGAATATGTATATTGGACCAATAAATATGGTATTGATGGTGTTGATGAAAATAATGTCAACTTGTTAGTTAAATACCACTTTTAAACAACAACATATCTTCTTTCAGTATGTCAACTGCTGGAGTTAATAGCTCCAGCAATAGTAGTCAACCACCAAATCATTTGTAATTACAAAAGCTTGCCCCAATCTTAATCAACTATAGAATATAACTACGTAAGATAATGCAACGCTTTTTTTCTTTAGTTCACAATTACGAGCTACTCCAGATTTTTGCTGGCATTATGTGTTTTTTACTCGCCATATATGGATTAATTCGGATGGTAAAATGGGGAAAAGGCATGTCAAAAGGTGCGTTTTTATTTCTCGCAATTTTCCCGTTAATATCTATATTCCCTATCCCTCCACCTGTTTTTAAAAATGTTGAAAAAGCTAAGCAAGAACAAAGAAAACGCAAAGAGGATAATGGAGATCCGCCCAATGACGATTAAAGCCAGCAAGATTAACGATGAAAATTGTTACAAATAATCAAACAATAACGAAGATATTTGTGTTAGGTTTTGAGCACAAATGTTCAGTCCTTATTAATTTAAAGGTTAATTAAGTTGCTCAGGATAACGATTAATGGTTTTGTTTAAAAATAAGTACTTCTTTAGCATATTAGTGCTGGGCAGCTTTATTCTCATCTATATCGTTACCAAACGGTACTCTGAACAGTACACCTCAAAATTTACCGACATTGAAATTTACTCTGCGGTCTTAAATGAAAATCGTAAAATTTTTATTCGATTACCACAGCACTATGATAGCAACAAAAAATATCCTTTAATCATCAAAACCGATGGCAACTTTAACCTCGAACGATGGCACAAAACCTTAACAAAAGAAACTCAAGAAAAGCGCCTAGAACAAGCTATCTTAGTGGCTATTCCAAACTTGTTTTGGCAAGATTCCAGAAACAGGGATTTAGTCCCCCCTTTTGCACGAAAAGAAGTTAATATTGAGGCTAGACCACCGGAGCAAAATGATCCTCAGATCTTTGGTAAAGCAGATGTATTTCTCTCATTTATCGAAACAGAGTTAATTCCTTATCTTGAAAATAACTATCCGATAAACAGTAATAGAATACTGAGCGGTTTTTCAGCCGGTGGTAGTATGGTGCTGTACACATTAGTGACCAAGCCTGATATGTTTACCGGCTATTTTGCCTTTAGCCCTGCTGCTTGGTACGACAATTCAATTGTTGTGACAGAATTTAAGCATAATTTACCCATCACTACAGGTAGCCCAAAATATCTGTATTTGAGTTTAGGGGAAAAAGAAAACGACATTATTACCGGTTCTTTTAAAGGATTATTAAGTGCTTTGGAGCTTAAAGCACCACAAAACTTAATATGGGAGTATAACTACAGCAAGGGAGTAGGTCACAACGGCAACCCCTTTATTTCTGTACCTAAAGCCTTGCAAGGGTATCATGAGTTCTATCATTCGTACTTAAGCCAATGACAAACTTTCCTACTAAAATTAAAAATCTTTATTCAACAAGTCATAAAAAACGCGTTAGTTAATTAACACTGCAACTAATGTTTTTGGAGTATACACATATGCACAAAATAGTTGTAATATCCTAAAAAGTCTTCATCAGTTCAACAGCGAAAAGTTACTACAGGGACGTCATGAAAGGTATATTATCATTCATTTTTACAGGGGCGTTATGCCTTACTTTTGCAACCCAAGCAGAGCGTTGGATCCTTGAGCAAAATGTTGCCCCCAATTATCCCCTTGACGCGCTGAAAAATAACCTTGAAGGTTGTGTTTCTCTACAATTTTTTGTCAATGAACAGGGCAAGCCAGTTTTTATTGAAGCTTTACAAGCTGAAGGTCCGCTTGCATTCGAAGATAGTGCAATCGAGGCGGTCGAAAAGTGGCAGTATGCTTTAGCCAATAACACGAGTGATAACTCACCTGAAAGAAAAGCAACATCGTTGCAGTTTTCGTTAACGAACTTACCTCAAACATCTGCTTGCAATGCAGCGTTAACCGACGAACCTAAAGAGCTCAACGCATTTCGACATAATCGGCTAAATCAACCATATGCCATTAACGACATCGACGACTTTTTCAATATGATGATTAAGGTCGCTCCGGTATTAAGTTCACAAGAACTCGACCGCTTTACCGCCAGAATGGCGATCTTTAAACAAACCTTTAATGGTACAACAATTGAGCAATTTGACACCTTATTAACAGCCCTAAATGGATTAAGTTATCAGCAGATGGTTGATAAGCTAGAAGTTGACGAAAATACAATAACTAACTACCTTGCCAACGCAGAAGAAGATTATCAACACGTTATAACCGATGTTAAATCTGTGTCGCTGGAACAATTTGTCGAATTTTGGCAGATGGATGACATGGCGATCAGTATGCCATCGACAATCTACCAAGAAATATCGTTTGAGCTGCTCGAAATTGAAGTTGAAATCGATCCGATGGGGCACGGCAAACTCGTTCGGGCCTGTCGAGAAATCAGCCGCGAACTCGAACAAGAATTAATTAATTCTATTGAGAGTTGGTCACTGAAAAGCAAAGTCAACCCAGCGGTGCCCGTATTATTTAAATACAGCGTACCAGCACCGACGGAGCCCGGCGCTTATTACCAATGTGATGATAATTGGTGGACCGAGCAATTATAACTAAGCTGACAACACCGTTGATGTCTTGAAGTTTAGCACATTAATACTTGCTGTAGGGTAAACTACTCTGCCCACCAAACATCATATAAAGGGCCAACTGAAACAGCAGTAGCTCCGTTATCTTTTAACCACTTTTCAACTAATAGACGGTGCTCGTCAGTACATTTGCCTATTTTTTGTGTGCAGATAAGACCATGCCATAAGGTATCGCCTTCGCCACCAAAACCTAAGCCATTAGGCTCGATTGCTTCATTAAAAAACTTAGTCAGAAAATTATCAACTCCCGCATCGTCTGTTGCTTTATCGAGTTGCCAAGCAACATCAAAACCTAACTCTTGAAACTCATCCACTCTTAACTTCTTACGAAGACGTCTATTGCGACTTTTTGCATCTATTTTCATATTGATTAACTTTCTTCTGCCTTAAAACATGGGAAATATAATGGCAAATTGCCAGAATTGCTAGGGCGTCTTGAATAAATTCATCTATTGTAAGGCGTTAAGTGTTAAGCATTATATTGTTCAGTTAACGGTTATTCGCTACACTGCGCCTCACTATGACGACTCAAACACAAATATCCCAAACTTCTGCACAAAAATTTAGTCAGAAGGTATTAGCGTGGTATCACCAACACGGCAGAAAAACCTTACCTTGGCAGCAAGACAAAACCCCTTATCGGGTGTGGATTTCTGAAATTATGCTGCAGCAAACGCAAGTGACCACGGTGATCCCTTTTTACCAACGTTTTATGGAGAGTTTTCCTACCATTATCGATTTAGCCAATGCCGATGAAGATACCGTGCTTCACCATTGGACAGGGCTGGGATATTACGCCCGTGCTCGCAATTTACATAAGGCCGCTAAAATTATTGCTACAGAATATCAGGGCGAATTTCCAGAAGATATTGAACAAGTAATGGCCTTACCCGGCATAGGTCGGTCAACAGCAGGCGCAATCTTAAGCCTCTCGTTAAATAAACCTTACCCTATCCTCGATGGCAACGTTAAACGTGTTTTAGCGCGCTGTTATATGGTTGATGGACACAATGGTCAAAGTAAATATGAAAAAGCGTTATGGCCGATTACTGAGTGTTTGACGCCAAACGATGATGTTGCACCATATAATCAAGCGATGATGGATCTGGGCGCAATGATTTGTACACGTTCAAAGCCCAAATGTTCGGTTTGCCCATTGCAAGATAGTTGTCTTGCTCATAAGTTCAATGAACAAAACAACTATCCTCAAAAAAAACCAAAGAAAAGTACGCCGGTAAAGTCAGCGACTCTGTTAGTGATAAAAAGCGCTGATCAGCTGCTGATGTTTAAACGCCCTCCTACTGGAATTTGGGGTGGACTGTTTAGCTTTATCGAAGTAGACAGTGAGCAAGATTATCACGACAAAATAAATCAACTGGGACTGGTGATAAATAATGAAAAGTCGCTGACACCATTTCGACATACCTTTAGCCACTTTCATTTTGATATAACCCCGGTATTGATTGAAGTAAAGCCGCAATCGGTGAGCGAAGTTATCAATGATTCTTGCGAGCATATTTGGTATAACTTAGCTAACCGTAATACCGTTGGACTTGCTGCAGCAAGTTGTAAGATTATTGAAGAGGTTAACGCGCTCTCACATTGTGGCTAACACCTCTTAAAACTAAAAGGAGTCGTTATGGTTACTATATTAGGTATAGATCACATTGTTTTACGTACCGATAAATTGGACGAAATGTTGTCATTTTACTGCGACGTTTTAGGCTGTGATGTCGAACGAGAAACTGACGACGAACTCGGCTTAACGCAATTAAGGGCTGGCAATGCGTTAATTGATCTTGTCGATATTGACGGTAAGCTAGGTCGTCAAGGCGGTCAAGCACCAACAAAAAAGAACAATAATCTAGACCATTTTTGCCTGCAACTGGCGCCAGTTTCTGAACAAGAAATAGAGCATCACTTAACTCAACATGGTATTTCAGTACCTAAGTTCGAGAGACGCTATGGTGCTCAAGGCTATGGATTATCTGTTTATATCAATGACCCGCAAGGTAACACCGTTGAACTACGCAGTCATACGAGCCAACTGCATAATAACTAAGTTTAATTAACGGGTTTTCTACTTTTGCGGCAAAATGTTTCAAAATAACTGCACTTTAATCACGGCACTTGTGATACGCCACGTTATTTTGGGCGCAGAGCAAGCAACAAGCAATACAATCGAGTTAAACGAATCCAAAGCACACCATGACAGAAGCACAAGTGAAAACTGTTAGCGACCTTTTATTTATAGAGCTTACTGAAAGGGACGCTAGAGGCTCTGCTCAAATGAGTTAGTAGGCACGGTAGGCTCGGCATTATTCGCTCTAAATGTTGCCTTACAACTCACCAATGCCACTAAAGAGATAAGCACTAAT
This sequence comes from Thalassotalea ganghwensis, assembly GCF_053485795.1. Classification (NCBI taxonomy): domain Bacteria; kingdom Pseudomonadati; phylum Pseudomonadota; class Gammaproteobacteria; order Alteromonadales; family Colwelliaceae; genus Thalassotalea; species Thalassotalea ganghwensis. The sequence continues at coordinate 72,449 of NZ_JBQRUM010000009.1, forward strand.
AGCTTGCTTGCTTTTTTCATTAAATAACTTCCTTTCTTTATGATTCAAAATAACGCTAAAGTCGCATGATATAAAAACCAAATTACCTTATTCTGGCTGATTTAGCTTTACTAAATTCTTTTATTAGTTAGTTACTGTTTTGGCATGAGCACGCGGTATCACCATTAGACTGCTGCCATTCACTGTAATTTGAAGTAGAACAACTATTTTTAATTTGGTTGCATCTTGCACCACTATAGCCAAGTTCAATATCCGTGTTATTTTCGATAACGTGTTCGACGACATATTTAGGTATGCCCTGCTTAATCGACGAGCAACCAAGGCTTAAAAATAACAGAGTGAGAGTTATATATTTCATATAATATCCTATTTTTAACAAATAATTATAACATCCCTTTCATTTTTATATTGGAATGAAAATGCTAGTAAAAGTTCAGTTACCTACATAAAGCTTTTTGATTGTTGGATTGAAATTGTGACAGGAGCTCGATTGAAAACTATCAATGGATTTCTAAATTTTATTTGACGACTAGTTCCACTTTTTTACCTTTTAAAAAGTGGAGGCGTTAAAGTCATCGCCATTTTATCAATATGCGCTAAGCAATATAATACCTAGCTACTTTTGTGCAGTTACATTGTCGAATACTGATAAAAAAGGTAAAAAAATGCCAGTCAATAAAGCGGACTGGCATTTTATCATGTGCTAACTTTAACGATTAAAACTCATATCGAACCGTTAATTGGGCACTGCGAGGAGCTTGGAATTGCTTAGGCTTTCTATAGTTTGGATCATCAACGCCCTGCTCTAACTCTGCTACATCGTAGTAAGATGTCGCAGTATCAAAGTCAAACAGATTGTAGATAGTTGCAGAAACAAACAAGTTACCACCAGCGACTTCCGTGCTATATGAAGCACTCATATCTAAGTTATAGATCCATTTACTATGACCATGAGAGCCACGCGGTGAAGGTTCACCATTGTAGTAGAAATCTGTTCCTCTAATATCAGTACAATCAGTAATAGCGTTATTATTGAATTGTGTTTTTTCAGCATCTAACCACATAGGCTCACTACAAGAACCGACACCTTGTGGATGATAACCTAATTTATTAATTGGACGACCTTGCTGAATTGCTAAGTTAACGCCTAAAGAAAGCTCTTCAGTTACGTCATAAATACCAAATAATTTCAACTTATGTGGTATGTCATTTGATGTACGACCATAACTGTTATCGGTTAACTCAGGCGCATCATAGGAGCCCGACCAACCTGGATCTGCTTGAGAGTGAGAGCCACTAACTAAGCCTTCTGTACTTCCTTTATTTTTAGACCATGTATATGAAGCGTGTAATTTAAAGTTTTCAGTAAGTTGCCCCTCTGCTGTCAATTCAATAGCATGGTACTTACGTTTCGCTTTAGGAAGGCCTAAGTACTCTGCATCCCACTCAACATATTCATCACTTGATACTTCACCATCTTGGTTTTTATCATAAGCAAGCTTAACAGGGTTACCCGGATTGATCACCAATGCTAACCAACTTACATCAGTATTAAGCCCAAGTTCTTGTAAAGTTTTTAGTTCTTCTGGGTTTTCTCTGCCCCATTTTTCAACTAAAGCAAAACGTAAGTTGGTATCTTCAATTGAAGATTTAAGGTCACGGAAAACATAACGAGCACCGACTTTCCAGTCATCGTTTAATTCATGCTTAATACCCAATACAAACTCGTCGCTATACATTGGATCTAAGTCTTTATCAACGAAGGTAGAAACCGGTTGTGCTAACTCACCATCACTATTAACTTCAACAGCAAACAAATCACCTACGATATTAGGCGTGTTATTTTCTTCATTGAAGCCATCGAACATACCATAACCTGTAATATTGACTTCAGGCAAAGTCATACGCGCACTGGTGTTTGGTGAAATTGGCATATAGTAACGACCATAGTTTGCAAATAGTTTAGTTGAACCATCGTTAAACAAATCGTAGTTAGCTCCTAAACGAGGAGCCCATTGATTATCCATAGCAACGTATTCTTCACCTGTACCAGTTGAAGCATCAAAAGAGCTATTACGAACACCAATGTTTAACGTTAACTGATCATTGACAACCCAGTTATCTTCAATATAGAACGAACGATAATTTTGCTCTGTACTACCGTTTTTCTTATATTGTTTTGTCCAGAAATATTCATCACCAGCAGATAGCGGAGATGGTACATACGCTACGCCGTCTCTGTTGGCTTGCCTTTCAATAATACCGTTAATGTATGAAACATCACCTTCTGATGCGATAGAAACATCATATCGCCAGCCATTGCCTGAATATTCTGAACGGTCAAAGGTTTCGATTAACTCATGGCTGTAACCAAAGTTAATCGTGTGGTCACCTAGCACCCAGTCAAAATCAACTCGCGTTTGAGTTCGCTTATCTTCACTTTGTGCACCACTTGACCATCCTTGCCAATCTCCGCGACGCTGCCAAGAACCGCTGCGCTTATCCCAAACACGGCTCAAATGAGCTACAGGGTTAATTTCTAATGTATCTTGCTCGGTAATACCATATACGGCTGAAACACTTAAATCATCGGTGAGGTAGCCACTGTAGTTAACAGAAAACATCGAACCACCCCATTCAGATTGAGTCGGCTCACCGTATTCACCTGTGCGCTTACCTTGATCACGCCCTGCTGCACTGTAGCTATAATCAGCGTAATACTCGTTTCGCTCCCATTCGTTATTCATAGCAGTAAAAGTCAAGCTATGATCTTCATTAATATACCAATCAACGTTTGCTAACCAAAAATCAGCTTCATCAACACGTTGCGTCATTGTGGTAGTATCTGCCCAACGGTTAGTAATTTTTTGTGGGTTATAAAGCGCATAAAAGAATAACGTATCTTCAATAATAGCACCGCTTGCCCAGATATTATAACGAGCATCTTTAGTGTAATCTTCACCATTATATGTATCTAGCGCTAATGGGTAGCCTGTTACATTGCCATCACCATCTGTTTCAGGATGAGCGGTATCAAATTGTAGAATATCAGGGCTTCTTGAGCGAAGAAAACTTCCAGGTTGATAATCAGCTTTAACACCAAACTTAAACTCATTATCACCAGACTTAGTAACAACATCAGTAACACCACCGATGAAGTTGCCATACTCAGCAGGCACACCGCCGGTTACGGTATTAGTTTGTGCTATTGCTTCCCATGGAAAATCAACATAACCTAAGCCTTTACGGATGTCTGTAATATTCAAGCCATTCAAAAAGTAACCGTTTTCAGCAACAGATGAACCACTAAATGAAACACCACGACCATAATCTCCAGCAGGATCTGCAGCTAAAGAAGCCGCTGGTGAAAGTAATGCTACTGACGAAAGATCTTGAGCAACAGGAAGCTTTTCTAACTCTGCAGCACTTAATGTAAGCTGTTCAGTAGAACTTTCCATATTTACAGCTCGGATGGACGCACCAGTTACCTGAATTCTTTCGACGTTGTCTGAATACATTGCAACATCAAAAGATGCTGTATTACCAGCTGAAATGTTAATTTGAGCTTCAGAAACTGTTTGATAGCCATTTTTTGAAAATGTCACTGTATAAGAGCCTATTGGTAGGCCTTTAAGATCAAACTGACCATTTTCATCAGTTTGGGTTTTCTTAACAATACCTTTGGTATTATGTTTTAAGGTAACGTCAACATTAGCCAAAGAGTTGCCTGACTCAACAGCAACAACACCCTCGACACTACCCATAGTTTTATCACTTGCTATTGCAACAGGAGCGCCTAAGTACCCCGCTATCGCTATCGCTACAAGGCTTTTACGCCATGTATTTTTTGTATTGAAATTCATACTTTTCCCCTAGTTTTTATTTATTTGTTTACAAAAAACTTACCAAGAATAACCAATCGTAGTACAAACTTCAATATATTGTATACATTATGCCCTTATATTTTTTACTTTATATCTAATTTTGTGACGAGCACGGCATAGGGTCGTTGCCTTAATATTTAAAAATCAATGGTTTTTAGAGGGATAATGAAAGTGTTCGACGAGGCCTTGGCTAGAAGACAAAAATCAAAAAATTAGAGAGCAAATTCAATAGTCACGGTTAAACCACCACCTTGACGATTATGAAGAGACACTCTGCCATGATGTGCTTCAATAATTTCTCGACAAAGTGCTAGCCCTAACCCCGTCCCAGATTGTTTAGTCGAGTAAAAAGGGATCAAGGCATTTTTTAGCACTTGCTCTGACATGCCAGTACCACGATCTTTAATACGGCACTTGACCATCTTATCAGTAACAATAAAATCCATCGCTATCTGCTGCTTATCCGAGCCAGACTCTTGCGCATTTTTAAGTAGGTTGATAAACACTTGCTCAACCTGACTAGCGTCGATATTCAAAGTAACAGCAGGCACATCACTTTCAAGTTTAAACGAAAATTGTGTTCGAAGCTTGTCAATGAAATTCGGCAAACTCACCGACTCTATAATGGGGTTGGGAAGCTTAGCAAAACGCGCATAACCAATAATAAAATGGTTGAGGTGTTCAATACGCTCTTTAATGGTGTCGAAGATTAAAACCAACTTATCATTTTCGAGTTTATTGGCGATAAGCTTACCTGAATGAGTCACTGACGAAATCGGCGCTAACGAATTATTAAGTTCATGACTTATTACCCGAATAACTTTCTTCCACACCGCGACTTCTTGGCGGTTTAGCTCTCTAGTCATTCGTTTTAATAAAAATAAACGATGCTTTTTATTGTTTAGGGTAAAGTCACCACGAGACAAGTGCCACGTTTCAACTTCTGATTGATGTTCTACCGAAAACAAACCGTCTTGATGATGCGCTAACGCTTGCTGCAGGCTTTCAGGCCAATGCTTTTGTTGTTCACTAAACTTTTCTCCTTCGAGACGACGCCCTTCATTAAGAAAATGCCGCGTTGCATGGTTAGAATAAACAAAAAAGTCATCATCATCGACTAAGAACATCAAGATTGGTGAGCTTTCAATCACTTTATCAAGCAGTAACTCTCGTTGATATATATGCTGCTTATCAACTCTTAGTTTAACGGCTACATCGTTATATAGTGCCGCCAATTGACTTAGTTCATCGTTACCTTGCACATGCAAGGTATTTGAAAAATCATTATCTTTAAAATTAAGCAATCCCGCTTCTAGTGCCGAAAATTTTTTAATAAATGGTGTAATGAAATAACTGATCAAGCTAACCACGAGTATCGAAATAAAACTCATGATCAATACCAATTCAAGCCAATCTTGTCCGCCAAGCAGATAGAATAGGATGCCATTGCTCAGCCACACCATGGCTAAGCAAAGTAAAGTAAAGCGCCACTTAGTGTAGGAGAAGCTCATTTATCAATTCCAAACTTTTCCATCCTTCGATACAACGCCTGGCGGCTTAAGCCCAATGACTTAGCGGCTCGACTGATCACGCCTCCATGTTCTTTAATCGCCTGCTCCACCATTTCCTTGGTTAAGCTTTCGTCATGTGAAGCTTCATGAGTTATTTCAACAGCCTCCAATCCAAAATCTTGCGGTTGCCAATCAGGTGTTTGCGATAATAATAATGCTCGTTGACAGGCATTTTCCAACTCGCGCACATTACCGGGCCACTGATGGCTTAATAAACTTTCCAAGGTTAATTTAGGTATTGATTTCGCCCCTTGAGTGAAATGTTCGATTAGCGGCACAATGTCATCTTTTCGTTGATTTAATGGCAATAACTCCAGCTGTATAACATTTAAGCGATAATAAAGATCTTCACGAAACGTGCCTTGCTCAATGGCATTGTTTAAGTTGGCATTAGTAGCACTGATCACTCTAACATCTACCTTTAATGTTTGATTACTACCAAGCCTTTCAAATTCACCGGTTTGTAAAACACGCAACAATTTCATTTGACCTGATAAGGATAAGTTACCTATTTCATCTAAAAATAAGGTGCCACCATCGGCCGCCTCAAATCGACCAATGCGCTTTTTATTAGCGCCAGTATACGCCCCTGCCTCTGCACCAAAGAGCTCAGCTTCCATCAAATCAACAGGTAAAGCACCAACATTCACTTTTATTAATGCGTTATTCGCCCTGGGCGAATTGGCATGTAAAATATCGGCTATTTTTTCTTTGCCAGAGCCATTAGGGCCTGTTATCAATACGTTGACATGCGATTTAGCCACTTGCACTGTCATGTCGATAAGCCGCTGCATTGCAGTACTGGCAAATACGATCCCGCACAAGTTAGCACTATTGTTATGTTGCTCTCGTTCACGTTGCTGTTTAGTTAACGCTTGTGATTTATTTTGTACTTCATTTAGTTCGATTAGGTTATTGATGGTAACCAATAAACGTTCATCGTCCCAAGGCTTGGCAAGATAGTCGGCAGCACCATTTTTTACCAACTCAATCGCCGTACTCAAATCAGTCCATGCGGTTAGTAAAATTACAGGGAGATCAGGCTGAAGTTGCCTTATTTGATAGAAAGCCGCTTTCCCCTCTTCACCACTAGTAGTGTCTTGAGTAAAGTTCATATCAAGAATCACCAAAGAAATACTTTGGTACATCACTATTGGCAACGCATCTTCAGGACTTGCTGCGGTCACGACCTGGTAATCATGTAACTCAAGCAATATGGTTAACGCTTGGCAAACCGATGGATTATCATCAACAACTAAAATTTTTTCCATTAACGATTATCTTTACCTAGTTATTTATTGTTTGTCTAATAGCAATTAGCTTAAATATTTAATGTTATTTTAAATCATAGACTTAGTTTAGAGCGTTTATTGTGCCTTAATAATAGCAGCTATCCAATCTAAATAAGCAGAAACCCTAACTTGATAAGATTTATGTCCATACAGGCCCGCAACAAAATCAGATAACGGCCCTTCGACATAATCCCAAGCAAACATGCCAACCAGCATTTCTTTACCATTTTCCTCGATAATCAGCGGGCCGCCACTGTCGCCAGAACCATCAATCCCTTCTAACGGCAACGCCGTTGCAATGTTATCAAAAGTGATTGAAATCCAATGCGTTCTGACTTCATCAATTCGGTTATTAAGTTTGCGTAATGTTTTGGCGCGCTTAGTCTCAAATACCGCACCAGACTCTCCATTCCCCGTCGCTCCTCGACCATAGCCAGTAACCACTTTACCAAGCTCTTGCTGACCTTGATATAACGCAATTGGTTTTACATTTTCTACAGGTTTGCTCAGCTTAACTAAAGCGATATCTTTATTTTCATATTGAAAATTCATCACTGCTTCAGTCCCTTGCTGTAAAAGTTGCTGATCAAACTTAGTAAAGCCTTGATGAACAACGACATCCTCTACCACATACGAATTGCCACCGATAGTTAAGGTTTTACCTCGGTAGTCATAAAAAATCACATGAGCAACGGTTAGAACCCATTGCGATGCAATTAGCACCCCTTGCCCTTCATGTGGCATATCAACGAAATAACCAGGTGCCTGTTCAACTACGTAGTTTTGCTGTTTCACATCATGACGAGTGACAATAGCATTACTGTGTAAACTAAAGAGGATTAATAAAAAAGCAACAATGCCTTTAAACATTATATTTCCTTATGGTTGCTAAAAGTTACATTTTATTAAGAAGCCTTGAGAGGAACATCCTCTCAAGGTCATTACTAAACAGATCGTGTTGCAATTGCAGGCGAAATCATTGATGCTTTTCGTGCTGGCCAAAACACAGAGAAAGCAACAACGATAACAATACCAACAATGGTTCCAATTATGTAATTAATCGAGAGCGCTGACGATTGAAAATAACTCATCAAGTAATTACTAAGTACCACCGCCCCGATAGAGCCTAATACCAAGCCAAGTGCGCACATAATGAAACTTTCGGTTAAAAAGTAACTAATAATGTCATTTTTGGTTGCACCAATAGCTCTTCGCGTTCCAATTTGCTTTTGACGACGATTAACGTTGAATATCGTCATACCGGCAATCCCCAATGCGGTAATAAATACGAGCACGGTAATAATGATAATGAGCATGTTAGTCATCAGCCGATCATTTTGGTAACTACCACTCTTATTTTCAGCAACAGTCATCGGCGGATTAACAACACGACGATTCTCCAGCGATAGCATATATTCCTGAATATCCGCCATCACTTGTTCGACGTATTCTGGCTCGACATGGATAGCAAACCTGAAAAACTTGTTGGTTACCTCGACAGGTACAAACATATTCCGTTCAACCAATTCAGAGTGCACCCACGGCCCCTGCATTTGATCGATAATACCGATGATTTGTAGCGGCATAGTATAAGTGTAAAGTGTTTTTCCTAGTGCATCTTGCTCAGGAAATAACTTATCAGCAAGCGCCTGAGTAATAATGACGACTTGAGGCTCTTCATCACCATTCACTCTTGCTATCATATCTTCAGGCCTAAAATCGCGCCCGCGTGAAACGGTTAGCCCCAATGAAGAAACCACGTCAACACCACCAAAGAAAGTTCCGGTTCCAACCGATATCGCCCCTTCATTTTCCGCTTGATTTCGCACCGACCACGAATCACCACTTCCTGATAGCGGTACTTGATTAATGGCTGAAGCATTGATAACCCCTGGTAATTCCTTAACCTTTTGGCCGTCAATTCTAAGTTGCTGAATAATGTCGACCTCGTCATCAAAAAAATACATAAAAAAAGCAACAACTTGAGATTCAGGAATACCAGTATCTCGATTCATATCATTGATACGCTCATGAATAATGAAGGCTGCATTACTAACAATGGCTAAGGTTAATGCGATTTGCATAACAATTAACACGACGCTACTTTTACTGCGCATCATGGCATTAAAAATTGGAGAAATAGCTAACATTGTCTACTCCTATTGAGTTTTAAGATAAATAGAAGGCTGAGTTTTACAAACTCGCCACGCTGGATAAATACCAGCAAAGACTGTTGCAGTTACTGCGATAACCGGAGCTGCTAAAAACATTGTCATATCCATAGTCGCGAGCACGTCATATCCTCTAAACTGCGCTTTTAGAACAGATAACCCAATTTGAGCAAAGCCTAATCCCACTAATCCGCCCATTAAGCCTAAAAGACCTACTTCAACCAAATGCTGTAAAAATACCTGCCCTTGACTTGCGCCTAGTGCACGACGCACACCAACATTGGGAGCAGAGCGTAAAAACTTCGCTAGCAATAGACCAATAGTGTTTACAAGACAAACCGATAAGAATAAGAAACTAACGCCAACGAGCACATTACTATCATCACTCACTACTTTATTATACGTAAGCCACTCTTTCACATTCTTAAAATGTGCTTTAGCATCATCACGTTCAAATCTACCAAGTTTTTTCTGTTGCTCAATGTAGCCAGCTAAGTATTGCTCAACCTGGTTTTTCGCTTGCTTATCAGGAATTTCGAACCAATATTGTAACCATAAAATTTCAGACGATTTCTTATCCTCAAATGAATGAATTTCCTCATCTTTCCAACCATTATTATTTCCCCAAGAGTCAAACTGGGCTACTTGCGTTAATGAGATTGGAATAAATACTTGCTCGCTATTTTGAAAAGCACCGTTATTTACATCATAAAACTTAGGAGCTGGATTAAAGTTTTCAATGATACCGACAATACGATAGGTATCGTTATTTAAGTAGATCTCTTTGCCAACGTTATCTCCTCCTCCAAATAATTTATCATTGAGATCACTGGCGATAACTACCTGATTGGCTGGGTTTTCATCAATCTCTTTTGACCACGCACCACCATATATAAAATCGATATTGAACATCGAAAAGAAATGGCGGTTGGTCATACGGGTCGAATTTAACAATGGCGTAAATTGAGGGTCGAAAGAACGTACCGCAAAGCCCGTTTTGTACATAGGTGTGTGTTTAAGTTCTGGCAAGAACCGCGCAACATTCATTGCATCTTGATAAGTGACTTGTGTCGGCACATTATCATCAGTGTTCCAAGTGGTATCTTTTCCAGAGGTTTGCAACTGCATGGCATATAATACGCTGCTTTTTTCAGGAATAGGATCATTTGAACGTACATGGTTTAACGTTAATGTCGTCATGGTAATACCAATACCACAAGCAATGGCAACTACCATCAAACCTGTACTAAGAGGCGTTTTACGCAAACTTTTCATTGCCAGAGTTATATAATAGGTAAACATAATAATTCCTTAGTCATCAACACAGGTTTACGCAGAAGCTTTTTCTGGTTCCGCTAACTTGCCACCTTGGTACATTTTAAAATCACAAAGTTGACCGTCGACGATTTGAATATTTCGGTGCGCTCTTTTGGCAAGGTCTGGATCATGAGTCACCATAACGATGGTGGTACCTTTCCTGTTAATGTCTTCTAAAAGCTCCATCACTTGCTTTGCCATCAAGCTATCTAAGTTTCCTGTTGGCTCATCCGCTAACAAGAATTTTGGCTCACCCGCCAAAGCACGAGCAATCGCGACGCGTTGCTGCTGACCACCGGACAATTGAGCTGGGAGATGTTTCATTCGTGACGCTAAACCAACGAGCTCTAGGGCTTGCTCGATTTTTTGTTTACGCTCTCTGGCACTAAAACCACGATAACGCAATGGCACATCAACGTTTTCATAGAGATTTAAGTCAGGTATCAAATTAAACCCCTGAAAAATAAAGCCAATTTTTTCATTACGTAAACGTGATAACGCTCGGTCATTCAAACCCACAACACTTTCACCATCCAATTGATAGTCACCAGCACTCACTGTTTCTAGTAAGCCAGCAATGTTTAAAAAAGTTGTTTTACCAGACCCTGAAGGGCCGGTTACTGCGACGAACTCACCTTCCTTCACTTCCAAACTAAACTCACGTAACGCATGTGTTTCAACAAGATCTGTATGGTATACCTTATTAATGTTATTCATTTTAAGCATGTGTAAATTCCTTAATTAGTAAAGCAACGCTTGTGCTTTGTTATCAAATATTTCTAAATCTGAGACAACTAAGGTGTCGCCTTCGTTTAAACCTTCTACTATTTCTATATGTGTCATACTTGTGGCACCGCTTACCATCGAAATACGTTTGGCAATATTATCGTCAACTCGATAAGCAAGCTTGCCAGCGCCGCTTTGATAAAACTGCCCTCTGCGTACCATCAGAACATCACGTTTTTCTTCTAAAATTATGCGTGCGCTGATCCGTTGGTTTTGACGTAAGTTGATATCGCCTGCATCGCTAATTCTCACGCGTGCAGTCACTTGGTTACTAATAACTTCAGGAGAAATAGACGCCAATTGACCTTTAAGTTGCTTGTCACTCATACTGATCTCAACTGGCATACCCAAACCAATTTCATCGGCAAACGTTTCCGGCACTTGCAACTCGGCTTCATAAGCAGACAGGTCGACAATCATCATTAACGACTCGTTGCTAGTCACTTTCGCTTTTTGTTCAACCAACCAATTGCCAACAATACCTTCAACCGTTGATGCAATAGCAAGTTCATCTACTTTGCGTTGAAGCTCAGCAAGTTCTTGTGTCACTGCTTTCAGTTGTAATTCTTTGTTTTTTACTTCAAAAGCTAACGTATCTTCTGTTATTTTGGCTTCTTGCTCAGCATGGTGTGCGGTTAACTTCGCTTTAGCAAGATCATCTTGAGCTTTTTCATAGTCGATTTGACTAATTAAATTACGCTTAATCGATACTTCTGCGCGACGAGCTTCTCGCTCTGCTGCCGCTAAACTAACCTTTGCTAATTCTGCTTTTTGTTGTAACGCCAGTTGAGTTCTTCTGGCTGATAGTTTTTCACGGCTAACGTCAGAGGTTAATTGCTGCACTAAGGTTTTTTGTTGACTAAAATTCGCCATTAGCTGTGGACTTTCAATCATCGCAACTTGCTGACCCGCTTTAACCATATCGCCAGGTTTAACAAGTAATGTCACTAATCCCGCTTCAGGACTGTAAACAATGGGGGCATTGGCTGCGACAATTTTCCCCGTAGTAACAATGTCACGCATCAAATCACCACGCTCAACAGTAGCCAACTTTAGCTGACTTCTCGCAATGCTGACCTCATTAGTTTGCCAAGACCCTACGGCTTTCCATCCCATAGTCACAGCGCCAACAATTAATGTACCAACAACAACCTGCTTAATACGATTAGGCTTAGGTTTATTGACCATTGTGTCCTGCTGACTTGTATCTTTGATCATATTTATTCCTCTAAAACAACTTGCTCTTGTTAAAGCAGCAGCCGTGCCAAAACAATAAACCATTGTTTTAAATAGAAATAACAAAGAGGAACCGCCATAAAAACTGTCCGCGGACACTTTTAGAAATAACGACATATTGGTGTTTCGGACAGTGGACACTAGCAAATGTCATAGAAAAGAGATAACACTTAAGTTAGGTGGATACATTATGATAATATTAATGCTAACAACGACATTAAATAGACAAGAGAATCATTATGAGCAGAATGGTATTTTGCCAACACTTAAAAAAAGAAGCCGAAGGGTTAAAATTCCAACTTTACCCAGGAGAGGTTGGTAAGCGAATTTTTGACAATATTAGTCAAGAAGCATGGACTAACTGGCAAAAGAAGCAAACCATGTTGATCAACGAACATAAAATGAACATGATGAACCCAGATGATCGTGCCATATTAGAAAAACAAATGATCGATTACCTTTTTGAAGGTATAGAACCTAAAATTGAAGGTTACGTTCCTGAGAAAAAATAAACTCTCTTACGATAGATACAGTTAAAATTTAACCATTGTGCGCTTTTTTGCTGCAATAAGCCGAAAAAAACGACAAACAAAAATTTTTTATTAAAAAAGAGTTGACGTCGAAAAGGAAAAACAGTTTAATAGCGCCCGTCTTCAAGGCAAAGCCAAAAAGACAAACTATAAGATGCGCCTCGATAGCTCAGTCGGTAGAGCAGAGGATTGAAAATCCTCGTGTCGGTGGTTCGATTCCGCCTCGAGGCACCATTCTTATACTAAGAATTTAAATTGATGAATGTTTTACTCAAAGCTTCATTAATTTGGTGCCAAGATAGTTATTCCTGTAGTTTAATCTATCGCACACAGTTTCGTGTGCCGACTTAGCTCAGTTGGTAGAGCAACTGACTTGTAATCAGTAGGTCGCCAGTTCGATTCCGGCAGTCGGCACCATTTATAAAAGAACCTCGATAACATCGAGGTTTTTTTTCGTCTAGAGATAATGCCAAGTAAATTTATTAAGGAACGGCCAACTGATTTGTAATCAGTCGCTAAGCCATCTTGGCAGTTCGATTCCGGCAGTCGGCACCATTTATAAGAAAACCTCGCAAATGCGAGTTTTTTTCGTCTAGAGATAATGCCAAGTAAATTTATTAAGGAACTGGCCAACTGATTTGTAATCAGTCGCTAAGCCATCTTGGCAGTTCAATTCCGGCAGTCGGCACCATTTATAAGAAAACCTCGCATATGCGAGGTTTTTTTTTCGTCTAAATAATTATCAATTGATCATTTCCTGAAAATGGCCTACTGATAATGAGTCAGTGTCTAAACTAAATTGACAGAGCGATTATAGTAAATTGCTCCACTTATATAGAACCTCAAGGGTCCTGCTACTTTTTCTTTCCATCAAAACATTCGAATTTCTTTAAGAACCGCTAATTAGAACAGCTTAATCTCGCACCAAGAAACCTCTAAATGGTAATAATTAAACCAAACATGCTAAGTGTCTAAAATAGTGTTTGGTTATAGTAAGCATTGACTGTTGTCGTTTAATTACGGCTTTAGGATGGACTATAAAATTGGTTCGTTAAGATACTTCAGGTGTGACAATACCAGTAACTTTTGTTTTGTTTTTTTGTATACATTTTATTAATAAAAACTTTACACAGGCACAACTAACATAATATTCTCTAGAATCTTGGACAAAACTATTTTTTGGTTCAACTCTATTTGCCTTAATTGGCGATACGTAATTATCACTTAAACTCTAACAGTGTGAATGAAGTGATTGCTGTTTACAGTTGTTGTAAGGAATTATCGTGAAGTACATAACTATACTTGGACTTATCATAATCGGTGTGTTTTTTTATGAAAATGAGGCTTTTTCTGGGGCTCAAGTTAATGTAAAAACATACGGTGACGTTTTTACTAAACTAAAGTATTCACCAGTGACCATAGATGAGATAAGAATAGGCTCCACAGATTTCGCTAAAAAGCTTTGTAAAGATGAAAGCTTTCAACAAGCAGCAGGTGAATCTCCTTCTTCATGTTTGTTAAAGTTAGAAAGTTTTGAAAGTGCTTGCGCTGATAAAATATTTGGTGATGCGGAAAAGCTATACTCAGATAAAACCAGTGTTACCTTACTTTCTGAACGATACATTAGTTGCTTAAGTGCTTAATCTCCAATTAGCAATCACAACCATTTGAATGCCAGAGCTTTTCTAAGCGCTTGGTCGGTAAATCACCTTGATTGAAGCGTTTGATTTGTTGTAGAACATGACAAATATTTTGTCGCGCTTGTTCAACATTAATCAATGTTTGCTCAGCATTAATATCTCTCGCTTCAAAAGCGGTTATCAATTCGCTTTGATGTTGCTCAAGTTGTTTGGATAAAGCGAGCAACAACTTATCATCGATAACCGCCGATACCGTTTTTGTTCCAGTTTTAAGTGGCTTTTTAGCGCGTTTTTTCGCTTTACTTATTGTTGTTTTTGAGACGTTGCCTTGATCTGACTTTGCGGTATAGAAAGCCTGAACTAATGATCCAAGCGCACTCAAACTAGCAACCAATAACCCAGCTAAATCCACAAAACCTCCTTATTATCGATGAACAACTTAATACAAGTAATCTGCCAACACAACAGTTGATACATAACCAACGGTATACGCTAAAAATAAAGCTGGAATATAACGAGCGTAAGTCATAAACGTCATTTCTTTTATTTTACTCATCGCAATAATCCCTGCCGCTGAACCAATTACCAGCAACGACCCGCCAACACCAACAGCGTATGTTAAGCCTAACCACTGCGGGATAGTTAAAACCGGCTCTGCTTTTAATAAAGCCGCGGTTAACGGTACATTATCGAGTATTGCCGATGCAATTCCTGCACTATAACTAGAATATATGGGATCAAACTGATTATAAATCTGAGTAACTAATTGTAAAACACCGATTTCTTTCAACATCCCGACTAACAACAAGATACCGAGGAAAAACAACAAGGTATCGTATTCAATTTGCCTGATATATTCTAATATCTGACTTTCTTGCTTGTCATTATGATATAGACGACCAACAAGGAACATGACTGACAGCCCGGTTAAAAACGTTAACACCGGCGGTATTTGATACGCAACATTTAACAACATGGTGAATAAAATGGTACTGAAGAAGATAATCGCTATAAGGACATCAACTGATTCATAATCTCTAGATGCTGGCACTGTATTGACTTCGCCTTTCATTCCCCAAGACAGAATGATGGCTAAGAAAAGCACACTAACCGCAGCAGGCATAAGCAGAATAAATAACTGTGATATTTGTAGATGACCATCCAAATAAATCATTAGTGTTGTTACGTCTCCAGTAATCAGCGCAACACCACCAGAGTTAACCGCAAACACAACAATAATGGCCATTCGAAGCTTTACACGCCTGCTGACATCAAAGGTTTGTAGTAGTGTCAGCGACACTAACGTCGCGGTAACATTATCGCAAATAGCTGACAAGACGAGTGAAAACAAGGCGAGCAAGAACATGATGACAGCAACTGACGATTTCTGTGGAAATAGCCTTTGAACCGCCATTTGAATAATCCCTTTAGCATTCAAATAGGCAACAAATGTCATCGTTGACATTAAAAACAGCCATAAAACAGCAATTTCTAATAAGTTCTCTTCTAAATGGTGATTTAATTGCTCCGCCCCGCCAACTTGATGACTGATAAACAGCGTTACCCAAGAAATACAACCGAAGAATAAGGTCGTTTTTGCCTTATTAATGTGAGTAACCTCTTCAAAAACAATAGATAACAATGCTAAAACAGCAAATGCAATTAATAGATAATCGACCATTAGGTTTTCAACTCTTAAAATGAGGGGATAAATTTGCGGCGCGAATTATAGCCGAAAATTAACGTAAAGTAGATGTAATATTTCAATTAAGTAGTGGTAAATTGAAGTTCGGCTGCACTCGAAGTAGAAGAGTTACAAGTTCAGTTGATATTTTTCTAAGTTGGTAATTTTATACTTTTTCTGTAACTGCAATAGAAGTGCTTGATTTTGAGTTAAAAACAGATTGAATTCCTCGAGTATTTCAGGATGATTTATCGTCGAAAGGTGATATGAATAGACTTCATGCGGTAAACTTAAATCAACAACTAACGCCCCTTCTTCACCAATTAATGATAAAAAATGGTTAACGACACTCGGCTCTAAGTTCGTCGCATCAACATGACCATGAACCAACTGCTTGACTATATTCAGTGCCGAAGGACTTTCCACTACAACGGTATTACCTTTTTTAATTAAATCAAGCCACATAGTAGGATGAAAGCCCAAAATAGTACCTAACCGCTTAATGCTCTTCCGACTTTTACCGAGGTTATTTTTAGGCACCACAGTAGCAGCTAATAATTCTAGCGTTGATAAACTGTATTTTAGTTTCGGATAAAATTTTTGTCCTCCTGACCAACGTTTATTATCTGGGTACTTAAAGTCGATTGCATTTTCGCTGTACCAATAATCAATTCGCTTGATCGGTAATGGTAAATAAGTAAATTTATAACCTTTACTGGCAGCAAAGGTATCTAAAAGCTCTTTAGCATAGCTTGGGTTCGGAAAGTCATACAAAGGATAAAATGATACGTCCTGAACCCCAACAATAAACTCTTTAGCAACTAAAGAGCATGACAATAATGTCAAATATAATAACAGCAGTGCGCGCATAATAAGTGCAGATTAATAAAAGACCTGTACTCTATTATAGACAAATACTGTTCAGTGAGTGTTTTAAGAACATTTATTCAAACAAGTGAATAAAATTAAACTATTAGGTGATTAAATCTCGTTTGTCACAGTTTTGTCACCTCGCTATGCTTTACTTGTTTTCGAAATCTCCCCTGATTTCTAGGCTTGCATTTAATTTAATGTAAAGGCGCTTAAGTGATTAAGCGCCTTATTTTTATTCATTTTATATTGCACCGAAAAAGTGCAAACGCGCTACAAACATGCATACAAAGCTATCACAAATAAAATAAAAACAAAAAATATCAAATAGTTAACTATTGGTTTGGCTCTTGCTTTGCTTATGTTTTAATTGAACAGATAAGTAGTACGATACCCTATATGGCCATACAAACTCCCATAAGAGGATTGCGTTCGTTTTGCATTGCAGCAAAATGTCTTAGTTTCAAACATGCTGCCTCGCAGTTATTTTTAACCCCTTCAGCGGTTAGTCACCAAATCAAACAACTAGAAGAGCAAATGGGGATCACCTTATTTGAGCGACAAACTCGCGCAATCGCATTAACCAGTGCCGGCAAGCAGTTTTACAATGCTGTACATCCCATTATTAATGAGCTCGAGTCAACTATCTCTGAATTTACCAATATTCAGCAAAATAAAACCATCATCATCAGCTTGCCCGAGTTTTTTGCTAGTGAACTGTTTGTTCCAAAGTTAAGCTATTGGGCAGAACAACACCCTAATATCAATCTACAATTAGAAACGATAAAAACAGGAGCGCAAGCGACCTCTTCATCAGACTTATCAATTGTGTTAGCAAATGGCAAACCTAATGCCAGTATCGTCAACGAACTTTTTCCCATCCGTTATGTGGCGGCTTGCAATAAAAAACTTTATAAAAAATGGTATAACCGCGGTTTTGATGCACTTAACCAAGTCCCGCTGATATTGCATCAATCACGGCCATGGTCTTGGCACCAATGGGCCGATAAAGTCGATCTGCTTGACTTTGATCCTAAACAAATCATTCAATTCGACAGTATGTTTGGCGTGGCACGTGCTGCTCAGCAAGGCATGGGAATAGCGTTAGTTCCGCAACCAATGAGTAAAGCATGGTTCAGTGAAGGCTTATTGGTGAAATTATTTGACTATGAACTCGTTACTAATGATAGGTATTACTTAGTACAACACGAGAATTTGGAACAACGTTGTGAACTTGGATTATTTGCCAACTGGGTCGTCGAAACATTCGGTCAAAGTATGTAACCTCAGGTTTGTATAAGAAATAGCACCAATACAATAAAACCAGTTTCTTAAGCTCACTGTCACGTTCTAGGGTCTGTTGACCTTTGTTTAAAATTTATGCTGAGCGATAAAATGACGGTAATCAAGGCAAAAGCGAAGAAGTTTAGTGAGCTAAAAGAAGAGGTTTTAACGCAGAGTAGTGTCATTTTAGCCTCAGCCCTTCGGGCAATGGCTATTTTTAATACTAACGGCATTAGCATTCGTTCATTTGGAATAACCAAACTTCACTCACGCTGCTTTGCTACTATTAAAAATAACCTATTGTAGAAAAAACAAACAAAGGTCAACAGACCCTAGCGCGCTACTTTTTTACTTAATTCAAGGCGTGTTGTTGCAGGAATAGCCAGCTATTTCACGACAATATAACCCAGAAGTGAGTAAAAATCGCCGTTAGAAATGCATTCCTTATGCAGAGCTGAGGTTATGTAAGGTAAAGTGCAGGTCAAACTTTACCATTGAACTAAAAAGAAACCACAAGGTGATAACTGAAAAAACTTCACTTATGCAATGTAATTTATATCGTTTGTCACCAGTATGGTCTGCACATATCCTTTGATTATACGCAAGCAATACGGTTCGCGTATAAACCTAGAAACTACTTAAGGATTTGTTATGAAAACAATAAAACCACTGTTAACCTTGCTAGCATTAAGTTCTGTATATATCGGTTCTGCGCTAGCTTATGAGTTATCACCTAAATTTACCGTCGCTATTATCAAGGGTGCTGATGGTTCAAGCGCAATAAAAACCGGTCAATACTTAAAAGGCATTGAGGCTTTAGAGCTTACTCAAAGGACCAGCGTCTTCGATAAAAAAATGGGGCTTTGCGTTGCTAACCTGCAAACTGAAAATTATGTGCAAGCAAAAACAGACTGCAGTGAAGCGATTAGCGCAATAGACAAAGAAGCGATTAGCAGCCATCAAAGTAAAAGACTAAAAGCGTTAGCATTTAGTAACCGAGCCATCGTTAACTATTACTTAGATGATAAGTATGCTGCTCTTGATGACTTAACCTCAGCACTTTTGCTAACCAATGATCAAGTGATTGTTAACAACCTTCATCATCTTAAAAAGTCACTCGCTAGTGCTTCATCGATGTCAACTTTAGCAATGACGGCAACCAAATAGGAGAATGAAAATGAACTTTTCTTTTAAGCCGATAAAAGATATCTGGGTATTTGCTCACCATCTGCGCCACCTGAGCGTAACCATATGGGAAGTCGAGACAACCACAACGCGACAGACGGTGACTAAATGAGTAAATTAACATATTAACGCCAGACTTAAACAAAAAGGTCTGGCTATTTTTTTAATCAATAATAGCTAATGTTTACTATCCAATGGCAGTTTAGTTGCTAATTAAAACAAACAAAATCAATCCGCGACTAGAAAAACCTCCTAAGACACTTTAAAATCACCTGATTAGAATTTTAGTCACAGAGAATGATGCAAGATGGGTAGAGCGTACCAGAACCGAAAACTTTCCATGGCGAAAACCGCCGGCCAAAAAACCAAACTTTATTCTAAATACGGTAAAGAAATTTACGTTGTTGCCAAAAATGGCGGCATTGATCCTGATGGCAACTTATCATTGCGTCGCTTAATTGATAAAGCGAAAAAAGACCAAGTGCCTGCGCATGTTATCGAAAAAGCAATTGATAAAGCGAAAGGTGGCGCAGGTGAAGATTATGCCGAAGCCCGCTATGAAGGATTTGGCCCTGGAAACTGCATGGTCATTATCGATTGTTTAACTGACAATGGTAATCGAACCATTAAAGATGTCCGCTTATGCTTCACTAAAACTAATTCAAAAATTGGCTCGTCTGGTACCGTATCTCATATGTTTGATCATCAAGCGGTATTTGCGTTTAAAGGTGATGATGATGAAGCCGTTTTGGAAAATCTAATGATGGCAGACATTGATGTCACAGACGTTGAACTCGAAGATGGTATTATTACTGTTCATGCGCCGCATACTGAGTTTTACAAAATAAAAACAACGTTTGCTGACACTATGCCTGAGTATGACTTGGAAGTTGAAGAAATTACTTGGGTTCCTCAAACGTATACTGAGATCACCGATCCAGATGACATCGCCAACTTTGAGAAATTCATGGCGATGCTAGAAGATTGTGATGATGTACAAAATGTCTATCACAATGCTGAAATTGCTGAGTCAGACTCTTAACCTTTATATCAGTAAGCCTTCAGTTCAAATTCATTAAAGGGTAACGTAAAAGCGTTACCCTTTTTAATTGAGCCTTTTATGATCTTTATTTAAAATTTATGCTGAGGCTAACAAATAGGAAGGTATATGTCGGTTATCATATCTTGCTCAGCTACTTCGGGAAAGAAACTTACTCGCTCAATAAATAGCGGTAGGTCCGCTAATTGATATTGTTGCTTTACTATCCAATGCGAATACAAATAATTGATAGCGTTACCTAGCGTATCGTCGCTTCCAGTATGTCGAATATGTGCACATTGACTCTCAGGTAACTCACTAAACTGAATATTTTCATCTCTTACATCCGGTGAGCCACGATAAGTGCAGGCTAAATCGAATCGATAGTCCTCTGGTGGTGTGACATTTGGGTCATCATAGATAATATTAAATGTTCGACTGACATTCGGCGAGAGCTTATTCTTTTTGCGCCAAGCTATAAACTTACTTATCGTTTGACTTAATTGATGTTGTGGTCCTTTATGCGACATTATCGCAATCGGCGTTTGCTCAAAATTAACAATCTCGACATTAAATTGGTCATCTGGTTCCATCATTTGGCTCCTTAACGTAATCATTGGTTGATAGTGTTGTTGCCAAGCAATCCAGTTTGGGCACCGTCTAAATTGTGAAGGACTTTGGAGAAAATGCTTTTTAAAGTTTCTGGTAAATCCTTCGTGGCTTTGATACCCATTTTCAAGGGCGATCTCAATCACCGGTTTTTCAATTCGATAGGCTAGCTGGTAAGCCGCTCGCTTTAAGCGCAGCAAATTCACTAAGGTCATTACAGTCATACCAAAGTAGTTGCTGCAAAGCCGATGGAAATGAAATTTTGATAAATGACTAATTTTACAAAGCTGTTCAACATTTATTGGCTCAGATAAATTCTGTTCAATAAAGCTCAACACCTGATTAAAACGTCGTTGATAACAACTCATCGCTGATCCCTTGTGCTTGGTAACTAAACAATACCTGAACTCCGCAATAGATCTTGACCAATCTTGCTTATTTTAAGAAATGCATAGAAATTCCTAAGATTTGTTTAACCGCAAACCTATCTTCATAATTGTATAAGCGACAATAAAATATCCTAAAAACTGACCCGTTAGAAATAATACCATTTTAGGGACAAAATTGATTTCTTCTGTGAAAAAGCTCAACATAAGTATCGCTGGTGCGACGATGACTTGATAACCAATAAAGTTTGAATGGTGATAATGGTAATTGTAAGTAAACGCTATAATGGCAATACAAACCCCAATGACTCCTGCGACCGTTGCACGCCTTATCAACGTTTGTTTAGTGAACCAGCTTATCATGCTTAGCCTCCATTAATAATAAGATGCACTGCAATACTAGCCGCGTAGCCAAGCGCTATCGCCCAACTCCATTTTAAATGACTAAAAAAGCTATACATCCCTTTAGACTGCCCCATCAATGCAACGCCAGCAGCTGAGCCTACTGACAATAAACTTCCACCAACGCCAGCGGTCATAGTCACCAATAGCCATTGGCTGGTATCCATATCTGGTTCCATCGACAATACCGCAAACATCACTGGAATATTATCAATCACCGCTGACAATAACCCTGCGATGATATTGGCGGTAGTAGCCCCCAGATCTTGGTATAAAAAGCTAGAAATTGACGTTAGAAACCCTATCGCCCCTAAACCACCGACACAGAAAATCACACCAAAGAAAAATAGCAAAGTATCCCATTCGGCACGGGCAACACGGTTAAAAATATTAAATTCTGAAATACTGCTTCCCAACTTCCGCCGTGAAACCGTTAAGTAGTAAGAGTAGAAAAACAGGTAAGAGAGCCCTGTCATCATCCCTAAATAAGGTGGCAAGTGAAGCAGCTGTTCAAAGCTAATAGCCGTGATAATCGTTAAAATAAACAACATACAGACAAAATAACCACCAGGTTTTATTTTTACTTTTGCATCTAAAGCTTTAGGTTGTAGAGCAGGAATGGCAACCCCCATGATTATCGCTGGCACAATAAAGTTAACCAATGCAGGAATAAATAAGTTAAAAAAACCAAAAAAATGAACATTACCTGATTGCCAAACCATTAGCGTAGTAATGTCACCAAACGGACTGAACGCACCACCAGCATTGGCAGCAACAACAATGTTGATAAACGATAAGGTAACAAATTTTGGCTGTTCAGCTCCTACAGCTAAAACAACGGCTCCCATTAACAAGGCCGTTGTTAAATTATCCGCAATCGGCGACATAAAAAATGCGATAAAACCGGTGATCCAATAAAGCTGCCGATAAGTAAAACCTTGTTTAATCAACCATGCTCGCAACGCTTCAAATACATTACGTTCAGTTAATGCATTTACATAGACCATTGCCGTCATTAAAAACAATAAAAGTGATGCATATTCGAGTAAGTTATGATTAAGGGCCGCGTGCATAATCGCATCACCATCTTTGCTATCAAACGCAAGAACCGCAACGATAATCCAAATAATACCGGATGCTAATATCACTGGTTTTGACTTTCTAAGCTTGATGAACTCTTCAAGTACGACTAAAAAATAGGCAAGGGTGAAGATACCAAGAGCTAAATAACCAAGTCCAGAATCACTTTTTTCCAGCGTTGCTAGGCTCTCTGCCAAGGCACTGGGAGAGTAACTGGCTAACAAAAGTGTTACAAAGCTAAAAATGAAGTTGATTGCTCGCACAAATCTTCCTAGTTAATGTCTATCACCTTAGTTAGCTTAAGACTTGTTCATTTGAGCTAGCATAGCGTTAACCGCTGCTAAATGTTCAGGGTTTTGGTGACACATGCCCTGATAGACCGCGCAAACCTCTAAAAACTCTGGCAACTCGCTTTTCTGTGCAAGTTTCATTAAACGCTTGGTTAAACGTGTCGCTTGTTTAGGTTTACTTGCTATTTCTTTCGCTAATGCCATTGTTGTTGACATTAGTGCATCAGGTTCAACCACATCCATCACAATACCATAGGTTTGAGCCGTTTGAGCATCGATGATTTTGCCGGTAAATGTCAATTCGGCGGCTTTTTGATAACCAATAAGTCGCTGCATAAACCAAGCACCGCCATCACCAGGTATTAACCCTAAATTGATAAATGTTTCACCAAACTTAGCACGAGATGAAGCAATACGCATATCACACATATTGGCTAAATCAAAACCTGCTCCAATCGCGGGCCCATTAATGGCAGCAATCACAGGGACTTCTAGCTGACTTATTGCCAGCGGCATCCGTTGGATACCTTGACGGTAACGTTGTTCAAGTGTTTGGACATCACCTTCAAAATCACCAGATTTACTGGCCATATCCCGAACATTACCGCCAGAGGAAAATGCGCTACCCTGACCAGTGATCACTAGTACAGCGATGTCATGGTTTTTATTAACCCATTCACAGGTTAATACGATATCATCAACCAATGCAGTTCCGGTTAAAGCATTACGAACATCATGACGCTCAAATTGCAGTAACGCTATGCCACTATCTAGGGTTAGACTGCTATCAGTTAATTGTGGTGTGGCTAACATATTGTTTCCTTTTGATAAGTTGCGACGGTTAGTTATGCTGCTTTGCTTTTTGCCAGTATGCCTCTAGCTCCGATAATGAATGTTGTTCAAAGGATTGCCCTGATTGTTTTACTTGCGCCTCAACTTGATGAAAACGGAGGGTAAACTTCTGGTTGGCTTGACGCAGCAAGCTTTCAGGATCTTGCTTTGCGTGACGACATAAATTGACGACAGCAAACATTAAATCACCTAACTCCTCGGCAAGGTTTTCTTTAGATTGATGTAGCTCCTGCTTAACTTCTTGTACTTCTTCTTCAACTTTAGCGAAGACATCATCGATATTATCCCAATCAAAGCCGACATGCGCGCAGCGTTTTTGAATCTTTGCCGCTTGAGATAATGCCGGCAAGGCTTTAGGGATATCTGCTAATATGCTTAGCTCGCTATCATTTTGTTTTTGTTGGCGCTCCTTAGCTTTTTCATTTTCCCAGTTGGCTTTAATTTGCGCATCGGTGGTTAAACTCTTATCACCAAAGACATGAGGGTGCCTACGGATCAGCTTTTCACAAATGGCTGCAACCACACTATCAAAGTTAAATTTACTTTGCTCCTGCCCCAATTGACTATAAAAGATCACCTGAAATAACAAATCACCAAGTTCCTTTTCTAGCTCGGTAAAGTCTTGTGATTCAATCGCATCTGCAACTTCATAGGCTTCTTCGATCGTATGAGGCACAATTGATGCGAAGGTTTGTTTAATATCCCAAGGACATCCTGCTTCAGGATCTCTAAGTTGCGACATGATCCAACGGAGTTTTTCTATGGAAGGTTTATCATTTTTCATCATTATAATTTCTTATTAGAGCGTGTTGATCTTTACTGTTTGTTTTTGCAGTGATTTAGACGTCATTTATACAAGACAGAGTCAATGTTTCATAGTTATTCTATTCGAATTGACGATAACACAGTATAAATGGCGTATAAACGCTGTCCTACGGATTCGTTTAAATGTGCTTTGCCCTTTGTTGCCTATAAGACCTAAGTACTTAGCGTGAGCAGGACGCAGAAGCTCTGCAAGGATTTTACATAGAATAACTATGCTACATTCCTTGCGCCGTGGTCAAAACACATTTAACTCGAACAAAAATAAAACATGAAAATTCAAGACGCTCTAATTATTTTCTAATCGCTTCGATAACATCATCTAATTGCAAAAACTTGTTTAACAACCGCGTTAAACTATCATTGCTCTCAATCTCTAATTGAATCGACATTGTCGTCGTTTCTTTTGCTTGATCAAAATGACTTTCTAAACCGATAATCATTAGGCGCTCATTAGCGATAATCGTCGAAATATCTCGAATCAATCCTTGTCTATCATAAGCGGTGATCATAATAGTCACTTTGTAAGCGCCTTTACTTTGCTCACCCCATTGAACGTCGACCTGCCTCTCAGGTTGAGTAGATAATAAATGAGCAAGTTGTTCGCAATCTTGTCGATGAATTGAAATTCCGCGCCCCTGGGTAATAAAGCCAGTAATTTCGTCACCATGAACTGGCATACAACACTTAGCCATGTGAGTTAACAAATTACCAACGCCTGAAACCGTAATACCATTGTTATCAACTTTTGATTTCTGTACTGATGGTTTACTGACCAGACTCTGTAAGTCAACTTCAGCTTTCGGTTGTAGTTTTTCTGCTTGTTGATGAAGAAAATTAACCACTTGCTGCAGTCTGGCGTTTCCGCTTCCTAGTGCAGCAAATAAATCTTCCAGTGTGTTCATATTAAATTTATTAACCGCTGCCGACAAATCAACTGCAGTTAACTGCAATTTTTCCAACTCTTGCTCTAATTGCTCTTTGCCTAGAGCGATGTGTTTATCTCGATCTTGGAGCCTGAAAAAGTGCTGTACTTTAGCTCTGGCTCTTGGTGTGTGAATATAGTGCAGATTAGGATTTAGCCAGTCTCTGCTGGGGTTAGGAGTATTACTGGTTAGGATCTCAACCTGATCACCAGTTTTAAGGCGATGGGTAAATGGTACAATGCGGCCAAATACCTTTGCACCAATGCAACGGTGGCCAACATTAGAATGAATGTAATAAGCAAAATCTAAAGGTGTTGAACCTGCAGGTAAATCTATTACATCACCTTGAGGTGTAAATACGTAAATTCTATCTTCAAAAACTTGGCTGCGCAGTTCATCAATGAAATCATCATTTTCACTAACGTCTTCTTGCCATTGTAGTATTTTTCTTAACCAACTAATTTTATCGTCAAAACCGGTTGTTTTGCCGCTCGCAGTTCCTTCTTTATAACGCCAATGAGCAGCGACACCAAGTTCGGCATCATCATCCATCTGCTGCGTACGAATTTGTACTTCTACCGACTTTCCTTCGGGTCCCAATACCACGGTATGAATTGACTGATAACCATTGGCTTTAGGTGTCGCGACATAGTCATCAAATTCACTCGGCAAATGTTTCCAGTTAGTATGAACTACCCCCAATGCGCCATAACAATCTTGTATCCTTTCGACAATGACACGAACGGCCCTGACATCAAATAATTGCTCAAAATCCAACGATTTCTTTTGCATTTTTTTCCAGATGCTAAAGATGTGTTTCGGGCGACCGTAAACTTTTCCTTTTATTTCTTCTGTTTTTAGTTTTTCATTGAGCGAAGCAACAAAGTCAATCATGTACTGCTCTCTGTCCAAACGTTTCTCAGCAAGTAACTTGGCGATTTTTTTATAAACATCAGGATGAAGATAACGAAAAGCAATATCTTCTAACTCCCACTTCAATTGGCCTATACCCAAACGGTTTGCCAGCGGAGCATAAATAGTTTCAGTTTCTTTAGCTGCGATAACTCGTGTTTCTTCGTCATAATTCTTAACTAACCTTAAATAACAAAGTCTTTCTGCAAGTTTTATCACCACGGCACGAACATCATCAACCATGGCCAAAAGCATTTTTCTCACTTTTTCTATCTGATTTTCAGCGGCTTTACCTTTATGGCTTCGGTGTAATGAACGAATGGCGTCCATTTGAACAACGCCATGGCATAGGTCACAAACATTCTTAGAAAAATTTTCATCTAAGAACGCTTGGTTTATCATCTTATACTCCAATAACGGGAACATAAAAGCTGCGATGAGCGAGTCACTGTCTAAATTCAATGACACCAAAATTTCGACCATTTCAAATGATTTAGTCTCACATTCTTCATTACCAGCAAACATATCCTTTACCCGCCCCCAAAGCTGCTCTAACGCCTCGCGTTTAGGAGCAACTAATTCAAGCGAATCTAACCAATGTTCAAAGCTTGTTTCAGACATTTGATGAGACTTTCTAACCGAAACCATGAATCCCTCTTTTGTTGTTTAAATGTGATATCTGGCCAGTGCATTAGGATGACAACAGCGATGCTATCCATTTGTGCTAAGTTATGCCATGATACGCCTTACTCTACTATAAAAGATTAAACACTAAAGTTCAGTGAATAATGCATAAAATTAGTCTGAAAGATTGGGTAATTTTATTAACCCTAGTACCAACAACGTTAATTGGAATAACGCTTGCTGGCTATTTCTCATACAATCGGTATGCTGAACTCGATCATTATTTAACAGAGCGCTCTCGCAGTGTTATTGAGCCTTTAGCAATTGCTAGTGTCGAAGCACTGACAGAAAATAAACGTGACAAACTCCGTAATCTCGTAGGATTTGCACATCGCAGCCAGTCATCAATCATTAAAAGCATCACAGTTTTTACAAAAGATAATCAAATTTTTGTTACCAGCGCCTATCACGGCGATATTGGTTTAATGCGCCTCAGCCCTAATGAAAGCATTCCAGAAACAACGACTGTGACGGATAACAATGACTATTTGATTTTTCGTACACCGATTATCAATGAAATTAACCTTGATAGCAGTAGCACTGGAAATAATTTATCTCAAGGAATCGTTGGCTATATTGCCATGCAAATAGACAAAAATGAGATAAAGTATGACCAACAAAGCCAAGTACTCGTTGCCTTTACCTTGGTGATTTTAGGTGTACTGATTAATGCCATTTTCTCTATTCGCTTAATAAAAAATGTTACTCGCCCAATCAAATCTATGGTGCAGGCCGTTGATAGAATAAGAGAAGGAAAGCTAGAGAGTCGTGTTAGTGGGCAACTTATTGGCGAATTGAATTTTTTAAAGAATGGTGTTAATGCCATGGCTCAATCGCTTGGAGATTATCATGATGAGATGCAGAAAAGCATTGACCAAGCAACCATCGACTTGAGAGAAAGCCTTGAACAATTTGAGATCCAAAACGTAGAGCTTGATATTGCTAAACGTAAAGCGCAAGAAGCTAATAAGGTGAAGTCAGAATTTTTGGCAAATATGAGTCATGAGCTACGCACACCATTGAATGGTGTTATTGGCTTTACTCGTCAGGTATTAAAGACTCCATTAACCGATACTCAGCGTGATTATTTACAGACCATAGAACGTTCAGCGGCAAATTTGCTAGCAATCATTAACGATATTCTTGATTTCTCGAAACTTGATGCCGGTAAAATGGTTATCGAAAAAGTACCTTTCTCGCTGCGTGAATCTGTAGAAGAGTCCTTAACCTTGCTTGCTCCAAGCGCTCATAAGAAAAATATCGAGCTTTCTTTACGAGTTAATCACAACCTTCCGGATTCATATATCGGCGATGCGATGAGAATAAAGCAAATTCTCATTAACCTTGCCAGTAACGCCATTAAATTTACCGATGATGGCTATGTTAATATTGAAATAGACAGTGAACTAATCAGTCAACAAAGTGCTGTCTTAAAAGTGACGGTGACCGACAGCGGTATTGGTATGAGCGCTCAGCAACAAGAGTCAATTTTTGAAGCATTTGGACAAGCAGATCAAAGTGTGACCAGGCTCTACGGCGGTACAGGACTCGGCTTAGTTATTTCGCAGCGACTTGTTGCCGAAATGAACGGTGAGATAGGCTTCTTCAGTGAGGAGAAAAAAGGCTCAACGTTTTGGTTTACTTTCCAGTGCGAAGTTAATCCAATTCCAGAAAGTATTTCTTTATCTCCTGCTTTACTGGTAAAACAACGAATACTGTATTTTGAGTCGCATCACTATAGCAGCGTCGCAACAACAGAAATTTTAGAAAAGTGGCAAATGCAGGTAACAAAAGTCTCAAACATGGTTGAGGTAACCGAAGTTCTTGCTCGGCAACAATTTGACCTTGCCTTAATTGGCCACGACGCAACCCCAACGGCACTGAACAATTTAAAAGAGCTTATCCATAAAATTAAGCAACATGTCCCTATTATTCACCTTGCCATTAATAGTAACTCACCTAACTTGCAAGAAGCGCTCATTGTCGCCGGTGCAAAAAGCTGTATAAGCAAACCAATAACAGCAGATAAACTGCAAAAAGTATTAGCGCCAAGTAAGATGAACTTGCCTGCTTATGAAATGCAAGCCACCGAAAACAAACTTCCGATTAAAGTGCTAGCGGTCGACGATAATGATGCCAATTTAAAACTCATTAATGCCTTATTAAATGAGCAAGTTCAAGAAGTAATGTTAGCAACCAATGGTAAAGAAGCCGTAAAACTTTGTGAGAATGAAAAATTTGCCTTGATCTTTATGGACATTCAAATGCCGGTAATGGATGGCATTACCGCGCTTAAAAATATTAAAGCGCATACCTTCAACGAACAAACGCCAATTATCGCTGTTACCGCACATGCGCTAAGCAGTGAAAAGGATAAACTCATCAATGAAGGGTTTGACTCGTATATGACCAAACCAATTGATGAGGCAATGCTCAAACACATTATTTATGAATACTGTGATCCTCAATTATTAGGGCAAAGGCTGCTTACGATAGCAGACAATCAAGCGCCTGCAGACAAAGAAGAAGTACTCCCCAATATTGAAAGCTCACCGGTACCATTAGCTAAAGTTATAGATTGGCAATTAGCACTCAAACGAGCGGGTAAAAAGTCAAAACTTGCCCACGATATGCTACACGGTTTAGTCGACAGTTTACCTGAAACAAAACAATTGTTAGAGTCGACGTTAATTGCTCAAGATATTGAACAGCTGAAAGTCACTATTCATAAGCTCAATGGAGCCTGCTGTTATTCTGGCGTGCCAAGCCTTGCTCAAATAGTTCATCACCTTGAAACAGCGTTAAAACAAGGTGAACTTATCGATGATCTTGAACCTGAATTTTCAGAGCTTTTTGAACATATTGATAATGTCATCCATTTTGCGCCACAATTCTTTGATGAACTTAAGCAAACCACAGAAGTAACTTAAAAGGTATAACAAGGGTTAAGCTATTATTAACGCTTTAAGATGATATAGGTAAAATGTCGAAGCTAAGAATTTTTAAGGCCGTTGCGTTAGCGCTTTTGTGAACAACAATGTAAAGACACAGCTTCATGGAAGCTGAAGACAGCCACTAATAACTGTAAAACAAGAAATGAGCTATCAACGGATATGAATGTTTGGCGAAGTATCTATTTCACCGTCTTCACTGATAACAGCAACACCTCCATTACAAATCAATACAGCAATACTGTGTCCGTTTTCATTGCGAACAAATTGAAGTTCATAGCCAAAACGTCCTAAGCTACTTGCTGAGAATTTTTGCGCCAAAGATAACTTGTTCCACCACACAGATTTCTCTGGAGGCTCTTTTCTTCTTTCTACAATAGGTTGTTTAAGTGACTGCATATAACACGACCTAAGACCAAATTAACAGCGAGTATAGTTCTGAGTATAGGTGATATAAAAAAAAATACTAATTTTTTGTACAATTAACTTGAGAGGACAACGAACGCTGTTGCGTAGTGCTTTTCATCTGAAAGTGATATATGCCAATCTCTAGCACCCTTGCTTTTGGCAACTTCCAAAGCGCGTTCTGACAACTGCAAACTCGGTTGACCGGATGCCAAGTTGATAATCTCAAAGTGTTGAAAAGAGACACCCGCAGCGATACCTGTGCCGAGGGCTTTAGCTGCGGCCTCTTTTCCAGCCCATCGTTTCGCTAAAAAAGCATCCGAAACCTTAAGTGAACAATAATGTTGAAATTCGTTTTCGGTCAATATTCGTTTGGCAAGTTTAACCTTAACTGCATTGTCCATCTGAGCGATGCGCGAGATTTCAACAATATCATTTCCAAT
Source organism: Thalassotalea ganghwensis (assembly GCF_053485795.1). Lineage (NCBI taxonomy): Bacteria > Pseudomonadati > Pseudomonadota > Gammaproteobacteria > Alteromonadales > Colwelliaceae > Thalassotalea > Thalassotalea ganghwensis. The sequence goes on from NZ_JBQRUM010000009.1 coordinate 103,700, forward strand.
ACCAATGACAGACATAACCTTCCTTAACTTCTCGCCTCTATCATCAAGCGCTTCATATCACGAACAGCCTTGTCCAAACCATCGATAGCCGCTCGGGCGATAATCGCGTGCCCAATATTCAATTCTATGATCTCAGGAATCGCAGCAATCGGCTTCACATTAAAGTAATTTAGACCGTGGCCGGCGTTCACTTTCAATCCTTTAGCATGAGCATACTCTATTCCTTTAATGAGTCGCTGCAACTCTTCCTGCTGGCTCTCTTCATCTGCTGCATCAGCATAACCACCCGTATGAATTTCGATAAAGGGTGCGCCACTCATTACTGCCGCGTCGATTTGAGCTAAATCAGCATCAATAAATAGACTTGTTTTTATGCCCGATGCGGCCAGTCTTGCTACTGCGTCATTGATCTTATCTTGCTGCCCCGCAACATCAAGCCCACCTTCGGTGGTTAACTCTTCTCGTTTTTCAGGCACTAAACAACAAAACTCGGGCTTAACCTCGCATGCGATTGTCAGCATTTCTTCTGTGACTGCCATTTCAAGATTCATCCGAGTCTGTAACGTTTGCTTCATAACATAAACATCTCGATCTTGGATATGGCGACGATCTTCACGTAAATGTATGGTAATCCCATCAGCGCCAGCATGTTCGGCAACACTTGCAGCATGTGCGGGGTCAGGAAAGCTCGTACCTCGAGCCTGACGCAGTGTCGCAATATGATCAACATTTACACCTAATAATATATCTTTCATTCTAACCTCTTTTAAATAGCTTGCGACTATGGAGTGTTTTATCTCCAAGTATATGTTCTATAACCTGCCGCATCAGTAATTTGTAAGCACGACGAGTTTGTTGAGTCACGATGTTGCCATCTGCAATTGCCTGAATATCTATTACCTGATATATCGGGTAATGATACTGTTTATTGGCCTCGACAAACCCTAGATTGGGAATATACTGAACTTCTTGCCCTTGGGAGGCAAGCAAAGATGAGAAATCAATGGATTCACCCAATTCATCAAGCAACATTCGTTCAAACTGTCGCAAGATCTTTTCTAAATCAACGCCTTGAACCAACGAATGAATACTGTGATGATACAATGCGAATAGCTCAGGGCAAGGTGCTAATTCAGGTAAAAGCTTAACTAACAACTCATTTAAATAGAATGCACTATACAAGCTATCTTTTTTAAGCGGTAACGAGCGACCATCTGATTCAACTAGAGTTAATTTTCGTAAACTGTGATGACCTGAAAAAGAGACTATTAAAGGTCTAAATGGTTGCAGTAAGCTCTTTCTATCTGACTTAGCTGAGTGGCTAATAAAAGTAACAGCCGCTACCTTTCCGCTATGTTCAGTAATAAACTCAACGAGTAATTGATTTTCCTTGTAGGGACGATGATGCAATAAGTAAGCAGCTTGTAATGACTCATTCATCACTATTTACCAATGTTGCCCCAATGACCTGTTGAAATGACAAACTATGAATGCCTAACTCTTGTCAACCACACTTTAACCAGAGTAGTCATCACCATAGCCAAGACTGCGTAGAGCGCGTTCATCATCTGCCCAACCAGACTTAACCTTAACCCAAGTTTCAAGAAAAACACGTTGACCAAATAGTTCTTGCATATCTTTACGAGCTTCTTGACCAATTGTTTTTAACTTTTCACCTTTATTACCGATAACCATACGTTTTTGTGAATTGCGCTCGATCAGTATTAAAGCGTTAATGTGTAAAACACCTTTATCATCAACTTTAAATTGCTCAATTTCAACGGTAGTAGAGTAAGGCAGTTCATCACCGGTAAAGCGCATTAGCTTTTCTCTAAGAATTTCCGATGCCATAAAACGGCTAGAACGATCCGTTATATAATCCTCAGGAAACCAAAAATCGCCCTCTGGCAATGTGTTCAAACACATGGCTCTTATTTTATCGACGTTATCTCCTTTACTTGCAGAGATCGGGACAATATCGGAAAACTCGTGCATCGCACCGAGCTTTTGCAAATGAGGTAGCAAGGCTTCTTTATCTTGGACATTATCAACCTTATTGACAATCAAGATACACGGTGCACCACTCTTTTTAACCTTATTCAAGACTAATTCATCGTCAGACGTCCAATGCGTCCCTTCAACTAAAAAGAGTACTAACTCTACTTCTGCTATTGAACTGCTAGCCGCCCTATTCATTAAACGATTAATGGCACGTTTTTCTTCTGCATGTAAGCCCGGAGTATCAACTAAAACGGCTTGATGGTCACCCTCAGTTAAAATGCCGAGAATACGATGACGAGTTGTCTGTGGCTTTCTTGAGGTAATACTAATTTTTTGTCCTAACAAGGCATTAAGTAATGTAGATTTACCAACATTCGGACGACCTACAATGGCGATAAGACCACAACGTTGTTGAGTTGTCATTAACTTTCTCCAGCCTTTAATAACGATAATACTTGCTTTGCAGCCGATTGCTCGGCTTTGCGTCGACTAGAGCCCTTAGTAATGACTTCTTGTTCTATTACTGCCGTTGTACAACGAACAGTGAATTCTTGATTATGCGACTGCCCAGTAGTGTTGATTACCTCATACTGTGGCAGTTCAATTTTCCTACCTTGAAGATATTCCTGTAATTGCGTTTTAGGATCTTTTTGTGCTTGTCCCGGCTTTATAGCCGACAATCGTGGTTCAAACCATTTCAATACTAAAGTGCGACAAGTATCAATATCGGAATCCAAATAAACCGCTCCAATGATCGCCTCAATAGCATCTTCGAGTATAGACTCTCTTCGATGCCCACCACTTTTCATCTCACCTGGACCAAGAATTAAATACTCACCTAATTCAAAACTTCTCGCTAATTCAGCTAAGGTCACCCCTTTCACTAAACTAGATCGCATGCGGGTCAAATCGCCCTCATTAACTTTGGGAAATTGCTCATATAATGCTTGAGCAATGACAAAACCAAGTATGGAATCCCCTAAAAACTCTAAACGTTCGTTATGCTTCCCTTTGGCACTTCGATGAGTTAAGGCTCTGACAAGAAGCGATTCATCATTAAATTGGTAATCAATTTTTTTGCTAAGGCGAGCAATCGCCAAAGCTGTGTTCTTGCGCATTACTGAATACTACCTATTCGGTCGAAACGAATGCCGGTTGGTATCCAACGAGGTAAGAAATCGTCTTCACTTCGTTCAAAATCAAAACTCATCCAGATAGCAACAGCTTCACCAACTAAGTTTTGTTCGGGAACAAAGCCCCAAAAGCGACCATCTAAACTATTATCGCGATTGTCACCCATGACAAAATAATGTCCTTTAGGTACAACAAATTCATCGCGTTGACTGCCATTTTGTTGAAAAAAGTGCTCAGTACGTTGAAGAATCTGATTATTCACCAAAATATCATGCGTTTTATTTGGTAACTTTTCAGTGTAGCGAGTCAATGTCTCTTGCTCGCTGCTGTATTCATCACTGTTAACAAAGGTAGTTTCAACTTGTTCAAACTCTGGACACTTGGCATCGCTGACTTGACATGCTGGCTTGATATACAAAGACTTATTTCGATATATGACTCTATCGCCCGGCAATCCAATAACTCGCTTAATGAAATCGGTATTAGGATCAACAGGGTATTTAAAGACGACCACATCGCCTCGCTCCGGTGCACCATTTTCATAAAACTTATGGCGAGCAACAGGATCTCTTAAGCCATAATTAAATTTATTGACTAAGATAAAGTCGCCATCAAGCAAGGTTGGCATCATCGAACCTGATGGAATTTGAAACGGTTCGTATAAGAAAGACCTTAGAATCAATACAAACGCAATAACAGGAAATACCTGCACTGAGGTATCAACAAAACCTGATGGTTCAAGCAGTTTTTCAACCACTTCAGGCGTTAAGTCACTTTCACATTGCTGTTGAGCGGCAGCTAATTTCAATTGTCTTTGCGGCGCTAGATAGAACTTATCCGCGAGCCAGACAATGCCAGTAATTACCGTAACTATTACTAAAAAAATTGAAAAATAAACTGCCATAACCGTCCTATTACTTTTCGAGTTTCAATACAGCAAGAAACGCTTCTTGAGGTACTTCTACATTACCCACTTGTTTCATGCGTTTTTTACCTTCTTTTTGCTTTTGAAGAAGCTTTTTCTTACGTGAAACATCGCCACCATAACATTTAGCCGTTACATTCTTACGTAACTGTTTCACCGTTGTACGTGCAATGATGTTATTGCCAATCGCAGCTTGAATTGCAATATCAAACATTTGTCGGTGAATAAGCTCTCTTAACTTTTCTACTAACATACGACCGCGAGCAACAGAATTACTTCTATGGGTGATCATCGCAAGCGCATCGACGCGATCACCATTGATCATCACGTCAACTCTGACCATATCCGCAGCTTCAAAACGGACAAAATGATAATCAAGCGATGCATAACCACGACTTGTCGATTTCAACTTATCAAAAAAGTCCATGACGACTTCAGCCATCGGTAACTCGTATGTTACCGCAACTTGATTACCATGATAGATAATATCTTTTTGTACACCGCGTTTTTCAATACACAAAGTAATGACGTTACCAAGGTGCTCTTGCGGTACAAGAATGTTTGCTTGAACTATCGGTTCACGTATTTCATCAATATTATTAAGTGGTGGCAAATCCGTCGGATTATCAATCGATAAAATATCACCATTGGTGCATGCAATCTCATAATTAACAGTTGGGGCAGTTGTTATTAAATCAAGGTCATATTCCCGAGCTAAACGCTCTTGAATAATCTCCATGTGTAACATCCCCAAAAAGCCGACCCTAAAACCAAAACCTAATGCCGATGAATTTTCGGGTTCAAAAAATAATGACGCATCATTAAGGCTTAGCTTATTGAGCGCTTCTCTGAAGTTTTCGTATTCATCTGAACTAATTGGAAAAATACCGGCATAGACTTGAGGCTGTACCTTCTTAAAACCCGGTAAAGGCTTATCAGCCTCTTTCTTCGCGATGGTTAACGTATCACCAACAGGTGCACCATGAATCTCTTTAATACCAGCGATTACAAAGCCAACTTCACCCGTTTTTAATATGCCTGTTTCATACTGTTTAGGGGTAAAGATACCGACTTTATCAACGATATGAGTTTGTCCTGTAGACATCACCACCATCTTGTCGCCTTTACGAATTTCACCATTCATCACACGAACGAGGGAAACTACCCCTTGGTAATTATCAAACCAAGAATCGATGATTAGCGCTTGAAGATTAGCATTAGGATCACCTTTCGGTGGAGGAATATTGGCCACAATGGTTTCTAGTACATCTTCGATACCAAGACCGGTTTTTGCTGAACATGTAACAGCACCTGTTGCATCGATACCGATAATGTCTTCTATCTCTTCTGCTACTCTATCTGGATCAGCCTGAGGAAGATCGATTTTATTCAAAATGGGAAGTACTTCCAAATCCATTTCGATAGCGGTGTAGCAGTTTGCCACTGTTTGAGCTTCAACACCTTGTCCGGCATCTACAACTAACAACGCTCCTTCACAAGAGGCTAGAGAACGAGAAACTTCATAGGAAAAATCGACGTGTCCTGGCGTATCGATAAAATTTAACTGATAGGTTTCTCCATCTTTGGCTTTATAATCAAGCGTAACACTTTGCGCTTTGATGGTAATACCGCGTTCTCTTTCTAAATCCATTGAATCGAGTACTTGAGCTTCCATTTCGCGATCTTGCAATCCTCCACAATGTTGGATCAAGCGATCTGATAAAGTGGATTTACCATGGTCAATGTGAGCGATAATAGAAAAATTTCGGATATGTTTCATAGATGAAAATTCAATTCAAAGGGTAATAAAGTAAATAATTGCGAGATTTTATCGAATTTAGCGCTCTGCCGCTATCTTTTGTTGATATAAACTACTGAATTTCTGTTACAGGAATTTTCGTTGTTTCTTTTCGTAAAATTTTAGGGGTTAGCGTTGAGTTAATCGCTAGTAGTTTTTGTCTCTTTGTCGCCAACTTCATGCCCACATATCCGCACGACACAGCAAATAAAATAGCAAAAATCTCATGCAACAACACCCCTATTTCGAGTAATTGTTGAGCAATGAGTGCTCCTACAATTAAACCTAGCAAAGGAAATCCATATACTTGCCATGCTGATAACAGCAACGCTTGTTGCGGGATACCAATAACAACCGTATCACCTGCTAAAAGTGCTAAGTCGGTTTCCAGTGTTAATGAAAGTTTTTTATGAGGAAAAGCTTTCGCAACTTGACCACTGCCACAGTTTTCAAGTTGCTGACATCCTGAACACGTTGACTTAACTTCACTTTCAACAATAACTTTATGTGGTTCGAGCACCTGAGTAACTCGCGCACTTTCTTCAACCATATGCTTACCGAGTTTTTGTCAGCAGAATTACCGAATCAGCGATAGCTTTTGCCGTCGTTGATGGGATTTTGCCAACAACACTGACCTCTATGTTATTATTCACTTGGTTTAACGCAACGGTTGCACCATCCATAACGTAATCGACCGTTCTTTGTCTTTCATTACTGTGACCTACATAAACAGATACTTCAGTTAAACCGTCGCTAAACAACACAAATTCTACTGGTTGCTTAGTGATGCTTATTCGATGGCGATTAACATTTATTTTTTCAAAGCCTTGCGGCAACCAATTTACACGCCAGGACAGCTCTGGGACTTGATAATTTTCGGGTAGCTCTATTACCTGAGGTAAGTCAGCAGACCTCAGCTGCAGCAAACTATCTGGCAATTGGTCATTTAAATCTAAGTGGGTAAATTGCACTTGCTCGAGTAATTGCCCATTTCGACCTGCAACAGCCATTTTCAGCAATAAGCCAGACTCTTGATCTAACCAAAGCCAATATCCATAACGATGAGGATCTTTAGGAACAATTCGCACTAGTTGCGCGCTACGTCCGAGCACTCGGCTTCGGCCAACAGAAACAAAACTATAGCTTTGTTCAATCACATCAAAATCTTTTGCGAACGCTGTAGGAATAGGCCCTTTAAGCTCATTTGCGTAGACTGAGTACGGAGGTAGTTCAGACTCTATATAACTCACAATATTGTCTCTTTTTAAGACATCATTTCTTGGACCATTCAACGCCGAAAGTATTTCGAGTTGTTTACCGGACTCATCGACACCGTGAAACCAGTGATAGGGTTCTGCCTGATTATTTTTCACGACAACAAAGGATGTACTAAAATTGAGAGATTTTATCGATTCTGAAAGTTTTTTTAACGATGCTTTAGCTTGTTCATCTGCCCATAGCGGAAACGACAAGGTCACCGCTACCAAAAGGCTTATAAATTTTATCATTTAGGCGTATCTTCTGCCTTATTCTCTGATTGTTCTGTTTCACTTATAACAGCGCTTAATTTCAATTGCTGTTGATGGTCATGCAACAACGCTTGAAAACGACGCTGCTGTTCTGCAATAGACTGCTCTTGCTCGCTGCGCTTATTAGCGGAGTTTTGAAAGTTTAAACTAACTGGCTCTGCGAAACCACCTAAAGGTGTCGTTTTAACAACTTGGCTAGGTGAGACGACATCATTATTGGCAACATTCTGCTGAACTCCCACAACCATTAACCCAGCAGCAGAGGCAGCAATAGCCACTTGCCCAAAAGGCTTGACGAGTTTGATCACTTGCGCCTTAACCGCGTCTCTAAAGCCAGACGTTTGCTTAGGTGCTAAGACGGTTGGTTCTTCCGCAATAGCTGCTGCAATACTAGCACTCATATCGACCGGTATCTGATCACTAACCTCATCACGCATCACATCACCAATAAAGTGATACCTTGACCATGCCTCAGAAAGTTCCTGCTCATTCAATGCATGTTCGATTGAATCATCACTTAATTGTTCATCATCAATGAGTGAAGAGACGTTCTCAAACTTTGCGTTATTCATAGTTGCACCTATATTATTCTTTGCAAAACATTAACGTTTTAACAAAGGCTGAATTTTCTTATCCACAGCTTCACGAGCTCTGAATATTCTAGAGCGCACTGTACCCACAGGACACTCCATAATGGTCGCAATTTCTTCGTAACTTAATCCTTCAAGTTCCCTCAGATTAATTGCGGTACGCAAATCATCAGGTAATTGCTCTATCGTATTAAAAATAACACGCTTAATTTCTTGGGTTAGCAGAAGCTTTTCAGGAGAAGCATTCTCTCGTAACGCTTCACCTTCGTCATAAACTTCTGCATCCTCAATTTCGATATCCGAGCCTGGTGGTTTCCTACTCCCGGCTACCATATGGTTCTTTGCACAATTTACCGCTATCCGATACAGCCAAGTATAAAATGCACTTTCACCTCTAAAGTTTGGCAACGCGCGATATGCCTTAATGAAAGCCTCCTGCACTATATCAGGTACATCACTATGGTTTTTAACATAGCGTGAAACCAAATTCGCCACTTTATGCTGGTACTTACTAACGAGCAGATTAAATGCATTCTTATCACCACACTGAACTCGTTCAACCAACTTTTGGTCGACATTTTGTTCGCTCATTCGAGCCACTTCTCCTAAAACTCACGTTATTTATTACATCTGGCTCTTGGCAAACGCTAAAAGTAAGACATAGCTTTTTTTTAAAAGTTCGATTTAAATTTAAAAAAAATTAATAAATCGAACAATAAGCGCTTTACGACTATGATGAAATCACAATTAACGTTAAAATTCACTTCACTATAGAATACCTTATTTAATTAACATTATGAATCAGCAACACAATTGTGACGTACTTATTATTGGCAGTGGAGCCGCTGGACTGTCATTAGCGCTGCATTTAGCGAAAAATGCAGATGTTGTGGTACTTAGCAAAGGGCCTGTAAACGAAGGCTCGACCATGTATGCACAAGGAGGTGTTGCCGCTGTTTTAGACGAAAAAGATAGCATTGATTCGCACGTTGCCGATACCTTAGTCGCTGGTGCCGGCTTATGTAATGAGGAAATCGTCAAATATACCGCTGAAAATGCAAAAGAATGCATGATGTGGTTAATCAACCAAGGTGTTGATTTTGATAAGGAAGGTACAGGTGACTCAAACCAGCCCTATCATTTAACACGAGAAGGTGGACATAGTCATCGACGAATTTTACATGCCGCTGATGCAACAGGGCAAGCAATACAAACAACTTTGGTAGAAAGAGTCAAAGAGCATAACCGAATTCGCGTATTTGAGCGCTATAATGCCATTGACTTAATTGTTGACAAAAATAGCAAAGATGCTTGTATCGGTGCCTATATATGGAATAGAAATAGCGAAAAAGTAGAGCGGATTTATGCTCATAAAACAATTCTAGCAACAGGCGGTGCAAGTAAAGTATATCAGTATACCTCAAACCCTGACGTGGCCAGTGGTGATGGTGTCGCAATGGCATGGCGAGCAGGTTGCAGAATTGCCAATATGGAATTTAATCAATTTCATCCGACCTGTCTCTTTCATCCCAAAGCAGGTAATTTCTTACTAACCGAAGCGTTGCGAGGAGAAGGTGCCATATTAAGACGACCAGATGGTAGTCGCTTTATGCCAAGTTTCGACAAGCGAGCAGAATTGGCACCTAGAGATATTGTCGCTCGAGCAATAGATTTTGAAATGAAACGATTAGGTGCTGACTGTATGTACCTTGACATCAGTCATAAACCAGCGAGCTTTATCAAACAACATTTCCCCACCATTTATGAAAAAACATTAGCGCTAGGTATTGATATTACCAAACAAGCAATGCCGGTTGTTCCCGCCGCACATTATACCTGCGGCGGTGTTATGGTAGATAAAAATGGCCTGACAGACATTGATAACCTGTATGCTATCGGTGAAGTAACTTATACAGGATTACACGGTGCTAATCGATTAGCCAGTAACTCATTATTAGAGTGCCTAGTATTTGCTCGAGCCACAGCTAAACACATTGAAACCAGTTTAAACACGACTAAACCCTATTTGCCATTGCCTGCATGGGATGAAAGTCGCGTCACAGACTCTGATGAAGAAGTTGTCATTCAACATAATTGGCACGAACTAAGATTATTTATGTGGGATTACGTCGGGATAGTAAGAACGACTAAACGCTTAGAGCGAGCCTTGCACCGAGTCGAATTATTGCAAAGAGAAATAGATGAATATTATCGTAACTTTAGAGTGAGTAATAACCTTTTAGAATTGAGAAATTTAGTGCAAGTAGCTGAATTAATTATTCGAAGCGCGATGAGTCGAAAAGAAAGCAGAGGGTTACACTACACTTTGGATTACCCAGAGTTAGCAAAAGAGCCAATGCCGACGATATTAACACCAAGTAAAAAATAATAGCGTTTATAAAGGCTTTAAAGAGCAGATTGATGTTAAACTCTCATTTTAGTGTTCTCGCCAAACTAACGTAAAAATAAAAAACTCTTTAAAATAAATCTTGTTAGCTGAGCGGCTTAAATATCTTTAAGCGCTCTTTGACGCCTAATTACACGACATAACCGAGCATAGCTTGCAGCATCAACACTATCTCTAAAAATAAAAATCTGCTTATTAATAACCCAATGCTCATTATTCTTGACCTGCAACGACATATCGTTGTTAAGCAAATTACGTTTTTCAGACTTTTCAATTTGATACGCCAAAACGCATCCAAAAGGTGTAGTGCGACTTGCCGGTGTCAATGTCGCCGGTTGACTTTCATTGCTGTCTAAGCGCAATACGCCATCTTCAAAAAGTACAATCGGACGCGGGTAGTCTTGCCTAAATTTATAAAAATACCACACGCAACCAACGAGTGTGACCATAATAATCAACCACTGGTTGGCGCCCAACTCGAAGGCTAAAAGCAACAGCTGAAAAACAACGATATTAAATGCTAAATAAGCCAATTTAAATAAGTAAAAACAATATGACGGGCTAATTGTTATATTATACTTTAACCCTTGAGAGTATGTGCTGAACCATTCCATTTAGCGCCTCATCCTCACAAGTTTCATGCCCCATAAACCATGCAAACAATTCTGGGTCTTGGCAGGTTAGTAAGCGTTCAAATGTCAATTTATCTTCTTCTGACAAATCATCATAAGCCTCATCGACAAAAGGCATAAATAAGACATCAAGCTCCAACATCCCTCTACGACAAGCCCACTTTAAACGAGCTTTATTTTTACCTTCAGACATTTAGTTTCCCGATAGTTATTTTTCGTTATTTTAGCAAATTCGAATCTAGTTTAGCTATGTAATTGACTTGTTTTTGATGAATTAGATCACAAAAAGACAGTTAACCCAGTGACGACAATTTGATAAACTCATTTTTACCTAACTAAATATTTGAAAAAATGCGTTGATAAACTATGAGTAATACTTCTTCACTTCCTGACAACTACTTAATTAAGTTGGCTAACATTGGCGCAATTTCTCTTTCTGGAGAAGAGCGTTATAAGTACCTGCAAGGTCAAGTCACTTGTGATGTTAATAGCTTAAGCGAACACCCTCTTCTTATAGGAGCCCATTGTAATGCTAAAGGTAAGGTTCATAGTTGCTTTCGCTTAATTGAAAGACAAGAGCAGTTACTATTAATTCAACCCTTGCAAACCATAAAAAATTCTTTAGCCGAACTGCAAAAATTTGGTGTTTTTGCAAAAGTAGAAATAAAGGTAGCAGAGCAATTAAGCTACTATGTGTTGACAGGTAAAGATAGAAAAGCACTTCTGCAGCGTCAGTTCTCACAAATACCCGATAGCCTTACACCAGTCGTTGACCATAACGGTATAACGCTCGTTTATTTAGGTGGTGAAATTCCTCGCTATTTAATCATAGGTGATGAATCTGCTGTATTAGGAAAACTTCAACCACTTAAGTTGCCAACCGTGACTGACGCAGTTTGGAATTACCACGAAATTACAGAAGGTTTCCCTTGCTTAACCCAACCAGATATTGGTGAATACGTGCCACAAATGCTTAATTTACAAGCAATTCATGGCATTAGTTTTACTAAAGGTTGTTATCTAGGACAGGAAACTGTTGCTCGAATGCAGTATCTAGGAAAAAATAAACGTTCAATGCAAACTTTAGCAGGACAACTAGATTTTAGTATACAATCTGATAGTATTGTTGAAATGCAAATTGGCGAAAACTGGCGTAAAGCTGGTGACATTCTCTGTAGTTATCAAGATGATAAACAAACTTTATTACAAATGGTGCTGCCATCAGATGTAAGTATTAGTACCAATTTCCGTATTCAAGGACACCCTGAGGCGATATTAAGCTTGAGGCCGCTGCCCTACTCTTTAACTAATCAATAAAATTTAGGATCAATTATGAAAATAGCCCCAAATAAAGTTGTCGTATTACATTATGCCGTATCTGACAGCGAAGGCACTTTAATCGACAGCTCATACGATCATAACCCTTTGGCCATTATCCATGGCACCGGTTATTTGATCCCAGGGCTAGAATCTGCGCTCGTTGATCGCCTTGCCGGCGATAAATTTGAAGTAAGTGTCGAAGCCGAGCAAGCCTATGGGCAGCGTCATGATGGCTTTGTACAAACCGTTCCTAAGAAAATGTTTGAAGGAATTGACGATTTAGAAGTTGGCACTCAACTAAGAGCAACAACAGACGAAGGTGAGCAAACCGTTATCGTTGTAGACGTTAAAGATGATGAAATTACCGTAGACGGTAATCATCCACTTGCTGGCATAGATTTACAGTTTGATGTCGAAATCATCGAAGTGCGCGATGCAACTGAAGAAGAATTAGCCCACGGACATGTCCATGGTGAAGGCGGTTGTGGACACAATCACTAAGCTAACAGCAACTAAGCCAGCAATCACTGGCTTAGCCGTTTAACTTGAGCACTAACAGAGAACTGTCGGTGCTTAAGTTACACTAAATAGCACATCTGTTAAAAGGTAACTCTAGCCAGATATTATTTAAGTTGTTCTATCTCTCTTTTTAACTGCTCACTTGGATCAGTCACCAGACGCTCTAATACCGCAACGCGCTCAGACAACGCCTTAATTTCTTTATCTTTCGCCGATAAAAGCATATCAACATTGGTACCTTTTACCGGCTCCAATGAACCGAAAAGGCCATTAACGTCAAGACCAAACTTATTTGCTACCACCTGCATAACCACCATCATTGCAATTATGCCACCTGCTAAGACAAAAAACTCACTCATAAAAAAACCTCTTTTATCCAATCTTTTCTATTCAGTCTTAAGAATTGGGAATTTGTTACAGCAAAAAGAGAAATAATGATTTTTTTATTTGTTAATAATATTGGTTTTCAATTCGTTGACAAAACGCGAGTAAATTAGGATAGCTTCTCGCCGCTTCATTAAATGGGTTGGAAAAGTTAACACTTATGAATTCCATCAACATCGAATAGGCAATAGCGTCAAAGGTACTTGGTTGTTGGCCAAAAAAGTAATCTTGGTCGGCAAGCAACACGGATAGCGTAGCAAATTGTTCGTTAGCTATCTGCAAAATTTCACGCTCACTATGCCTTAATATACCTTGACCATAGAGATTCTTTTTCACTCCTTTTTGAACAAGCTTTGGAACAAGCAATCGCAACGGTAGTGGTAATTTACCAAAAAATGCGTCCTTCACAATTGGCCATGTATCAGGTGCTATCCAACGAGAGTAAACCAAACACCAATACAAGCCTTCTTCAATTGCTTTGCTATATAAACTGGCTTGTGCGAGTTGTTTTTCACTTAGATGTTCATCCATCAACACCTGATATTCTGATTTCAAATATTGTTGAATAAAATGAGAGTCACCTACCAATCGCCCACCATCTTGAATATAAGGTAATTTATTTTTAGGCGAGTTTTTTATATGATTAATATTGCCATCATATTGATACGCCAGCCCTGACATTTTCAGCAATAAATCCGCCTTAACCACGAATGGACTTGCATCTAATACCCCAAAATAAGAGCCAAAACCAAATAGCCTTACCATTAACATCCCTTTATCAGTGTGAACAATGTTTTTCAGTATACCTAGCAATTAAACATCGTCAATAAAAACACTGTAAATAATTACAGCAACAAAGAGTACTATACTAAAAAAACCGCAACATGAACTTTCTCGTTGCGGTTTATAATAATATTGAAAATTCTTATAAATGCTCTTGCAAAAAGCTTTCCATCAACTCCATAGCTCTTTGGCGATTTCCTGCATCATTTAAATGATGGGTGCCCCAATCAAACAGTTCATAATCAACTTCTTTGTCGGCGTTTTTTAATGCATCATACATTAATTCAGATTGATAATAGCTGACTCTGGTATCGACCTTTCCATGAATTAATAAAACAGGCGCCTTAAATTTCTCCACATGATAAATCGGTGAAACCGATATTTGTTCGCTTTTAATAGAGCTAACGGCGTTTTCTACATAGTTCTTTAAACCTTTCATTCTCCAATCACTTACTTGTTTAGTAAGATCAGATACTCCCGCAATACTTACGATGCATTTAAAGCGGTCAGGGGTTTGAAAACCTGCAACCAAAGCAGCATAACCACCATAACTAGCACCGACAATGCAAGCTTGTTTAGTATTAGCCAGCTGCTTAGATTCGAGCCAATCTAATCCGTCGATTAGGTCGGTTTGCATCTTTTTACCCCACTCGAGGTAACCCGCCGTTTGATAATCAGTGCCATACCCTGTAGAGCCGCGATAATTCACTTGTAAAACCGCATAACCACGACTGGCAAACATTTGTACAAAGGGATCGAAATATTGGCTATCACGTGCATAAGGACCTCCATGCGGAAATAATACCACAGGTGCATTCTGTACATGCGTTGGTAAAGTTAAATACCCATGTAACTGCATACCATCTCGCGCCTTAAATGTAATCGGCATAACATCATTCAAATTTGTTTTTGATAGAACGGGGTATTGACCATACCATGGCGTCAGCTTGTTCTTTGATTTATCATATAGAAAGTAATTAATAGGCTTTTTATCACTAACTGTCTTTACAATATAACGACTTTTGGTGCTATCCCAGTCCCATAAACTCGCTTGCAAGCCTTTTTGCTTAAATAAGTTACTTATTTGGACTGATATTGATTGGCTAGTTGGATTAAAATACTGCCGTTTTAAAAAACCATCATTATAAGTAAAACCGATAACCTTTCTTGTTTTCCCCTCTAGACGAGAAATTGCGCCTGTTACATCATATTGACCAGGAGCTTGCCCTAATAACTCCGTAAATTTATTTTCTGCGATGCTATATTTCCACAACGACGTTTTTCGTGGCTTAGTATCGTCCTCTACATAATCACTAAGTACGATGATAGAGTCTTCTTCTGGTAAATAAGAAATTACCCCAAAGGTTTCATCTTTAAATGCCTCACGGGTTTTTACCAAAAGCCAATCTGATCGAGAATCTTTCCTTGTGTATATGTAATTAATATCTTTATCTGGATCGCTATCAACACCTACAGCGAGCAGTATTTCACCGCTGGGGGATACTCCCCAACTGACAATTCGTTTGCCATTGGGTAAATATTTTTCAAAATCACCGTTTTTAACATTAACCTTAAAGACTGAGCTATAATTCTTATCTCGAGGGTCATTTTGAGTGACTAAAATATGCTCAGGATCATCTTGTAGCAAACTCAGAAGCGAAGGACTAGCATAGTAGAATTCTAATGCTGACTCACGCCTTTTTCCTCGCTTTCTTAACTCAAAAACATCTTTACCATCAAGTGATGCAGAATATAAATGAGTACTCCTTAATCGGTAACGATCAACTTTCATTGGTTGACTGACAGTTACCAAAACCCTTTCATTATTAGCCCAGTTTAACTCATCGATGCGATACTTTTCTGCACCTAACTGAAGGATTACGTTCACCTTGCTATGATCATTGAAGTCAACAATGGCGACTTGAGTTAAACCATCTTGATTCAAAATAACAGCAATGTTTTTTCCGTCTGGAGAAATTACCGGATTTTGAACCATTGGTAATTGATAAAAATGCTGTAGTGGGATTTGCTGAGACTTAGCAAATGAAAACTGGCTTATACTCAGCAGCACCGCAGCTACAAAAAGGATATAACGCATATAAACGTCCTTGTTGGTTGACTAAATTTTATATTATTTAAATTAAATAGAATTGTACTTAAATACAAATCATTAACAAATTGTAACAAAAAATTACGAATAAAACCAAGTAAATGAGCTTAGAGAATTTAGCACTCACCTATTTGTGCGGCGATTACCGAAATCTCAACTAATAAAGCCTCTCTTGCCATTGGTGCCTGCACGCATGCTCGTGCTGGCGCACAGCCTTCGGGTACCCAGGCATCCCACACTTGATTCATTGCGGCAAAATCTTTCATTGTTTTTAAATAAATGGTCGCTGATAACATATGTTCTTTTGAGCTGCCGGCTTTAATTAGTAATGCTTCAACTTTAGCTAACATCGTCTCCGTTTGTTCTTTGATTGGCTTTGACGCATCAGCGCATACTTGTCCGCATAGATACACTGTACCATTATGTTTAACAATACGGCTCATGCGTGTTCCAGTTTCGATTCTTTCAATTGCCATCAAAAATTGTTCCTTGTTTCGATAAAAAAAACCCATTGTATTAACAATGGGGTTTTACGTCGAAAATTTACTTTTATAAGCTAGTTTTATAAGTTCTAGCTAAGCATTATGCTTTAGAATCACTATTCCCACTCGATCGTTGCAGGTGGCTTACCTGAAATATCATAAACCACTCGTGAGATGCCGTCGATTTCATTAATGATTCGATTAGACACTAAACCAAGAAAGTCATATGGCAAATGCGCCCAATGCGCGGTCATAAAATCAATCGTTTCTACGGCTCTTAGGCTAACCACCCAGTCATACTTGCGCCCGTCCCCCATGACACCAACAGAACGCACCGGTAAAAACACAGTAAATGCTTGGCTAACCTTGTCATATAAGTCATGCTTACGTAACTCTTCAATAAAGATATGATCAGCACGACGCAATAAGTCGGCATATTCTTTCTTTACTTCACCTAAGATACGCACACCAAGTCCAGGTCCTGGAAATGGATGACGATATAACATGTTATAAGGCAAGCCCAGTTCTAAACCGATTTTGCGCACTTCATCTTTAAATAGCTCACGTAATGGTTCAACTAAACCAAGCTCCATATCTTCTGGTAAGCCACCAACATTATGGTGAGATTTAATGACATGTGCTTTACCCGTAGCTGATGCCGCTGACTCAATAACATCTGGATAAATGGTGCCTTGCGCTAACCACTTAGCATTAGTTAATTTACTCGCTTCTTCATCAAATATTTCAACAAATACATTACCAATAATTTTACGCTTTTTCTCGGGATCATTTTCTCCCGCTAAGCGAGCTAAGAAACGATCTTCAGCATTAACATGGATAATATTCAAGCCAAAATGATCACCAAACATTTCCATCACTTGTTTGCCTTCATTAAGGCGCAACAAACCATTATCAACAAATACACACGTTAACTTTTTGCCGATAGCGCGGTGAAGTAACATCGCCACAACCGATGAATCAACACCACCAGATAATCCGAGAACCACTTCATCATCACCAACTTGAGCTTTCATTTTCTCAATGGCATCTTCAATAATTGAACTTGGCGTCCATAGCTTTTCGCATTGACAAATATCAACAATAAAATGCTCTAAAATTCGCATTCCTTGCTTAGTATGTGTGACTTCTGGGTGGAATTGGACACCATAAAACTTTTTCTCTTCGTTTGCCATCGCGGCATACTTACAACTCGGTGTCTGTGCAATCGTGACAAAATCGGAAGGGATTTCAGAAACTTTATCGCCATGGCTCATCCAAACGTCTAATAAGGCATTACCGTTACTATTAATTGAATCTTCAATATTTTTAAATAGCGATGATTGAGCAATAACTTCAACAGCAGCATAACCAAACTCTTTATGCTCTGAACCTTGAACAGCGCCGCCGAGCTGTTCTGCCATGGTTTGCATACCATAACAAATGCCTAATACTGGGACACCAGCATTAAAGACATATTCAGGCGCACGTGGCGAATTAAATTCAGTAACACTCTCTGGGCCACCCGCTAATATGATACCTGTAGGCTCAAACTCTTTAATTTGCGTTTCAGTTACATCCCAAGCCCATAATTCACAATAAACACCAATCTCCCTAACGCGTCTAGCAATAAGTTGAGTATATTGAGAGCCAAAATCTAAGATGAGTATTCGATGATCATGAATATCTTTGCTCATGTGTATTTCCTAATAAAACGTATCTGATGATGATAAAGCAGCAGGCTGACCTGTGATTATTAACAGATCAGCCTGCAATTAAAAATTATAAGCAACTACGTTATCTGTCGTTACTTTTTGTCTTATTTGACTTAACTAATGTTTAGCCCATGCGATAATTTGGCGCTTCTTTGGTAATGGTAACGTCATGTACATGAGACTCTCCCATCCCTGCTGCAGTAATTTTCATAAATTGAGGCTTAGTTCGCATCGTTTCGATATCTTTGCAGCCTGTTAACCCCATTGAAGAGCGTAAACCACCCATTTGTTGATGAATAATAGCCGCGACCGGACCTTTATACGCGACACGACCTTCAATTCCTTCAGGCACTAATTTATCCGCTTCGCCATCAGATTTTTGGAAGTAGCGATCACTAGAGCCTTCTTTCTGACTCATCGCACCTAAAGATCCCATACCGCGATAAGACTTGTAATAGCGACCTTGATATAATTCAACTTCACCTGGAGACTCTTCGGTACCGGCGAACATACTACCAACCATTACGCAATGTGCCCCAGCAACCAACGCTTTGGCAATATCCCCAGAAAAACGTATACCGCCATCAGCAATAACTGGAATATCCGTATCTTTTAACGCATCAACAGCATCTGAAATTGCCGTTAATTGTGGCACCCCGACGCCAGTCACTATACGAGTTGTACAAATTGAACCTGGACCAATCCCTACTTTAACCGCATCAACTCCAGCATCAGCCAATGCTTTTGCACCAGCAGCAGTTGCGACGTTACCAGCAACAATTTGTAAGTCAGGATATTTAGCACGAGTTTCCTTAACGCGATCAATAACCCCTTGTGAATGGCCATGTGAAGTATCAATTAATAACACATCAACGCCAGCAGCAACCAATGCATCGATACGTTCGTCAGTACCTGCACCAACACCAACAGCCGCGCCAACTCGCAATCGACCTAGCTCGTCTTTACATGCGTTAGGCTTACTTTCTGCTTTTTGATAATCTTTAACTGTAATTAGACCTTTAAGCTTAAAGTCGTCATCAATCATCAGAATTTTTTCAATTCTGTGTTCATGCATTAAGCCTAGAATTTCTTCGCGGTTAGCGCCTTCTTTAACGGTGACTAAGTTCTCTTTTGTGGTCATTAACGCTGAAACAGGCTTATCTAAATTAGTTTCAAAACGTAAATCGCGCCCAGTGATAATACCGACTAAATTATTGGCACTATCTACAACAGGAAAACCCGAAAAGCCTAACTCATCAGCAAGTTCCATCACTGAGCGTATAGTAGCATCAGGGCTCACGGTTACCGCGTTAGAAACGATACCGCTTTCATATTTTTTTACTTGAGAAACATTACGCGCTTGTTCAGCAATCGTCATATTTTTATGGATAAAACCAATACCACCCTCTTGTGCGAGAGTAATAGCTAATCTAGCCTCGGTAACTGTATCCATAGATGCAGATACCATAGGGACATTAAGGCTTATTTTACGGGTTAATTTGGTTTTTAAGTCAGCCGTATGAGGCAAAACGGTTGAGTGCGCAGGCACCAAAAGAACATCATCAAAAGTTAGTGCTTCTTGAGCAATTCGTAGCATCGCAACATCTCTCTAAAAAAGTAGGTAAGGGATGAAATATTGCGGCAGAATTTTAACCGTTTTTCTAGAACAGGTAAACTTAAATTTTATTATTTCCCTTAAAAAACTATAATAGCAGCCCAATTCACAAAAAAATCAATGAAAGAGTACCTTCTCTATGAGCCAACAGCATATTTTACAGGTTAGTGAACTTACCCAAAAAGTGAAGTTTATGCTGGAAAGTGAGTTAAGAACGGTTTGGTTAACGGGTGAAATATCTAACTTTGTACCAGCAAGTTCTGGACATTGGTATTTATCGTTAAAGGACAGTAAGTCTCAAGTACGCTGCGCTATGTTTAAAGGCAGTAACCAAAGAGTTCGTCTTAGCCCCGCCAATGGCCAACAAGTGTTGGTGCGAGCAAAAGTTTCACTATACGAGCCCCGCGGCGACTTTCAATTAATCATTGAAACGATGGAGCCAGCAGGTGATGGATTGCTGCGCCAGCAATTTGAACAATTAAAAGCGAAACTCAACGCACTAGGCTTGTTTTCGCCGGTGCATAAAAAAGCATTGCCAAAAGCAATTAATTGCGTTGGTATTATCACCTCTCCTACCGGTGCTGCCGTAAAAGATATCATCACAGTGTTAAAACGAAGAAATCCAAGTGTAGAGGTGGTCATCTACCCAAGTTTGGTTCAAGGAGACCTAGCAGCAAATGACATAAGTCTTGCTATAGAAAGTGCCAATAAACATCACTATTGTGACGTGTTGATTGTTGGACGAGGTGGCGGTTCTTTAGAAGATTTATGGTGCTTTAATGAAGAAACCGTCGTTAACGCAATTTATCATAGTGTTATTCCAATAATTAGCGCCGTCGGTCATGAAATTGATACAACGCTTAGCGATTATGTTGCTGATTTAAGAGCACCAACACCCTCTGCAGCTGCTGAATTGGTATCAACCGATGCCAATGAACTTTTGACTCAACTAAGCAATAGAACTAAGCACCTTCATTTTTTAGCACAAGGTTATTTATCAAGATCTTCGGTTCGATTTAGCCAAGTAAAACACCGGTTAATGCAAGTTCATCCTAAAGCACGCTTGCAACAGCAACAGCAAAAAACCGACGAATTAGCGAACCGACTCGAGCAAGCGATGTATCGCTACGTAAAAGCATTAAGACTTATGCCTAGCGGATTAGCTACGAGGCTCACCAGCCATAACCCAGAAAAAATGCTCATACGCAATCAAGAGCGATACCTTCAAATACAAAAGCGCTTTTACAATGCAATTGAGCGTCAAATAAAGTCAAAGCAACAAAAATTCGGACACCTAATCGAACAACTCCACGTTGTTAGTCCATTAGCGACAATCGCTCGCGGGTATAGCGTCACCAGAAATGAAAACGAAAAAATAATTCGCAGTATTAATGATACCAATGAACATGAGCAGATAAAGATTCAAGTGCGTGATGGTTACATCATTGGTGAAGTCATCGCGAAACAAAAACATACGAAAGCTTAATAAGCATTAACTGCATTCAAGTCCTTGCCTCTAAGTCTTTTAGTTCTGGCTGAATAATCAGATCTTTAGTTTAATTGGTATTACTGATCTTGGATTAGGATATCGTTAATGATCCTGATCACAGCTTCGCGGTAACTTGGGTCAAACTTGATCCCTAAAGAAAGATCTTCATTGATAATTTTTGTTGAACACACTTCATAGACTAGTTTTAGGTTTTCTTTATCTTGGAAGTTTTCGATCACAGCGTTTAGTTTGTCACCTTTAGCAATTTTTAAACTATAGCCATTGGTGATTAATAATTGACATCCACTGACTGAAATATCTGTAATTGTCGCCTGCCAGTACTCTTCACCAACTTGGACTGTGCTGCCGATATTAGCATCAATACGAACGGCATTACGCAAACTTTGCACACTGACCGTTTTGGGAAAGTCTAACACCATGATGCGAGAGGGTATTTGAAGCGTTTGCCTTATAGAGGAGATAAATGCGGCTACTGTACCTTCATGCCCTTCAATTAACCCTCTTACAGTAACGGCCGTACCTTGAACAATAAAATTGGAAAAATTACCAAGACGATTACTTTCAGGCATTTGAATGAGTACGTACTGTTTAGGTAAATAACCAATAAATACGGTTCTAAATTTGGCTTTTTGCCCGGCAGGGGTTGAAACATCGATGGTAACTGCCGACCCAGCTTGCATTAGCGCCAAATTACGGTTTAGCCGCTCAGCAGTGTCTATTTTTATCGGTGCAGCAGTCATAACAATTATGCTTAACTTTTCTAATGAATATCTCTTACATTAGCAAAAAGCACTTTATTTGCAAATAATTGATATCCAAGCGTTATCACAATTCAAAGCAGATATCTGCTTGGCATAAATAAATCAGCTCAGCTTTAATCGATTAGATTTTTAGCGCTACATTACGCCAAGTGATAAGCGGGTCACTGCGGAACTCATTGATTTGGGGAAAATCTAGTGATGTTTCCCCTATTGAGTCCGCAGGACATTTTATCTTGGCACTATTAACTATCTTTATTATAGCCTTGTGTTTTTCGAGCGATTTTTTTCTGCTCAGAATAAGATAATCGCTTTTTACCGGCAAAAGGATTAGACGTTTCTCTAAACTCGATTTTAATCGGTGTTCCCATAATTTTTAACGACTTTCGATAGTAGTTCATCAAATAGCGCTTATATGAGGGGGGTAAGTGTTTAACCTGATTACCGTGAATAACGATGATTGGCGGGTTATAACCACCTGCATGCGCATATTTTAACTTTATACGCCTACCATTATGCATTGGCGGTTGATGATCAAATACCGCCATATCAAGTATTTTAGTGACCATTGACGTTGAAATACGTTTAGTTGCGGAAACAAAAGCTTCTTCAACGGATTCATACAAATGACCAACGCCGGTTCCATGAAGTGCTGAAATAAAGTGCATTCGAGCAAAATCAATAAAACCAAGACGACGATCTAATTCCGACTTAATTCGATCTTTAACGTGTTCATCTAAGCCATCCCATTTATTGACGGCTAACACTAATGAGCGACCTGCTTCTAAAATAAACCCTAATAAACTCAAATCTTGATCGGTAATACCTTCGTGGGCATCGATGATCAGTAAACATACATTAGCATCTTCTATTGCACGTAATGTTTTTATTACTGAGTACTTTTCAACAACATCAGTAACATTTTTACGACGTCTAATACCAGCGGTATCAATCAGTGTATATTTGCGTCCTTCCCGTTCCATAGGAATATAAACGCTATCGCGAGTGGTGCCTGGCATGTCATAGACAACAACCCGCTCTTCACCCAAAATTCGATTGGTTAACGTTGACTTACCAACATTTGGCTTACCAATAATCGCCAGCTTGATCATGTCATCTTGCTCTGGCGATTGAGCAATGACTTCCTCATCCGTTAAGCTGGGTTCGAAAGCATCATACTCTTCATCTAATTCATCCACTTCCTCTGTTGAGCGTTGCGATAATGCTTCGATATGCGGGGTCAAGGCCAAGGTTAATAGCTGAGTAACACCTCGTCCATGCGCAGCAGCGATTTGATGAACTTCACCTAAAGCTAGCGCATAGAACTCAGCGACGGCAGAATCAGCATCAATACCATCGATCTTATTAGCAACGAGAAATACTTTCTTATTTTGCTTTCTTAAGTGCTCAGCAATCACTTGATCAGCGGCAGTCATACCTGCACGAGCGTCGACTAAAAAGAGTACCGCATCCGCTTCATCGATAGCCATCATCGATTGCTCTGCCATTAAGGCATCAATCCCGGTTTCATCACCATGTATACCCCCCGTATCAATGACAATAAAGGGGTGCTCTTCTACTTGCGCCTGTCCATATTGACGATCTCGGGTTAAACCAGGGTAATCCGCCACTAGTGCATCTCGACTGCGAGTCAATCGATTAAATAGCGTTGATTTGCCAACATTAGGACGGCCAACTAGGGCGACAACTGGGAGCATTTAAACCTCAAACTGATAATTCATAGTCTATTAAAATAAGACAATTCTATAAAAACAACGGCCCCACCCGCAATACACGGAGGAGCCGTTTACTATTTTAGCATTAATCAAAACCGTTAGGGGGTTTTAATTGCTTGTAAGTCACCATCTCTTGATTGAACAATCAATACACCGTCAACAACTGTTGGCGCAGTGTATATGCCACTACTATCAACTTCATAGCGGGCAACAAATTCACCTGTTTCTTGAGATAGCCAATGTAAATAACCTTCATAATCACCAACAACAACATAGTCACCGACAACAGCAGGACCTGTTACTGTTCGATTCGTGAGCGCTGGCTGGCTCCATTTTTCTAAACCATTAAGTCTATCTACTGCGTAAACATGACCTTTAACGTCTGTTAGAAAAATGGTATTTCCGTCAATAGCAACGGCACTAAATGATGAATACTGGCGCTTCCAAAGTGTACGGCCTGAACGTAAATCTACCGCAGCCAGGTGTCCTCTCGCTGACACAGCATAGACCTTATCATCATAAATGATAGGTGCTGCATCTACGTCAATAACACGCTCAAGCTCAGTAGAACCACTTGCTTCACCGATTTCGGCTGTCCAACCTTGTTGACCGTTATCTAATATATAAACAGTCAATGTACCATCGGCAGCTCCGACAATCACACCACCTGCTAAAGCGGCAGGAGCACTAATACCGCGTAACGATAACGGTGGCACGTCTTGCTCTATTTGCCACCCCTCTTCGCCACTGGTTGCATTGAAGGACTTAATAATGCCAGAAGATGTATTGACGACAACACTACCTTGGTCAAAGGCTGGTGCTGCAATAACCTCACCTTTAACTTTTCCTTGCCAAATTACGCTGCCATTGTCGGCTTCTAAAGCAAAGACATCGCCATTTTCACTACCATAAAACACTCGATTAATGCCAGCCGTAGGTCCACCGCTAATCATCGCAGAGGTTGTGCTGTCAAAAAATCCGCGTTCATTATTGATGTCACTTAAATCGATATGCCATATTTGCTTACCTGTTGAGACATCAAATGCGTATGCATCGCCTTCTCTACTAGCAGTAAAGACTTTATCGTAAGCGACGATAGGTCGAAGCTGTGAGTAATAATCGTCAACGCCATCGCCGACTGATTGACTCCAAACAACCTCAGGTGTATAGCTTACTTGAATTTCTTGTAATTCAGCAGGCTCAGTTGGATCGATTTCATCCGTTGATGAACACGCTGTGATCCCTATTGCCATCAATAAGGATAACGTTAATTTCTTATTATATATGCGCACTTAATACTCCCGTCTAGGAAAGAGAATAACCTCTTACTGAGCGATGCTAACGCTCTCTGCTAAATCATCTAACTTCATTTGCAAAGCAGACGGTACATTATCTCCACTTGCCGTGATTGCAGCTTGATAAGCGTTACGAGCAAGTTCTTTTTTACCTTGCATTAAATAAGCGTCACCTTTGATTTCGTCTACACTAGCAGCAAATGACGCTGCTATAGGCGTTTCTAAAGTGGCTAATGCTTCGGTTATTTTTTCCTGTTGCAATTGAACTCTTGCCTTACGTAACACAGCAATTCCGGTAATTGCTTTATCGGTAGATTGATTAATTGCTGTTGTTAAATGCTGCTCGGCTTGAGACCAGTCTTGGTGTGTAGCTGCATCTTTAGCTAACGAAAGCGCCGTTAACACGGCATAGGCTGATTCTTTATTTTCAGCAATAAAAGCGTTAGCTTGGCTTCTAAACGCTTCATTCTTTTCTTCTGCTAACAATTCAACAACTGACTGATAGGCGTCAGCGGTTGCTAATTCTTGCTCAAGCTTATTCTCTTGATAAAAATTAAAGCCAATAAAGCCACCTAAACCAATGGTTAAACCGGCAATAATTGAATTTCCGTACTCGCTCCAAATACGTTTTATCGTTTCGACTTGCTGTTCTTCTGTTTGATGTATATCCACAACTAACCCTTAATTAAACTTGCTAAAAAGTCTGGCACTTGTGTAAAAGCCAAACTCTGTTGTTCTTTCTTCTCACGTAAATATTTTACCGCGACGATTTGCTGTGCTAGCTCGTCTTCACCGATAATAATAGCTACGCTTGCATCCGATTTATCTGCGCGCTTCATTTGCTTTTTCATATTGCCGCCACCTAAATGGTTTTGAATACGAATATCAGGAACCGCATCTCGCCATTGTTCTGCTAACGCAGAAGCTTTGACATCAACACCTTCACCAAGGCTGATTAAATAAACATCAGCCTGCGGGCGAATGTTAGTTACTTTTTCTAAGCTAGTTAACATCAACACTAAGCGTTCAATACCCAGTGCAAACCCAAACGCTGGTGTAGATTTACCACCGAGTTGCTCAACTAGACCGTCATATCGGCCTCCTGCACAAACCGTACCTTGTGCACCTAAGCTATCAGTCACCCATTCAAACACTGTGCGGTTATAGTAATCTAAACCTCTAACCAGTCGCTCATTGATAACATATGATATGCCCGCCGCGTCTAGACGCTGACAAACTTGCTCAAAATGCTCCAATGACTCTTGTCCAAAATACTCAGAAAGCTTTGGTGCATCAACTAGCGCTGCTTGCACATCTGGATTTTTGCTATCTAACACCCGCAACGGATTAGTATGCATCCGACGTTTACTGTCATCATCGAGTAAGTGCTCTTTCTCTTTTAAGAAGGCAACTAATGCTTCTCGATAATTAGCGCGTTCTTCTGAAGATCCCAACGAATTCAACTCTAATGTGACAAATTCATTGATTCCAAGTTCCCGCCAAAGGCGAGAAGATAGTAAAATAATTTCTGCATCGATATCCGGAGTTGCAATACCAAATGCTTCGATACCAAACTGATGAAACTGTCGATAGCGGCCTTTTTGTGGACGCTCATGCCTAAACATAGGTCCCATATACCACAAGCGTTGCTCTTGATTGTACAACAAGCCATGCTGATTGCCAGCCCTTACACAAGAAGCTGTTCCTTCAGGTCTCAATGTCAGACTATCACCATTTCTGTCTTCAAAGGTATACATTTCCTTTTCAACAATATCGGTAACTTCACCAATAGAGCGCTTAAAAAGGTGAGTTGACTCAACAATTGGCATTCTAATTTCAGCAAAGCCATAATTGCTGGCAACACGGCGCAGCGTATCTTCAACCATTTGCCAAATGTTAGTTTCTGAAGGAAGACAATCGTTCATCCCTCTAACGGCCTGAATAGCTTTACTCACTTGGTAACTTCTCTCTTTTAACTCAAATATTTTATGCTGCGCGCATTATAGGCAGATTGACGACAAACGTAAAATTTAACTGCTTATCGTTGAATTTTTCTACCAGGTAAATTGCTATAATTGTTTAATGTTGATGCGATTTTGTTCATCCATTAATTTCGCTTTCGCTCGAATACGTTGTTCAAGCTGTTCAACGAGATTATCATTATCAAAACGCTCTTTTTGACGGACACCATCTAAATAGAAGCCACTTTTTTTACTGCTGCCGGTAAGACCTAGATCTGACACCGTCGCTTCACCAGGGCCATTAACAATGCAGCCAATAATCGATACATCCATCGGGGTCATAATATCTTCGACACGTTGCTCAAGTTCATTGACGGTGGCAATGACATCAAACTCTTGACGAGAGCAACTTGGACAGGCAATAAAGTTAATACCCCGACTACGTAACTTAAGTGCTTTTAAAATGTCAAAGCCAACTTTAATTTCTTCAACGGGATCTGCAGCTAAAGATACTCGTAAGGTATCACCAATACCTTCAGAAAGTAATAAGCCTAGCCCGATAGATGATTTAACCGAACCAGATCGCAATCCGCCAGCTTCAGTAATCCCTAAATGCAGTGGGTTATCAATTTGTTTTGCTAACAATCGATAAGCCCCTACGGCTAAAAAGACGTCAGACGCTTTCACGCTGACTTTAAAGTCATGAAAGTTCAGTTTATCTAAAATTTCAACGTGTCGCATTGCTGATTCAAGCAAAGCTTCAGGTGTTGGCTCAGTATACTTTTCTTGTATGTCTTTTTCTAAAGAGCCACCATTAACACCAATACGTATCGGGATATTTTTATCTCGCGCTGATTCCACTACCGCCCTAACGCGATCTTCTCGACCAATATTGCCTGGATTAATTCGCAAGCAGTCGGCGCCGTATTCAGCAACTTTTAGTGCGATGCGATAGTCAAAGTGAATATCAGTCACTAAAGGGACATTAACTTGTTGCTTTATTTGCTTAAATGCTTCTGCGGCATCCATGGTTGGCACACTTACTCGAACAATGTCAGCGCCAACGGCTTCTAGTGCCTTTATTTGTTTAACCGTTGCTTCAACATCGGTGGTTAAGGTATTGGTCATCGATTGCACCGCTATTGGTGCATTGCCACCCACAGGCACATTGCCGACCATAATTTGTCGAGATTTTCGGCGGATAATCGGGGATTCTTTAAACATAAGATCTCTTAAATTACTGACTGTATAAAACGGACTATTCTTCCGTCATGGGTAAATTAAATTTGGCAATATTGCCTTTAGCAAACGAGGACGTATCAACAGCCTCGCCATTGTAAACTATGGTGACTAACTCTGGCTTACCTAGGGTGATATTAAACGGCGGAATACCTTGGATATTCATTTCATACCCTGACTTTTTAATGCCCCAGGCAATGCGCTCTCCGGTAGCGTCATAAATATTAACCCAACAATCACCAGAAAAAGTAAAGCTAACATCAACACTATCTGCCGCGGAAATTTCAGTGTCAGAGACATTCGCATCAGGGTTAGCTTGCTGATTTGACTGATCTAATGCTTGTCGCCCTACACTCGTTGGTTGAGTGGTGTCTTGATTTGCATCGATTGAAAGGCTTTGCGTGGAAGACTCCTCACCAAGATTCTCATTGACATCACTCACTGTAGGTTCTATCGCTTGTTCCGCCTTTTGCTCAGCCGCAGGATTTTCACTAAGTTCTGCATTACCTTCGACACTCGTTTGGCTATCATCGTTAGTTTTAGTGGGCAAGCTTTCTACTTGTGATGCGTTAGTGCTGGCATTGTCTTGCTCTTTTGCATTTTCTTGTAGCCACCACATTAAGGTTGAACCAATAAGTAACGCAACGATTAGGTAGGTTACCCACATTAACCGATTATTTTCCGCCTGCTTTTCTGTCTGTTTCGAAAAGCTCTGCATTTCAGCCCCTTGCATTTCTGCAACACAAATCATTTCATAACTTGCTAAAACATCATCTACGGGAAGATCTACCAGTTTGGCATAGTTCTTTAGATATCCTCGGTTGAACGTTGCAGGCAAACTTTTATCAAAGATATCTTGCTCAAGCTCTTTAACTAATGTAGTTCGAAAGTTTAATCTTTCGGCGACATCCTTTTGGGTTAAGCCAGCTTTTTCACGCGCCTGTGCGAGCATTTGTCCTGGACCGACAACCTCCATATCATCTGATAGCTCTTCGGTATTATTTTTATTCGTCATTGATTAATTCTCTTGAGACTTAGCGGCTTTATCAGGGTTAGCTAAATACAGCACTTGTCCAAGACGCAATACTTGATTGCGGCTAAAGTTATTCCAGCGTTCAATCGCTTTCATGTGAATATTATATTTTTTGGAAATAGCAAAAAGGCTTTCTCCTTTTTTGACGACATGAACGGGGATGGTCATCAACTGTTGACCATCTTCTGTTTTTTTACTTGGTGATACTTGCTCAACCTGCAATGCACTGGCGACGGCGCTTGAAACATCACTATCGTCTTGCAATTGTTCTGCTTTTTGTTTTTCTAATTCAGCTTTTCGCTGTTTTGCCAACTCAAGCTCTTGTTGTTCAATTTCAGGACTAACCGCTAGAAGCTCTGTTTTCAAGGGAGCTTCATCAGTATTTTCTACTTCACTTTGAGGCTCTGAAATTGCGGTTACCGAGCTTTCCTGAACTTGTTCAATCGCGCTTGCTTCGGTTTGGCTAACCTGTACCTTAGCTTGTTCAGATTCACTGGTATCGGTTGGTGAACCTTCAGTTGCAACTACGTCTGTTTGAGCTTCATTCGCCTTAGCATCTGACGCAACTAGGGTTTTCTCAGGCTTACTTGAAAGAGGTTTATCAGGCGACAATACAACAACCCGTTTTTTCTTCTCATAAGGTTTTATTTGCGTTAACTGATACTCTTTAGCCAGTTTGTCTGCATCAGTATCCGTTAAGCCATTAAGCAAATACTGACGTGCTTGATAAGAGTCTGGAAACATTTTTACTAACATACTGGCATAATTTTTTGCCGTTTGACGGTCAAACAAACGGTCATAGACTTTAAACGCCAATCCTAGCGCTTCGGGCGTAAAACGTCTTGTCGCTTTTTCATAACGCTGAAGATACTCTTTCGCCCCTTTGTAATTCCCTTTGATATATTGCACTTGTAGCATAAGAAGTAAAACATCGGCATCGTTCGGGTTATGCACAATAGCTTTTTCTAAGTAATTTTCTGCTTTATCAAAGTGCTTTGCCTTTAATTGGCAAATGGATAAGTTTTGATAACTTTGTGATACCAGAAGGTAACTGGGCGTATTAATCGCCTTTAAAAATTGCTTTTCTGACTTATCAAATTGATTATGCTTACACAAAAATGCGCCATAATTGTTCAAGGTATCAGCGTCATCTGGCTTAATTGAAAGTGCTTTTTCATAGGCCTTAATGGCTAATTCTGGCTCAGCCACTTTATCATAATAATGGGCAAAAGCCGTATGTACTTGCACTAAGTTTGGCGCAAAACGTTTCGCTTTTTCTAAGTTAAGCTTTGCTTGGGTAGTATTGCCCATCCTCAAATATTCTAAACCCAAGGAAATACGAGTCATAGCGATATCATTTTTAGATGATTCATTTTGAATTACTGGATTATTATTCTCGCCATCATAACGCTGAGTTACGCAGCCAGCTAGCATTCCAGCACATGCCAAACTAATCAAAATTTTATTACTATTCACCATCATCCGTAGGTTTCACTTTTGAACTTGAGTTATCCTACTATTTTTACTGATATTTCGTCAGCTTTCACCTGTTTTTTTTCTGCAATGCTTGCAGTTCGTTTGGTTCTGTCTAAAACATCCCCCGCTAACTGCCCACAAGCGGCATCAATATCATCGCCACGAGTACGACGGGTAATCACTGTAAAGCCATAACTTTGCAGTACTTTATCAAAACGATCAATGCGAGAATTACTCGAACGTTTGTAGGGTGAACCTGGGTATGGATTAAAAGGAATCAGGTTAATTTTACTCGGTAAATCTTTTAATGCGTGTGCAAGT
Organism: Thalassotalea ganghwensis; assembly: GCF_053485795.1. Lineage (NCBI taxonomy): Bacteria > Pseudomonadati > Pseudomonadota > Gammaproteobacteria > Alteromonadales > Colwelliaceae > Thalassotalea > Thalassotalea ganghwensis. The sequence continues at coordinate 134,970 of NZ_JBQRUM010000009.1, forward strand.
TCATGGGCATGATCGGTGCTATCGTTAACATGATCTAACATCACATACTCAATAGTTGCTTGTTTATTGGCTTTAGAACCTTCAACGTAGCGGCCAGCAGCAGCTAAAAATTCTTCGAGTGGATATTTTTTATTGATGGGTACAAGTTCATCACGCAATTGATTATTCGGCGCATGAACTGAAATTGCCAGCGCGCAATCTATTTTGTCTTTCAACATATCAAGCGCTGGGACTACGCCTGATGTACTTACCGTGACACGGCGTTTTGAAAGGCCATAGCCTAAATCATTCAACATGGTATCTAAAGCAGGAATTAAATTTTTCATGTTGAGTAATGGCTCTCCCATCCCCATCATGACAATATTAGTAATGGGTCGTTTACCTGCAATACGAGTTGCACCAATATCATTTGCTACTCGCCATACTTGTCCTATGATTTCTGACATCGATAAGTTACGGTTAAAGCCTTGCTGGGCTGTTGAGCAAAAAGTACATTCCAACGCACAGCCTACTTGAGAGGATACACACAAGGTTGCTCTGTCGTTTTCAGGGATCCATACCGTTTCAACTTCTTGTCCGCCTTCAAGCAACAATGCATATTTGATGGTACCGTCATTTGAGACTTGCTTTTTAGAAATCTCCGGTGCTTTGATTTCACAATTACGTTGTAACTTCTCTCTTAACTTTTTGTTAAGATTCGTCATTTTCTCAAAATCATCATAGCCAAAATGATAGACCCACTTCATTATTTGATCGGCTCTAAACGGTTTTTCACCAATTGAGGCGAAATATTCACGCATCATTTGATGATCTAAGTTAAGTAAATTAACTTTTTTCTTGGCTACAATGGGTTCAACAGTTACAACATCTGTCATGAAAACGCTTCCAACTTAAAATTCCAAGTAAATTGTACACTTTATCGCCAAAGCAAACAATTTAGTGATGACCTATGGCTAAATAGCAAAAGGATTTTACTGAAAATCAGTAAAATCCTTTTTATAACCACTTACTAAATCATGTAACGGCTAGGTAAGCCGTATTGGTGAATGAGATTAACGAGTGCGTGGACAAATCTCATCATCAGAGAAAAAGTAAGCAATTTCACGAGCAGCAGATTCTAAAGCGTCTGAACCGTGACATGCATTCTCATCGATTGAGTTAGCATAATCAGCACGTAAAGTACCTGCTAACGCTTCAGCTGGGTTAGTAGCGCCCATGATTTCACGGTTCTTACGAACAGCATCTTCACCTTCTAACACCTGAACCATTACTGGACCAGAAGTCATGAACTCAACTAAAGCACCAAAGAATGGACGCTCGCTGTGCTCAGCATAGAAACCTTCTGCTTTTTCTTTTGATAAATGAACCATTTTAGCAGCAACAATTTTTAAACCTGCTGTTTCAAAACGGTTGTAGATTTGACCAATTACGTTCTTAGCAACTGCATCTGGTTTTACGATAGAAAACGTACGTTCGATAGCCATGTTTAGCCCTCTTAAAGTATAAATTAATAAACTGGGAAAATTTTGGGCGCGATTATAGACTAAATGCCATTAAATGACTAATAATTCTTATCAGCAGATACAAAGCATTATAAATATTACTGAATGCATAACCTCTATGCTGAAGCAATGAAAAATAATATCTTGAGCAGATAGAGTTAAGCCCCATCTGCTCAAGATAACTTAAACCTGATAAATTAGACTACATACTAATGCGTCGGTATTGTCGATATTCAGGTTTCCAGAAATTACGCTCAATTTTTTCTAACAATTGTTCATCGCTAATTTCAAGCGCTAATCCTTGCTTAAAAGCAACCTTTGCAACAGCAAAAGCAATTTTCTTACTAAGATTAGCAATTTCCGTAATCGGAGGTAAAAGCTCGCCTTTGCCGGTATTAGCCAGCGGTGAAGATTGCGCTAACATTTCGCTGGCCATCATCAACATTTCATCGGTGATACGATTGATATTGGCGGAAACGACCCCTAGCCCAATACCCGGAAAAATATAACTGTTGTTACACTGAGCAACATGATAAAGCTTTCCTTGATATTCAATCGGGTCGAACGGACTTCCCGTTGCAACAATGACCTCACCTTCTGTCCAATGAATCACTTGCTCAGGGGTTGCCTCTACCTGCCTCACTGGGTTACTTAATGGGAAAATGATCGGTAAATGACAGTGAGATTTCATCGTTTTTACGACATGCTCAGTGAAAAGCCCAGAAACACCGGAGACGCCAATTAAAATATCAGGTTTAGCATTTTCTATCACTTCAATTAGCGACGCATAGTCTCCTAAAATTTCCCAATCAGCAACCGCGCTTTTCGATTGTACTAACTTTTGTTGAAAATCTCGTAAATTAGCCATTCCTTCGGTAAGCAATCCGAAGCGATCAACCATAAACACTTGGCTTCTTGCTTTTTCAGGTGCTGCACCTTCTTTAATCATTTGCGCAATAATTTGCTCAGCAATGCCGCACCCTGCAGAGCCACCACCAACAAAAACCACAGTTTGATCTGCTAAGTGAGCTTTTTTCAAACGACACGCCGCCAATAGCGTACCAACCGTTACCGATGCAGTGCCTTGAATATCATCATTAAAGCAGCATATTTCATCACGATAACGTGATAATAGCGGCATAGCATTTGGCTGAGCAAAATCTTCAAACTGCAACATCACGTGAGGCCAGCGTCGTTTAACGGCCTGAATAAACATCTCTAGAAATTCGTCATACTCTGCCTGACCAATGCGTTCATGTCGCCAGCCCATATACATTGGATCATTTAACAGTTTTTCATTATTGGTACCAACATCAAGCATAACTGGCAAACAATAAGCAGGGCTAATACCACCACAAGCAGTATAAAGCGATAACTTACCAATCGGGATCCCCATTCCCCCAATCCCTTGATCTCCAAGTCCTAGGATGCGTTCACCATCAGTAACGACGATAACCTTTACTTTATTTTTAGTGGCATTTCGTAAGATATCATCAAGATTATGGCGCTCTTCGTATGAGATAAACAAGCCACGTGAGCTGCGGTAGATATCAGAAAACTGTTCGCAGGCATCTCCCACCGTTGGCGTGTAGATAATTGGCATCATTTCTTCTAAGTGTTGTGAAACCAATTTAAAAAATAATGTCTCATTATTATCATGAATCGCCCGCAAATAGATGTGCTTATTTAAGTTGGTGTGAAAGCTTCGATATTGCATATATGCGCGCTCAGCTTGCTCTTCAATACTCTCATAGCGTGGCGGTAGCAACCCCATTAAATTAAAGTGTTTACGTTCTTCAGCGGTAAATGCACTGCCTTTGTTTAACAAAGGCGTTTCTAATAATGTTGGACCTGCGTAAGGGATGTATAAAGGACGTTTTTGTTTATCAGTCATGTTTTTATCAATAAATGAGTCGGTTAGTTAGCGAAGAAAAAGACACGTAACGAATGTGCCTGCAAGTATAGACGAAGATTATTGGACAAAAAAGTAATAACAACAGTTAATGTACTTAAATTTGAGCATATGTGAGTAATAGCATTAACAAGTAAAGGTTATCAATCTGCTTCTTCTATCCACGCAAGTTGAATAGCTTCTAGCACTCTTTCCCCGCAGTGCGCAGGATCATCATTAAAGCGCTCGAGTGCCAAAACCCATTCGCGCAAATCGGTAAATCGAATTTGTTTAGGATCAATATCGGGATGCTGCTCAATCAAATCTAATGCGATTTCTAAAGAATCACTCCATCGTAGTGACATTGTGCCCTCCAAAGAGACGATTAAAATGAGAATACTAAATGAAAGTATAAGCCATCAACGATTAACATCAATACTAACCACAAAAGCAACAAGCGGGCGCGACGACAAAACTGACACTCGGTATACCAAAGTGCTTTAACTTTATCCTGCCATGAAGGCTTAGTGGCCATTTAGACTCCAAGATATCTCAATCAACTTTCGTTATACTATACCGCAAAATTAACCCGCTAAGTAAAAACAATGAAGTTTGAGCAAGATAAGAAAGACCACCTGATCTTAAAACTACAACAATATTTTGAACACGAGTTAAGCATCGAACTGGGACAATTTGACGCAGATTTTTTACTCGATTTTATCAGCGATGAGATGGGAAGCTACTTTTACAATCAAGGTTTGCAAGATGCTCAACAATTAATGCATGAACGCCTTCAACTCATTAGCGAAGAAATTGTTCAACTTGAAAAGCCAACCAATTAATAAAGGAGTTTAACCAAAATGCGCGCTGTATTTTTAGATCGTCAAACCTTTAGTGAGCAACTTTCGCTAAGCGCGATAAAAAGCCAAGTTAACGAACTGATTACCTATCCGCTGACAGCCAATCAACAAGTGATTGAACGCTGCCAAGACGCAGATATCGTCATCACCAATAAAGTGGTTTTATGCCATGATATTCTTGCAAAACTTTCCAAGGTAAAACTTATCTGTATTGCCGCCACCGGCACTAACAATGTCGATTTAGTCGCGGCAAAGGCCTTCGGCATTGCCGTAACTAATGTCGCTGATTACGCGAAAAACTCGGTCACCCAATATGTGTTTTCTCAAATACTTGCCTACTTTAGCAAGACTCAACACCACATCGACAATGTTAAAAGCGGTTTATGGCAACGACATCACTCATTTTGTTTACACGGTAATGGTAGTGAGGAAATCGCTGGGAAAACGATAACGATTGTTGGTTATGGCGCATTAGGAGCGAGCGTCGCGAATGTTGCCAAAGCGTTTGGCATGGAAGTTTTAATCGCTGAACGACCAAACGCTAGCGAGATCCGCGGAGGACGTGTTTCATTTGAACACGCACTTGCACAAGCGGATATTGTCTCTCTGCATTGTCCGCAGACTCCAGAGACGGAAGGGTTAATTAATACGAAAACCTTAGCGTTGATGAAACCAACGGCGATGCTGATTAATACCGCTCGTGGCGCGATTGTCAATCCTAAGGATTTACACCAAGCGTTAGAACAAAAACAGATCGCATACGCGGTGTTGGATGTGCTAACTCAAGAACCGCCACAGGCTGATGATGTACTATTGGCAAATCCGCTCGATAACCTTGTGATCACAGCCCACATTGCTTGGGCAAGTCACCAAGCACAGCAAAAGCTACTTGATTTGATCGCCGATAATATCGCGAGTTTTAAACAAAATGGGCAACTCAATCGCGTCAATTGAACGAGTTCATGTGACTAAAACTTAGCTGTAGTCCTTTATCTGCGTTTAAAACCAAGTGTCTTTAACTTTTCCATAATGAAAAAAGCCCCACTGGCCTACCCGCCTCAGCGGTGCAAACGGAAATGTTGGCAAAGGCTTATTATATAAAGGTAAATTCGGCACTGACTTCTCAGCAACCTTTTCAGCTAACCGTTTGCCTGCTTGCACAGAGAAAGAAACTCCTGCACCGCAATACCCCATTGAGTAGAAAACTGATTGAGTTGGGTTTTGATAAATATGCGGTAAATCATCTAATGCCATACAAATCCAGCCCGACCAAGCATAGGCGATCGTTAATTCTTTTAACTGAGGAAAACTTGTTTTTAAAACACTTAATAATCGGTTGGCATAGTAGGGATCTTCTGCTGACTTACCTGTAATCGCACCTCGCCCACCAAACAGTATCCTATTGTCCGGTAGCTTACGGTAATAATACTTGAGCTCTCTCGTGTCCATTACCACGTTAGACGTTAAAAAATTACACGCTTGTATCTGCTCATCCGTTAACGGCTCTGTCACGATAATTTGCGATAAAACGGGTAACGTTTTATTGGTCGTCAAAGGATGAAATCCTTTTGGGGTATAGCCATTGGTTGCAATAACCACTTTATCCGCGCTAACGATTCCTTTGGGCGTGATTAGCCGTTGTTTACTGCCACACTCGATCCAATCCTGAACTGGTGAGCTCGTATGTATCTTGGCGCCAGCCTCTCTGGCAAGCTTTTGATAGCCCCAGGCGAGTTTTAGAGGGTTAAGACCAAAGCCATCTTGATATCTAATTGCCCCATAAGCATTTTGATCTGCCATATAGTGTTGATGTAATGTTTCTCGGTCCAACACTTGAACATCATAACCAAACTTCGATTTTTGCAGCTCGGCAAGTTGTTTTAATTCAGTAAATTTATTACGTTTATGAGCAACTTTAATGTAGCCATTGGTTTGGCGATCACACTCTATTCCCTCACCAATTAAGCGATTTACTGTATCAACACCTGCAGCCATCTCATCATAAATACCGCGCATGACCTCTTCTCCCCACTGTTTTTCCATCGTGAGAAAAGATTTTCGTCCTGAAGACTTTAGAATAAATCCTGCATTTCTTCCGCTACACCCCCAGGCTACTTGATTGGCTTCTAGAACATGAGCTTTAATATTGTGCTCTCTCGCTAAATGCAATGCACATGACATTCCAGTGTACCCAGCACCAATAATTGCTACGTCAACATCAATGTCTTTGCAAACTATTCCATCATCAGCAGGGGGTTGGCCTGAAGTTTTTGCCCAATAACTGTCTGGATAAGCTTCACCACAGCCAGGGAAACTATCAAGAAGAGGATCGTACATCGTTATTTTTACTCCATTACGGTGCAATTAGCAGGCCTCACGTCGTCTGGGCCAAAATTTCAATAAGGCTACATTATCGTAATAAAGCCTGATAAGCTATGATTTCGTTTACACTAACTAAGCTAATATGATCAGTAAGATGCAACTAAATTATCGTGAAATGCAGCCACAAGATTTTTCAGCCGTTATCCGTTTAGCGACCGACGTACATGGAGCTGGTTACTTGGATAATCACAGCATGCAGTCTTGGTATGACAAGGGGGTAGCCAAAGGTGTTAACGCAAGCTATGTTGCTTATGATAGTGATAAATTAGTTGGGTTTCGTATTACCTTTGCTGTGGGACGTTGGGATATTGATCAATGGTGCTCTCCTGATTTATGGCAATATTCACCTCGGCAAATTTGTTATTTTAAGTGCAATACCGTTGATGAAAATTATCGCGGATATGGTATTGGTTCAACACTATTAAAATTATCAATAGCCGCGGCAATGAAGCAAGGTGCTAAGGCTGGCATCAGCCACCTATGGCGAGAAAGCCCAGGAAACAGCGCGGTAAAATACTTTACCAAATGTGGTGGTCAACTGATAAAAAACCATCCTGATCGTTGGAATGAGTTAAGCAAAGATGGATATTGCTGCCCGATTTGCCAACATGATTGCCATTGTGTCGCAGCGGAAATGTTAATTGATTTTAAAGCCTAGGGGTGTTGACCCAAGGATAATTCAAAAGTGTATTGCCTCGAAACTAAAACAGTTTCAAGGCGATTGTTGCTCACTTACAAATTAACCGAATAACTTTTTTATAATTGAAGTACCCTGCTGAGTTTCTGAACTGACACCAAAAGCATCAAATTCAGCCAAGCTTGGATAACTGACATCACCGTTAATTAAGTGAAAATCACCACAGGTTGGGTCAAAACGATAGCCTTTGCTCCATTCAACAATATTTTTAGTGACTTGATTTATCGCATTAACAACATATGCAACTTCCTTATTACTCATCGTCGGATGAAAGCTTGCTCTGATCCAGCCAGGCTTCTCAGCAAAATCCCCCATATCGATTTGTTCAGTAATTTTTGACGAGGTGTCTTGATCAACGTTCAACAAAATATGCCCATAAGTGCCTGCACAAGAGCAGCCACCACGCGTTTGAACACCAAATTTATCGTTTAACAGACGTACAACCAAATTATGGTGAACTCCGCGCACATAAAACGACACAATCGCTAACCTATCTCGACATTCAGGTTCAAGCATAACCACCTGATCATTTTTTGCTAATTCATCCATGACATAGTGGGTAATTTCTTGCTCTCGCTTGGCAATATTATCGGTGCCCATTGCATCTTTAACTTTAATCGCTAAAGCCGTTTTAATGCATTGTAAAAAGCCCGGCGTACCGCCGTCTTCACGCATTTCTATATCATTAAAAAAGCTATGCTTACCCCATGGATTCGTCCAAGTAACGGTTCCTCCGCCAGGGTGATCAGGAACGCGATTTTTGTATAACGATTTATTAAAAATCAGTACTCCTGAGCTTCCAGGGCCGCCTAAAAACTTATGCGGAGAAAAGTAAATTGCATCTAAAGCCTGTTTTGGATTACTCGGATGCATATCAATATCGACATAAGGCGCTGAACATGCAAAATCAACAAAACATAAGCCATTGTGCTCGTGCATTACTTCTGCCAGCTGATAATAAGGAGTCTTGATCCCTGTCACGTTTGAACACGCACTAAAAGACCCTATTTTTACTTTGCGATGCGCATATTTTTCTAATAATAACGTTAAATGCGCTAATGATGGCAGCCCATCGCTATCAGGATCAATAATTTCTAGGGTAACATCACACTCGTTCCAGGATGTTTGATTAGAGTGATGTTCCATGTGGGTGATAAAAACAACCGGCTTATCACACTCTTCGAAATGTACTTGAGGTTGCATTCGCTCTGGAATACGCAAACCTAATATCCGCTGAAACTTATTAATAACGCCGGTCATCCCAGTGCCAGCAGTAATGAGTATATCGTTTTGGCAAGCATTAACATGCTTTTTGATAACTTTTTGAGCCTCATGATAAGCGTTGGTCATCGCGCGGCCTGTTAAACTCGTTTCCGTATGAGTATTAGCAACATATGGGCCTAAAGTGTCAGTGATGTAACGCTCAATAGGTCTGTATAACCGTCCACTCGCTGTCCAATCTGCATAAACAATTTGGTGCTTCTCACCGTTAATGGTATGACACAAATCTTGACCAATAATATGACGACGAAATGGTAAAAAATATTGCTCTAATGACATGACACACTCTAATTAACAACAAGAACCTAATCAAATTTTAGCAAAACACAGAATGACAACAATAAAAATCTAACATAAATAATTATTTAGCAAAAATAACCCAACAAAACAAAGATAGTAGAAAAATACAACTCACCAAACATCATTTAAACGCATTAAGGGAAAAACTATTTCAATTAACGTAATATCTTCATTCACTTTAACTACCAAGATGACAGAGCAACGCTTACCTTAAGTTCCTCTGTGAGGATTTGTACTAATAGGCACAGCGACGCAACTGTTGATTAAGTCACCTCAGGTTTGCATGAGAAATTACACGAAAACAATAAAATCAAACTCTTAACTCACTGTGGCTTTCTAGCACATTACCTTTTACTTAATTCAAGGCGTGTTCTTGCAGAAATAGCCAACTATTTCACGACAATATTACACATAAGTAAGTTAAACTAGGCGTTAGAAATACTTCCTTTATGCAAAGATGAGGTTGAGTAAAGATATAAACGACATCGCTATGACATATGATGTTCTGGTGAATTATCAACACTTATTCGTTTGGTTACCTTCTCTATTTCCATTTAATTCAACAACAACTAAATTCCCTAATCTAATTTTGTAGCAGGAAATGGTAGTTCATAAACCATAGAAACGTGCCCAATACGCACACTTAAAGAAATTTTTTAGTTAAATAAGATATGATAAAATTTGCCACTACATTACTTAAGTTAAAGGCCATAAATGACTAAAACTGCAAAAATTATAGCAACACTTTTAAAGCATTTTTTTAGCTTTACTCTTGGATTTTTTATCGCTTGCTGGCTTGCATACAATGTTATTTATGGAGGTTTAGTGCAAAGCCAGCTCGATAATAGTTTAATTACCTTACATTATATCAATACAGATAAAATGATTGAGCGCAAAGAGGCCTTGATTAAAGTTCAAATTCCTATTGAGGTATGTAATGCCCATAGATTGCAAACATCGCTATTATCTGTGTCAAATCCTTTACTTGAAAGTCTAGTTAACCGCGCTAAAAAAGTTTTAGCGATTGAAGCAAATAAGCTAGACGAGTATTGCAAAGGTAGAACGATAGAAACCGTCACGCTAAGTGATGGAACTATAGTGCCTAAGCAAGGGTGATAGAAAAATGCTGACCTACTGGTTTTAAAACAAGGTAGGTCAGTATTTTTTGGTAACGCAATACCCTTTATTCAAGTGACCAGTCAATTGCATTTTTCCCATTATTTTTTAACCAGTAATTTGCTTTGGAAAAATGCTGGCAATCAAAAAAGCCTCGATAAGCCGATAGTGGTGATGGGTGAACTGAGGTCAGAACGTAATGCTTTTCTCGATTAATACTTTGCCCTTTCTTTTGTGCGTGACTTCCCCACAGCAAAAATACGCATCCAGAGCTTTCCTTATTTAGCTTATCAATTACTGCATCGGTAAATTTTTCCCAGCCTAAATTTTGATGGGAGTTTGCTTGTCCTTTTTTAACGGTCAGTACAGTATTCAGCAACAAAACACCTTGTTCAGCCCACCGAGTTAAACAGCCATGGTTAGGGGTAACAAACCCTTTGATATCCAACGCTAGAGTTTTATAAATATTGACTAAGGAGGGTGGTGCCTTTATGCCTTTTGGCACCGAGAACGCTAAACCATGGGCTTGCGGCACTTCATTTTCTCCCAAACCGTGATAAGGGTCTTGGCCTAAAATGACCACTTTGATATCGGGCACATCAGCATAAGCAAATGCATTAAAGATATCATGCTCATCAGGGAATATTATCTCGCCAGCAGCTTTTTGCTGGTCAAGGTCAGTCATTAACTGTTGATAGTATTCCTGTTGTTGCTGCTCAGCAATAAACGCTTGCCACTTGGGCGGTAAGTTAGGCTTTATTGGGGACAAAATAAACGTCTCGGTATTAATAAACTCAATAAAAAAGGCAGTATATACTGCCTTTGAATGTACGGGAAATTTACATTACTTGGTTAATTTCCTGCAATTAAATAATCTTTTAAGTTGTCAAAATTTACTAGCATATCTTTTGACAAAATGGTCTCGCTCGCACAATCTGCAAGCTCTTTTGGCAATGCTATTGGTTGCCCTAAGGTGCTTTCAACTACCTCCTTAAACTTAGCTGGATGGGCAGTACCTAAAAAGACGCCAAATTCATCATCCGCCGCATTGTATTGCAATGCTTTGTAGGCAACGGCCGCGTGAGGCTCACTAATGTAGCCAAGTTTTGCCAACGCAATCACTGTCATTTGCGTTTGTTCCTCATCAATAGAGACAGAGCTAACACAATCTTTGTCAACCAAACCATTTATCAACATATGTTCAACGCGCGGCCAGTTATTCGGATTACTGACGTCCATGGCATTAGACATTGTTGCAATCGTGTCATTAGGCGACCACTCACCTGTTTGTAAATAGCGAGGCACTGTATCATTTGCATTGGTAGCGGCAATAAAACGCTTGATCGGCAAGCCCATCGCTTTAGCAAACAACCCTGCAGTCAAATTACCAAAGTTACCGCTTGGCACAGAAAAGACTAAGTTATTTAAACCTGCTTTACCTTGCTGGCGGTATAGTTGTGCGACCGCTTCAAAATAATAACAAATTTGGGCGAGTAAACGGCTAATATTGATTGAATTAGCTGAATTTAATCCAATAGTCGTCGCCAACTCTCGATCATTAAATGATTGTTTGACCAACGCCTGACAGTCATCAAAGCTCCCTTCTATAGCAAGTGTCTCGATGTTACCACCTAAAGTGGTAAACATTTTTTCTTGTAATAAACTAATTTTACCTTTGGGATATAAGATAACGACACGAATGTTGTCTAAGCCATGAAAAGCATGAGCAACAGCTGCACCGGTATCGCCAGAAGTCGCTGTTAAGATGGTGATCTTTTTATCTTTGCTAAATGCTTGCAGACATTTGGCCATAAAACGAGCACCGAAATCTTTAAATGCTAACGTCGGCCCGTGGAACAACTCTAATATGGCTCTATTTTCACTAATAGGCTGAATCAGCGCGGGAAAATTAAACGCCTCTGTCACTATTTCGGTTAACTGTGTTTCTGATAAATCGTCACCGACAAAAGGCAATAATACTTTAACGCTGCGTTCAATTAACGGCAATGCTAATAACGACTCGATATCATCAAAAGCTGGAATAAACTCTGGAAAAAACAAACCTTGGTTTTTACCTAGCCCCTGCCTTACGGCACCTGAAAAACTAACCTGTTCATCACTTTCTTTTAAATTATAAAATTTCACTATGGTTCTCTCTAACTTTTAAAAACGGTTTATATAACGCAGGCACCTTGACTATCTGCCTGACAAATATGAACAAACCCATATTCATGGCCATCGTCTGCTACTTGTAAATAATGATTTTTCAACCATGTCGCCAATTGCTGTGCTTTTTCTTTGTGATCGACAACACAGAATAACGTTGGACCAGAGCCAGAAATTCCCACGGCCAAGCTCCCTTGCGCCAACAGATATTCTTTTGCTTCAGAGAATTTAGGTAATAAATGACAGCGATATGGCTCTGCAACAACATCACTTAATACTGAAAATGCTTGCTGTTTATCCTGACGATGGCATGCATCGACAAAAGTTGCTAGACGCTGACCAAAGGTAATCAAATCCTGACGACTATATTCTTTCGGCAGCACTTCGCGAGCCGCTTTGGTAGAAACAGAAATGCCAGGATACGCCATTATGTAATAGCAATCATCAAACTGTGGTAAAAAACGACTAATAATATTGTCATCAGGCACCATTAACTGCATACCACCTAAGTAGCATGGTGCGACATTATCATAATGTAGACTACCACTAATTTGAGCTTCCATTTCTCCCATCATCAACAACATTTGTTGTTGATTAAATCCAGTCTGGTAGTACTTGTGATAAAATTGATTCAACCCTTCTAAAGCAGCAACTACCGAACATGCACTTGAACCTAAACCACTGCCGACTGGCATCTTTTTGTCCAAAGTCATGCTGACATTTACCGTTTTGTGACCTGCTTTTTTCATTGCTTGATTGAACAAACTTAAACAGCCCCAAACAATATTATCTTTTACATTACCGGGCAATTTACTGGCGAATTCACCAATAACTTCAAGTGAATCACTCGTTGATTCGGCTATGGTAACAATATCACCAAGCAAATAACCGTCTACCGGTTTCACCGCTAAACCTAAAACATCAAAACCAACGCTGACATTTCCAATTGATGCCGGTGCAAATACTGATACTGACATTAGTGTTGTTGCTCCCAAGCTAATGTTCTTAATAAATCGCCAAAGACCCCAGCCGCCGTTACTTCAGCGCCAGCACCGTAACCTCTTAACACAAATGGTAAAGGTTGGTAGTAGCGACTATGAATAGCCAAAGCATTTTCACCATCTTTTATGCTATATAAAGGATGATCTGCTCCAACCGCTTCGATCGATACCTTACATTTGCCATCGATAATATTACCAATATAACGTAACACTTTGCCTTCAGCTTTAGCGACTTCGACACGTGAGCTAAAGCATTCATCGACCTTGGAAAGGTTTTGCATGAACGTCGCCACATCACCTTGATCATCAAAGTCTTCAGGCAATACCGACTCTATCTCGATATCTGTTAACTCTAATTGCATACCCGCTTCGCGAGCCATTATCAGCAACTTACGTGCGACATCCATACCACTTAAATCATCACGCGGGTCTGGTTCTGTAAAGCCATTTTCTTTGGCAATTGCCGTTGCCTCTGAAAGTTTCATGCCCTCGTCTAGCTTACCAAAAATATAAGATAATGAACCAGACAATATTCCTTCAAACTGCACTAATTCATCACCCGCTTTTATCAAACTTTGTAAGGTGTCGATGACAGGTAACCCTGCGCCAACCGTAGTTTCATAGAGAAAGCGGCGATTGGTATGCTGAGCAGCTTTTCGAAGCGCTTGATAGTATTGCCATGAATCCGTATTCGCTTTTTTATTAGGTGTTACAACATGAAACCCTTCGTTGAGATAATCAACATAACTCATTGCCAATTGCTCGTTTGATGTCGAATCTACCAGCACCGGGTTAATCAGATGATTCTCTCTCACAAAAGCTTTAATGTTTTCAACATTAACCGCAACAGGATTTTGATTGAGTACTTGTTGCCAGTTTTCGAGATTAATACCCTCTTTATCAAAAACCATTCCTTTACTATTGGCTAAGCCATAAACTTTTAGCACGATATTTTGCGCTTTTAATTTTTGTTGCTGACGCGCAATTTGTGCGATGAGCTCACTACCAACTACACCACAGCCAACAAGAAACACATCAATTGTTGGTTGGTGGGAGAAAAAGTTTTGATGACTCACTTTCATCGCATCAGTGCACTTACGTTTTTCTATCACCACTGAAATACTGCGCTCTGAAGAGTCTTGTGCAATAGCAACGACATTGACACGTGCCTGCGCCAAAGAGCTAAAGAACTTTGCGGCAACGCCTTGTTGATGATGCATACCATCACCAACCAAAGATACGATTGACAGTTCATGCTGCAAATTAATCGGCTCTAAAAGTCCATTGAGTAATTCTAATTCAAACTCCTGCTTTAATGCTTGTTCAGCAGCTTGCGCATCTTCAGAATGAATACAAAAGCTAATACAATATTCACTTGAAGACTGACTAATTAATACCAGTGAGATGTTTTCTCGGCTCATGGACGCGAATACTCGGCTTGCCATACCGACCATGCCTTTCATTCCTGGGCCCGAGACATTTACCATGGTTAAATCATCAAGATTCGAAATCGCTTTCACTTGTTTTTGTTGATCAGTTTCATTAGCGATCAACGTACCCGGTGCTTCAGGATTACTGGTATTTTTTATTAAACAAGGGATATGATATTGAGCTATAGGACCGATGGTTTTCGGGTGCAGGACACTGGCGCCAAAATAAGAAAGCTCCATCGCTTCTTGATAACTTAAATAATCAAGTAGTTTTGCCTCTTTAATTAGTCGAGGATCAGCGTTGTAGACACCATTAACATCAGTCCAAATTTCACAACGTTCAGCTTGTGCGCATACTGCCAATACTGCCGCAGAATAATCGGAGCCATTTCGCCCTAACGTTGTCACATTGCCCCTACTATCAACGCCAATAAAGCCCGGCATAATGCCAACTCGCGCTAAATTGCTATAATGCTGATTATATTGCTCTTTACACAATACCAAATCGGCTAAGGCATTTAGTGAGACATCATTTGTGCGTAGAAATTGCTCAGGCTCAATAACGCAGTTATCAACTTGTTGCGCATTAAGCACCGACTCTAAAATAGCAACACTCAAACGTTCACCAATACTGATAATGATCGCTCTAATATGATCAGGACAGTAGGATAACATCGTCGCACCCTGTAAATAACGCGCTAACTTATGCTCCCAATTGGCAAGTACTTGTTCAGCATGCTGGCTAGTAAAGCCTGGTAACTGAGCACTCAAATCATTAATAATATTAGTAATTGCGGTATTAAAATGGGTTAAGTCATCTTTCAGTTTTTGCTCATCTGAAATATTTTCAGCCATTGCAACTAAATGATTGGTCACCCCTTGAGGTGCTGAAACAACCACAGCTACTGGTGATTGTTGAGCTTGGTTATTCACGATATCAGCAACCTGCATAAACTTTTGCGCCGTTGCCAATGATGAACCACCAAATTTTAATACACGCATTTTTACATCCCCTAAAAACAAAAAAGCTCGAAACCTTTGTGGTTACGAGCTTTGATAAAATAATTTTTTTTATACGTCAGCCAATAACCACCAGTCGTTTGAGAATGGTAGTGGTGATAATAATGGTAATGTGGCTAGTACGTAATTTCATGAAGCTAAAATGCCTGATGCGCAGTTAGATGTCAACAGCTAACATTGAATAAATGGTTATAGTTTATGAATAAATGATAGGACAAGTTGAATATATTCGTTTTTTATACACATTCAACCGGTTCTCTTGCAATCGAAACCAAGTTTCTTCCAGAAGCCTTAGCTTGATATAAGGCAATATCAGCACTCGAAATCAAATCTTCATAACGACTATCTTCTGAGTTAATCACCGCGACGCCGACACTTGCTGTAACGTCAATGGACTCATCAAGATAGTTAATATTCATGTTAGCGATCTCGTGACGAATTCGTTCCGCAACATCTACAGCACCTTGCAAATCAGTTTCAGGTAGAATCACAGCAAACTCTTCACCGCCATATCGTCCAAATAAATCACAAGAGCGTAATAGATCAGAAATATCACTAGCGACTTTTATCAGCACTTTATCGCCACATTGATGGCCAAAAGTATCATTTAGCAATTTGAAATGATCTAAATCGAACATGATCAATGCGAGACTGTGTTGGTAGCGACGCGCTCTAGCAAACTCTTTCGCTAAACATTCTTCCCAATGCTTACGATTAAATACTTTTGTTAACCCGTCGATACGGTTAGACAGCGCCAACTGCTCTAACGCAAGGTTTAACTTGGTTTGATAATGATAAACATCAGTCACATCTTCAATTAAAATACAAACCTGATTAGTCTTGCCATCTTCTATACATGGAATAAACGTACAATTTTGTGCCATAAAAGCACTGTCGGTCGTTATTGGCCTTGTATGGGGCAATTCAAATAAATGGTGGCGCTGTTCCCAAGAGCAAAATGTTTGATTTTGAAGTTCAATAACACTCGAGAGTTTACGTTCAAACCAGCGCTTCGGAAGCTCTGGAAACACTTCAAATATACTGTGACCAATAACATCTTGTTCTGCTTTGTTCGAGTGAATCATCAAAAATCGATTCCAAAAGACAATGTTAAAGTCTAGATCAATGACCAAAATGCCCGTGTTCAATTTTTCAGTAATACTCGCACAAAAGTTATTTGCCAGCATCTAGAAGGACTCCAATATACGATCAATTACCGCGGTAATATTAACGATGGCAGATTCAGGAATTAGCAAAATCATGTCACAATTAAACGAGTAATCGGTCACTTGATAGGTAATTTTGACTTTTAAAGCGAAATCCCAGTTAAACGACTGTTGTGCAATATGCTCAGACATCGCATCCTGTTTGGACGATAACAATCTTGGCGCACTGTAAGACATTTGGTTATCTATTTGGCTGGCAAAGACATTTAAAAATGTCGTTGTCAAAATAGAACTTAGATCCGTGATTTGTTCTTCCAGTGTTAACTCACCCGGCTCATAACCCAACAAATCGGCTAAGCGATCCGAATCTTTGGGTTGATAAACCAATAGCGCTTCACCACGTATCCCCTCATAGCCAAAAAAACCCTGACTAACAATGGCAACAGCATCCTTAGAGGGGTTTAACGCATTTATGAGATTAATAGAACTGACTTGTTCAATACTTGGTACTTTCAAATAAACAAACGTATCTAAATACCTTGCTAGCTGATCACTGGCTTGTCCCATGGCAACATTGATTAATTCTTGTAAACAATCTTGCTGGTCTTCATTTAAATTAAAATGCTTCATACAAAACCATGATCTGTTAGTTGCTCAATTAACAACGCTTGTTGTATAGGCTTCTTCAAAAAAGCTTTTGCGCCTAAACTTAAAACCTTGGCTTGCATTTCAGGCTGTATATCTGCGGAAATAACAAACACAGACACGTTTATATCGTGGTCTTTAATTGCTTGTAAAACACCAACGCCGTCCAAAATAGGCATGGTTAAATCAAGAAATAAAAGGTCAACATTTTGACGTTGAAGAAGGTTTACGGCTTCCTGTCCATTAGTAGCTAACTCAACATTTAATTTCAGCGACTCTGGCAGGCTACGTAACACCTGTTTTCGCGCGAGGTTGGAGTCATCACAGATTAATACTGACGAGCTCATGGAATTACTAATCCTTTTTTATTGTTATTTTTTAACCGCTTTAATTTACCTTAAAATTACTCTGGTGTTAATGCTCTAAGACGATTTATTGTCATTTTTTGAACATCAAATATCTTTCCTTGAATCACGGAATCGTTAAGCTCATGTTTCTAATATAAAAATTATATAAAGTTATTGAAAAGAGACAAAAGCTCGATAGCGTTTCGCTACTGAGCTTTTCAAATTATTTAGCAAGGCCTTAAACTAACCACTAAAACAAGACAACCGTGATAAAAGTTAGAGAAACCATTGCTGATAACAGGTAAATCGTCGTTGCTTTTAAGCAATAATCGTATGTTTTCATTACAATCCCCTCGTTCTCAATGCCTAACTATGGTGAACTAACAAAGCAAGTTTCAAACCAATGGTTATTTTTTGTACGCACGAGGAGATACAACAGATCACTGAAATTATTTTTTAAATGGATTTAGCGCATCAACACCTTGCCAAATGAGCTTAGCCTGATGGAGGTTAAGCCACTTTTTAGCCTGCTCAACATTTGAATAATGTTGTGCGACCAATTGCCAAAATTTTCGACTATGGTTTAAATGTTTTAAATGACAAAGTTCATGCACAACCACGTAGTCGATAACCCAATCGGGTACCATTAACAACAGATAGTTAAATTGTATCTTACCAAAGTTATCGCAACTCCCCCAACGAGCCTTGAATTGCCTAATATTAACAGTTTTTGGATACAGTCCTACTTGCTGACTAAGTTTCTCTACTTTGGGAAGAATCACTAGTTCAGCTTGCTTAGCAAACCATTGTTCTAACGTTTTTTTTATATAGATATTTAACTTATGGTTATTTTTAATACGTTGGTAGGTGCTCGATTTAATGCAGAGGGTAACCGTTTCATCATCAATAATAATGTCCGATTGCTTACTTTCAAGAATAACTAAGCGATGTAACCTTCCCCACAACCAAAGGCGTCCATTATGGGTAAGAAAGTTCTGTAGTGGTAGTTGTTGAGCTTGCTTTTGAGTAACTTGTTCGATCCAAGACTTACGTTTGGCGACAATAGCGTCGATATAATCTTGTGAAGTGTAAAAGGGTGCACGAATGATCACTTTGCCATTAATCACTTTTAACGCCAATGACTTTCGATCACTGCGGATCAGTTCGTACTGTACCACTCTACCTTACCAAAAAATTTATGCTGCATCAGCCGATGAATCTGCAGCTTCTTTACTTTTATCTTCAGATACGTTTTTTGGTTTACTTGGCGCTTTCTTCACCGCTTTTGGTTTTTTAGCTTGCAGCGCAATAAGCACATCTTCTCTATGCTTAGCTAGATAGATACTTAACTCTTCTTGAAGACTCTCTGATAATTCAATTGGGGCTTTTTGAAGCATTTCGGTCAAATTATCCGCCATGTCCAACATTTTGTCATATTCATCTGCCGCTTTCTTATCCATAAATGTCTCAACCTCCACCCCATTTCTGATAACGACAAATCGACTTTCTACTGCCATTGCTTTCCCTTAATAATTTATCAATTCGCTCTGTACAATTGTACTTAACTAAAAAACACCCACAACTGTATACATAAACAGTAATATACTCTGATCGTTAATTTTTGCAAGTAATAACATTAAAAAAGCAAAATGTTACAAGTCTTAGCTTGTCATTTTTTCATAAAAGCTGCATATACAAGCGCTAGACGCTATAGTTTAACATTGAAGACTTTATAAGCTAACTTCGCTAGACTATAACAAATTTAAATTCGCCGAGCTTAACTGGCTAAGTTGTGATAAATATGCCGCTTAAGCCGTGATCACAAATAGATCACCAAGGTTAAACTGGAAACGCTTTAACCTCCCGACATTTGGAAAGGTGAAATGTTAACTGATACTTTCGGCCGCTCGTTTAATTACTTGCGGCTATCGATTACTGATGTTTGTAATTTCAATTGTGATTATTGCTTGCCGAATGGTTACCAAGCTAATTCTGAGCGCAACTTTCTATCGATACCAGAAATAAAAGTACTGGTAGAAACCTTTGCGTCCTTAGGCACTCGAAAAGTTAGGATCACTGGCGGGGAGCCTTCCCTGCGAAAAGATTTACCGAAGGTGATAGAAACCCTATCAAACATTAATCACATTGACCACATTGCCATTACCACCAACGGATATAAACTCTCAACACAATTACCTACTTGGGTTGAAGCTGGATTAACCTCACTTAATGTGAGTATCGATAGCTTAGATCCTCGCCTTTTCAATACCATTACTGGCCATAATAAGTTACCCGAAATACTCAAAGGTATCGATAATGCTATTGCACTTGGTTTGACTAAGATAAAAGTTAACTCCGTTTTGATGAATACTTTCAATCGAAAGCAACTTAACTACTTTTTAGACTGGGTCAAACAAACACCAATTACGGTAAGATTTATCGAATTAATGCAAACAGGCGACAATCCAGAGTTTTTCGCTAAGGAACATGTTGCTGGTGATGAGTTTAAACAAAGGCTACTAAATGATGGTTGGCGCCCTTTGGCGCGTGATAAAACCTCAGGCCCAGCATTAGAATTCTCACATGATGATTATCAAGGCAACATCGGACTGATCATGCCTTATAGCAAAGATTTTTGTCACAGCTGTAATCGACTTAGAGTGAGTGCTTTAGGCAAACTGCACCTTTGTCTTTTTACCGAACAAGGGCATGATCTTCGGCATTTATTAACACACGATAATAAAAACCAGCTCGCACCGTATTTAAGGCAACTACTGATGGATAAAAAGTCTAGTCACTTTCTTCACGACAAACTGGTTGGAGCCACTGAAAACTTCTCGACAATTGGTGGTTAAAATGACCTTAGGTGTTGTATTGTCAGGAGGAAAATCAACTCGAATGGGTATAGATAAGGGTTCATTACGACTCGGTAATCAATCTATGTTGGAATATGCCGTCGCCCTTTTATCTCAGTGTTCGCTCGATAAGGTTGTTGTCAGTGGCGACCAACATGATATTCCTGATGTCTTTGCCAACCTTGGTCCATTATCTGGAATTTATAGCGTAGTAAACAAAACAAAGCCATCCGCTATTTTAGTGCTGCCAATTGATATGCCTCTGATAACACCTTGTCTATTGAAAAAGCTATTACGTACGGGTGAAAATGCCAACAAAGCTTGCTTCTTTAAACAATCTCCCCTTCCCTTGTATCTACCTTGCAACAATGAAATGCTAAAAACCCTCATGCACTTACTTAAATCTGCAAATAACAAAGGTCCAAGTATAAAAGCGTTTATCAGTGGCATCGCTCACATTTCATTAGACGTGCAGTCACCGACGCTCTTGAAAAACTGCAACACACCACAAGAGTGGCATCAAGCACTCGCTTTAATGAATAAAAATGTTGATAATTTAGAAGTAAATAAATAGTTAAATGTACTTTTTGCCTTTTAGATACTAAAAAAGCTCCTTTCGGAGCTTTTTTAGTATCTTGTTTGTTATTTAAATAACCCTGAATTTCTATCGGTAATGGCTTCTCGCCATCCCCCTAACCATTCTGATCTTGCATCGCTATTTTGATAAGGACAATTTTCTTTATTTCTTCCGGAAAGGCCTGCTTGATAACCGTTTGAATACGCTCTACCTAAACGATCTCTTTTTTGTCTTCTCATAGATTCACTCCATAACTTATTGATAAGTATAGCTTTATTTTGACTTCTACGGTCGACAAAGGAAATTTATCGACCTTTTGATTTAAGAACAAATAAGAGGTCATTGCAAGCACTTTTCATGTGGTGAACAGACTTGATAAAGTGAAATACTGCTGTAGAAAAAACACACAAAACCAAAATAAAAATAATCGATTTAAAAAACAGGCTGTTAATAAAATCGCAATATAACTGTAATACATAAGTAAAAAGTTTTAATAATTAAAAAATTTAACCTCCGTACAAATACTATCGATTAACTAATGGCTTTACTAACGCCTCTAGTCCATTAAGCTTAACTTCATACATTAATGCCAATTGCTGCCCTAACTTGCCTTCTGGGTAACCATTGGCATGAAACCACACTAAATAAGGCTCAGGTAATTCGAGCAATTTTCTTCCTGCATACTTGCCAAAAGGCATGATTTGGTTTACCGCGATACGCAGCTCATTTTCGCTTGATAACATATAAAAACTTGACTCTAGATTATTGTTTTAACATTATGCAACTAATAGAAATAAAATCGATAGAAATATAGATTCTAGCTAATACATTAACGACGAAGATCATCATCATAAAAGTAATAACAATACGATTACTCTGTTGCTAGCTCTGATCACACTAGCAAAACTTTAATTGAACAAATCAAGAGTAAGCTTCGTTTGATAATTACCTCAAGGAAAATAGGCTGTAGCTGATCGCTAATTATTAACATGGATAAACTAATTTATGATAAATAAGAAGTACTTTATCAATATTGTGGCAATGTTTTTCATTACGATGATTAGTATGCCATCGACAGCGTATACAAGCTCTTTTAATGAACAACTCAATAAGTTAGAAAAACTTTCCTACACTGATGCTGATTTGGCGCTAAAAGGCATGAAAAACTTGGAGATACAAGTAAACTTTAGTACCAACAAAGAAAAGCTTCGCTGGATCATTCTTGCCATAAATACCGCTAGTCTTGCTAATAACTATCCTGCTATCGATTACTACATTGAACGCTCACAAAGCATACTTGATCGCAGTAAACCGATTAACCAAGTTTGGTTAGAATTGCTTTTATCAGGAAAGTTGTTTGTTCAAGGTCGATGGGCTGAAGCACTGCCATCACTTCAGCAAATGGAGTCTACCATTAATTCGTTTGACGACAGTTTGCTAACGGCTTACTACAACTACATGCTCTACTACGCTTACCTCGGAAGCCAAGCAGCGGACATCGCTTTAGATATTGCCATTACTAACTATAGTCAATGGCAAGACATAGAAGAGTATTACCTAGCCTTGAACATGCTTTTACACATCGCAAATTTACGATTGAACTTCCAAGACTTTAAGGAAGTTCAAAATGCTATCGTAGTTGGTCGTAAACAAGCGACAGAACTTGAAGCCAATAACTTACTTATTGCTTTTAAAGAACTTGAAGCACGGTCGCTAATCGCCCAAGGAGCAGCGGTAGAAGCAAAAGTGATGTTGACTGAATTGCTAGAGCGAGATGAGATTACTCCTAAACACGACCGTTTTTTAGGTGTGCTCGAAAATTTAGCTACTGCGAATTTTCAATTAAAAAACTACAAAGAAGCGGTTGATAATATAGATAGTTTTCTGGAGCATTCACAGCGACTGCGACCTGACATTATCAGTAATGCTAAAATAATGATGGCTGAAGCATTAATTGAATTAAAACAATTTGAGCGAGCACAAGCGATAATTGATGAAGTTTTACCTGTTTATAAAGCGAACAATGATATCTTTGGCTTGTTTAAAGTTGATAACATAAACCTTGATTTATACTACAAAAATAATGATATCGACGCCTTATATAATGCGGCGAAGAGCATTGTCAAAGCCGTTAGAAATTACAGTGATAGTCAAGGTGCCGTGCGCTCTCAACGTTCGACCAAAGTTGCTCATGCTGAAGAGCAAAGTCAAGTTGTCGAAGCGTTAGCTCTTGAGAATGAAAAAAAGCAGCAAAAGCTTTCTTTGTCACAGCAATTAATCAAAGCGAAAAACCAATACCTGATGGTTCTATCGATATTTATTATTTTATTAGTAGGGCTTCTAATTTGGACCTTTATCCTACTCAAGAAGATTAGAACACTTGCAAATACCGATAGCCTCACCGGTATTTTAAATCGACGCGCAGGATTAGAATTAGCTGAAACATTATTTAAAAAATCTAAAAATCGGACAGGTGATATCAATTTATCCGTTGCAATTTTGGATTTAGATAAGTTTAAAAGTATCAATGATACCTATGGACATGACATTGGAGACTCTGTACTAAAAGCGACGGTAAAAACCATTGAAAAGCTACTTGGTGAAGGTGATATATTTTGTCGTTTAGGTGGAGAAGAGTTTTTATTATTACTCGCCAACAAAGAGCCTGAAAAAGCCAGAGTTATCTATCAAAAGATTGTTGACAGTATTGCTAACTTTCCCTACCAAAAACTCGGATTAAGTAAAGCGATTACGACCAGTATTGGTGTTACCAATGTCAGAGATGACTTATCTTTAGACGCTGCCATCATTGAAGCCGATACCGCGTTATATCAAGCGAAAGGTAACGGACGAAATCAAATAGTCACGTATCATTTACCGCAGCAGTAAGCACCTGCTTACTGTTAAAGCAACCAGATAATTGACATAATTCTGTCATAAGCAAGCCTTATAATTATTCCGATTTAGGAAAACCGCGTAATAGCGTGACTGTAGGAATAGTAAATGTCGATCGTACGTAAACGTAGTGCCGCTCAAAAAGCTTATATCCCAACATCGGCAAGAGATAACCAATATATTTTGGCCGAATTCGCGTTAACAGATGAACTTATACGCCAGTTTGACCTGCTAAATGACAGTGAACGAATATACGAAAAGCTCTACCAAAGTTTATCGCAAGCATTGTTCACTCTCAGTCACGATTATCAACTAGAAAGTACTGTTTTTGTTGCCAATGATAAATTGGTCAGGGTTAGATATAGTCAAGATATGCATCAATGGCAAACTAGGCAACAAATACTGTTTTATTACAATCCTCAGGAGCATCACCTACAAAATGCCTTTTACGATGTATCAAAAAGAGCAAATAAAATCACTCTAGTGTTCCTGGCAAATGGCGATGACATACGTAAAAACGCCGCCCATTTTCATAAGCGAGTGCTAAAGCTTCTTGCCGACTATAGTAAGCAATTTAAACTAGACGCCAACAGCATTCGCGTAAGAGATCATCAACATCTTACTTATGATCTATTTGCCAAAAATAAAGGTTGCATCAATAAAAAAGCGCATAAACTAAAACATATTAGCGACCGCTATCGTCAATATCAATTTGAGTTTCCAGAGCAAAGCTCCTCGATTACTTATGCCGTTGTTAATTTAACCATTACTGAGCAAATTCTTAATTTGGTCGATATTGATCTAAACTCCACCGATCCTTATAACCCTTTGTATACCTTCTTAACAGACTCATTTTCACTAGTTGCCAAACGATTTAACCTAAACAATGGTGCTCTTATTGCCAATGGATTGGTTCCTATTGTCAGGCATAGTGTAGAAGAACAAATATCAAGAGCAGGTGAGTTGCAAATGCTCGGTTATAACCCTGAACAAAGTCCATGCGGGATCATCAGTAAATGGCGAAGTGACGAATTAGTTGACAACGTTCATCTAATTTTTGTCGCCACCAAAGAAAGCTTTGATGCCTATGGTTTTGGTCGTTTTCTTAACCAAATAGAGCAAGCAATAAAATTAATGGCAACAGAGCTTGAAATCGACCCAGCTCAAAATGAGCTAACCGTGCGTTTTCATCAACACGTAGGCTATGACTTTTGATAACGACATTGCCAACAAAACGTCCTAAAATTTCGTTTGCGATGATAGTCAACCGGGTCGCTGCAAGACGGATATAGACAAACAAACATCATTAGCCATACAATGTCGTAGGCAATTAACTGCCCGTATATCAACACAAGCGAGTTGCAAATGACAATTGAAAAAATCACTCTAGGTGCAGGTTGTTTTTGGTGTGTAGAAAATATTTTCTCACGAATAAAAGGGATTCAAAGCGCAGTGAGCGGCTATGCCGACGGTGATGTAGAAAATCCAAGTTACGAGCAAGTTTGCTCAGGCAGTACAAATCACGCCGAAGTAGTGCAAATTACCTTTGATGCCGATCTTATAAGTGTCGAAACGATTTTAACGGTGTTCTTTGCTATTCATGATCCAACGACGCTTAATCGCCAAGGTAATGATATTGGCACACAATATCGTTCAACGATTTTGTATCACAATGATCAACAAAAAGCACTTAGCAATCAAAAAATAGCTGCTATTAATGAAAGTGGAGAGTTCGCAGATCCCGTCGTTACCACCGTTGTTCCTTACCGTAATTTCTACAGTGCGGAGAGCTATCATCAAGACTATTACACCAATAATCCAGATAACCAATACTGCCAGTTGGTGGTAGCAAAGAAAATCCAAAAATTCTTAGCGAACTTCTCTCACCTGTTAAAAAATCAGAACCTTACCTGAGCACCTAAGGTCAATTATCTTACGGATTGAGTAGCCAAGCTGATGCTGAATTCCAACAATAAAGCTAAAAATAGAATTGAAATACATTCTTGAGCGAAACCTTTTCCCGTCTAACAAAAAAAGGCCAGCAATAA
>NZ_JBQRUM010000010.1:0-159340 GCF_053485795.1 Thalassotalea ganghwensis
CTGCTTATGCCCTTGCCACGCGAGCTAACGAAGGCCAGCCCGCCACAAATCAAGCTGAACTTAACCAACTTGAAGCTAACCTTGACGGTCAAGCGTTATTAGAACTGGCTGCTGCGATCAAAAGCATCGTTGATGATGAAAATGCGACACTCCCTGACGGTGTTGACAGTGTTTTAGACTTAGCACTTGATGAAGAGCAAGCAAACGCTGCAATTGAAGCATTGAGTGAGAGTGAATTACAAGCCCTTTTTGCAGAAATGGCAAGCGACCCGGAATTAGTCGCACCGCTAGATGCCGAAGTGATACCAGAACAAGTAAGAGTTAATTTCTCCAAGCAGCAATTTAGCAATTATTATGGTGGCAACCCTGATAATGGCTGGATACTAGAGCTCAATACTGAAGATAACGTTGGCCAGTTAATCACTCATAAAACTAGCCCGCTCAATAAACTATTCTTTACCTGGACTGTTGACGACAGTGGCAGCCAAATCATCACTTTCGACGAACCACCTACTCAAAGTATTACGATGGGTGAATGGATCAACGGAGCAAGGGTAAATGTTCCCGGAGTGCAAACGCTAACGCAATTGCGAATGCAGCAAGTACATACGTCTGCAACGAGCAGCAGCTATATCGTACAGGCAACCTATAAAGCGGAATATGAAAATAGCCAGTACAACCGTTCAGGTGACAGCTTTAGCCTAACAGCAACAGCTTATCATCAAGATCCTGTACTGACATTTACGGAAGAGGAATTAACCGCCGATAATGCAACGTTTGCGGTACCTTACATTACAGAAGATAACAACACTTCTATCATAGTAGCAGATGTTATCACGTTAAACGGCGATAGAACCGTTACGTCTTCACAAGTCACTGGTGCTATGTGGTCACTAGAAAATGGTGACTTAGTGTTAACATTAGCGAACAATGAAAAAATTAAGTACCAGAAAGTGCAAACGCTTTATGAGGGTGTCAATCGCGTGCAAGTAACCCGCTATAATGCGAGCGGTGATGTAGATTTTGCCTATGCTGATATTATGGTTTCCAAACAAGCGGATGTGGCAATTACAGAATCTGATCTGACTTCAAATTATTGGCATTTTCTTGATGAAGGCATTGATATTGGTGGTGATTTAGATTTTTCAGGGTTGTTAAACTCTCACTATAGCTATTGGTATAACTGGACTGATAGTGGCCGCGAATACTACACGATTTTTTACAGTGATCTTTGGGATGCTAGAAGACAACGGACTTTTACCGATGACGTTTTTAGCGATGGCACCAAACAACCACTTGCGTTTTGGTTTTATAACACTGGTGTTGGCATAGAGTATTACCCAAATGAAGATAAAGGCTCCTTTGAAAGCAACCTAGCCGAAACCTATTACTACCAAGAATGGCAACTCAGTGATGGGGGTAACCTATTGGTATCAGAGGGGTTTATCGAGTGGCAAGCTGAACCGTATCAGAAGTACGAAATAAAGCCTTTACGCAAAATTGATGATATGCTTTTTGTTCATATGCGCTCTATGGTCACTGATACTGATCGTGTTTATTCGGATACTATCACTTTCTTTACCCTAAAGCCTCGCACCACGGTCAACAGTAACCCCGCGCCGGTTTTATTGCAAAAACCGAGCGCTAGCTGGTTAAATAGAAAACAAGAGCAAGTTTTAAACGCTCAATAAATTTAATGTTTGTTTCTGCATAAAAAATGCTCCTTAACGGAGCATTTTTTTATTCGTTAATTAAGATTACTTCCAGTAACCCTTTAAGGCATCTACCTGTTTAAGTTGTGGCGTAATTTGTTCTTTATCGCCAACCACAACTAAGGTCATCTTTTCAGGTGTTAAATACGTTTTCACCGTTTCACTAATGTCCTTAGGGGCTACTTTATAAATGTTACTCACATAATCTTTTAGGTAATTATCGTTTAGCTGGTGCAACTCCATAAATGCTAGCTGATTAATGATCGCACTACGTGAAGAGTTTTGCAGAACAAAGATACCCGCCATGTAATTTTGAATGCCCGTCAATTCTTCCGTTGAAGGTGCTTCATTTGCTAAGGTATTAATCTCTTTAAATATTTCTGTTAACGCCGGACCAGTCGATTCTGCGGTAATGTCAGCTGATTGATACCATAAACCCGCGTTGACGCGGTTGACAACACTCGATGAAGGAGAATAAGTATAGCCCTTATCTTCACGAATATTGCTGGTGATGCGGCTTGAAAAAGAGCCCCCTAACAAGCTGTTGGTCATGGTCATTTTCATCGCATCTTGGTGAGCTGGTGATATCGTCGCCAACCCCAATCGAATCGTCGATTGCGGCGCATTTTCACGCTCTAACATTACAATTTTGGGACCGGTTTGCGTGAGCACAGTGCCATTATTTCGAGGCTGTCCTTTTTGCCAGTTAGCAAAAGCCTGTTTAATTTGTGGCGTTAACCGTTCTGCATCGAACACACCTGATATATATAAATGACTTCGATTAGGCACAATATTTTCACTGACATATTGCTTAACATCGCTCACGCTAATTTTCGCTAAACTTTGCTCTGTTGGAAAAATATTACCGTAGGCATGATTACCAAAAATTTCTTTATAAAAAGCTTGGTTAGCTTGATTTCCTGGTTGCGATAGCGCGACTTTTAATGAACGGTCACGGTTAGTTTTTAGCAGCGCTAGGTCACTCTCTGCATAATTAGACGACAATAACATTTGTGCAATAACGCTGATAGTCTCGCCAGCAAACTCACTTAATACATCGGCACCAATCCAACTTCTATCCATAGCGACTGACGTATTAATTTGTCCCCCCATACTTGCCGCTTTTTCAGCAATTTCTTTGGCTGACAACTCCTTCGTACCTTGCTTGAGCATTTCATAGCTTAAATCAGCAAGCCACGGTAACTCGCCATCATCAACATTACCCGTATTAGTGATCAGACGAATCGTTGCTTTGGGTGTTTTACCGTAAGGTATAAAGGTTACTTTTAAGCCGTTATCCAACACCATTTGGCTGGTTTGGGGTAATTGAAAATCCGCCGGTTTTTTACCCTCTGGCGGCAGTTCTTTAGCGGCATTGACATTAACAACGAATAAAGTCGTCAGCAATAACGCACTATACTTAAATACTTTCATCACTTATTCCTTCTCATTCGCTGAATTACTTGCTTTAGTAGGATCTTCTCCAGGTGTAACCGTTAAAATGGTGCGGTTGGTTTTACGTAAGTATTCCTTTGCCGTCTCCATAATCAGCTCAGGGGTTACTTGCTTGAAAGAAGCCTCTAGCGTATTAATTTTTTCAGGATTTTTATCAAACAACGTAAAGCTTGCTAATAAATCAGCTTTACCAAAGCCATACATGCCGTCCATAGAATCAAACAAGTCAGAACGTATTTTAACAATTGCTCGGCTCATTTCTTCCTTTGTCAGAGGTTGCTCTTGCAATCGGGTAATAACACTATCAATCGCTTCGGTGATTTGGGCTTTAGATACTGAATCATCGTGGGTAAACGAACTCATCCATAGCATTGGGCCATTGTAATTAAACATATTCCCTAAAAGATAATTAATACCACCGCTGACACTGCCGGTAATTTGTTTGTTCTTCACTAACTCTTGATACAACAAGCTATCCTCGCCTTGCACCAAAATTTGGTCAATAATGCCCATGGCAAAATACTCAGGGGTATCTCTTTCTGGCATTTTATAAGCGAAAGCATAAGCGGGTTTGGGCGCTAATTTATCAAACTTATTAAAACTGAGTTCTTTTTCTTGACGCAGTTCAGTTAAATCAGGCGCTGGGGCAATTTCTGCTGATGGGATATCCGCAAAATATTTGTTTACCATCGCTTTAGCTTCTTCAACATCAATATCACCGACCACCACTAAAGCGGCATTATTCGGTGAATAATACATGTTGAAAAAGTCATCGACATCTTTCAAATTCGCCGCGTCGAGATCTTTTAAGTCACCGTAAAAGTTGTGAGAGTTATACCAATTACTAAACGCGTATTGAGGCATATCCAACCAAGGGAAACCACCATACGGCTGGTTAAGCACATTAACTTTCACCTCGTTTTTTACCACACCTTGCTGATTGGTTAGGTTTTCTTGGGTAATTTGCAGACCTTTCATGCGATCAGCTTCTGCCCATAAAAAAGTCTCTAGCTTGTGAGACGGAACAATTTCAAAATAGTTAGTAAAATCAAAGCGAGTTGAGCCGTTTAAAACCCCTCCATTAGCATTAACGAGCTTAATGAACTCCATCTTACCTAGGTTTTCAGAACCCTGAAACATCATGTGCTCGAAAAGATGAGCAAAACCAGTACGGTCTTTAGGCTCATTACGAAAGCCGATATTATAGTAAACCGCTACCGTCACGGTCGGTGAGGTGCTATCCGGCGACAATACCACTTGTAAACCATTGTCTAATGTAAAGTACTCAATTGGCACATTAAAGCTGGCGATGGCCTGCTCTTCGCTATTTTTTGCTGCTGACAATGTTTTTACTGCACTATCAACAACCTGTGTTGCGTCATTCGCGGCAGATGAAGCTTGCTCAGTTTGTTGTGGTTGACCACACCCCCCGAGCAATGCTGCCATTAAGCAACAACTGATTAAAGTTTTCTTGGTCGCCATATTCTTCCCTTATTAGAAGTTATTATTTTAGTCTTAAAAAAAGAGCTTGCTAGAAATAGCAAGCTCAGTCAATAACTTCGTAATATCTTGAAAAACTTTTTCGTTATAAAATTGTTAATAGCGAAAAACAAATTACGGCTTAAATATCAAGGTCCTTATAATTTGAAGAAATTAGTAAACACTTTATATAACTCAGTACCTTGATTTACGCTAGCTGAGGCAAAATGAAGTATTGGTAAAACTTCGATATCTAACGACAAATAATGCAAAGGATCGCCATCACCATAGTTATCCATTCTTAATATCCTTGCTAAGGGTTGGCCGGGCGCTAACGGCTTACCAAAGTCGGCAAGATAATCTACCATCCCACCCATTGGCGAATAATAGGCTTTGTAGTCTTTCAAATAACACGCATAACGAGTGATATCTTTAGGAAAATACTCGTTAGCATCAATAACCCCTTTGTGTTGCAGATAACACATTATGCTTTTGGCATCCTCTAAAGCAACATCGAGATCTATCTGCTCTTGAGAGCCTAACTCAACCGTGAAGCTCTCTTTATTTAAGCTTTTATCACGAATGGAAAACTCAATGCCGAGTTCTGCAAATGCTTCTTGTAAATGCCACCATGGACAAAATGTCGCTTCATCAAGTGCACCATCAAACTGATTAGGGATCAACAGGGTATGTTCAATATCAAAAAATCTGGCACTGTCTTTTGCATATTCAGGGCAATATAAGTGCTTGCTCGATATAGGTCCTGTATGTAAATCTAACACTAAGTCCGCTTGATGTGCCAAACGTTGTAATTGATAGGCAATGCGTTGTCCTGTCGTCAAACCAAACGCATTGTGCTCTAGCTTCCTATCAATGGTTTCGATCATTAACTGCTTGAAATTGTTTTCGATAGTTTCATTGTCTTTACCAATACTTTCGCGCACAAATGGTTTAATCAATGACGCATCGAAATGATACATCCGATTCCAATTCACCCCTGTAATAGGATCAAATCGGCCCAGTGTGTATTCACCATTTTTATGATTACAGCCAACGGGGTTTGCATAAGGCACTAAAGTAATGTCGCCCAACGGTTTAGTGTCTTTAAGCAGCTCTAACAATTGAAAAATAACCGCGTTGCCTTGTACTTCTGCTCCATGCATGTTTGCTTGAATATAAACACTCGGCGCATTGCCGTGTCCTTTTAAGCGATATACAGGTACGGTTAATTTTGCGCCACTGGCCATCTCGCCAACATGCATAACTTCTTTGGTAAAATTACTCATTTTTCATACTCACAACAATAGAACTTTACGCTAAATACCAAGCTGCAGGCCGAGCAGAACGGACCTCTACCAGTCGCTGGTTTTCAATAACATATTCAGCTGCAATTTGATGACATAAAAAGAACGGCATACTCTCAGTGAAGCCATAGGCTCCCGCGTAACCGAACACGAGTTTATCACCAACATTAACGTCACTAGGTAGCGCCAAATGGCCAAGTTTGTCCATGCTAGTGCACAAAGGGCCATGAATATCGAACGGGACGAATTCAGCTTGAGAGTGTCGCGCTAGACGCACTGGAAAAGGCTGCTCAGTTATTGCAGGGCGAAGCAGATGATTAATACCCGCCGACATGACCAATTGCTCTTGTTGGTAGTTGGTTTTTCGATCAATCACTTCTGCGACATAATAGCCACATTGAGCAACGGCAAAACGCCCGAGTTCTAACCACAACTCTTCTGCACCAGCTTGAGCTTTGATAGTTGCCAGATCATCAATAATTTGTCGCCAAGATAGCTTTTGTCCTTGCTCCAAATAATCAATACCAAGGCCACCACCAAGATCGAGTATTTTTACCTGCATGCCAATACTTGAAGCCATTGCCAGTAGTGGCGGCACCATTTGCTGCCATAGTTGGTACATTTTTTCATTGCTGAGCATATTGCCCCATTGAAAAATATGCAGACCACATATATCTAAGCCGGTAAATTCTGATACCTGAATCGACTGCCACTGTGCTACCGACAACCCAAATGGCGTTAAGGTATTTCCACCTAATGGGTTTTTTTCGCCCTCCTGCCATTGTAATTGTACGCGCAGCAACACTTTGGGGCATTTACCTAATTGTTGAGCTAACTCATTTAACCAAGTTAATTGGTTCAAGCTTTCAACGACAAAAATATTAACGCCTTTTTCTAAAAATTCCTGTAATTGCTGGCGTGACTTGGCAGGCCCAGTGTTTAAAATGCGTTCAGGTGTAACCCCCTGAGCAAGTACCTGTTCAAGTTCACCCGAGCTTGCGACATCAAAGTTAAAACTTGCCTGATCTAAGCATTGAATGACCCGTGATAATGGATTGGCCTTAACCGCATACCATAACTTTATAATTTGTTGATCTTGCAAATCACTAAGGTGATGTTTCAATGCATCTAAATCATAAGCAAAATAAGCCATTTCATCTTTATTGGCTGAAACGTGCTGCTCAAAGAGCGAAGATAATTGAGGCGGCAACCAAGGTTCAGTTAAACAGGTATTTTTCATCACATTGCCTTAACGTAAAACAGATTCTAAGGCTAACGATGCATCGCTTTTTTCATCGCGATATTTAACAATCAAGGCACAAGCCATATTTAAGCCTTGTGCCTTTGCCCAGTCACCCGCGACAGGACGAGTACCAGGCACAACCACTGCACGCTCAGGGATATCCGCACCTTTTTCTAACATGACTTGGTTTACACAGTCATAAACCGGTACCGACGCAGATAAAAATACGCCAGGTGCTAACACGGCACCTTTCTTAACAACGATACCTTCAACGATGACTACCCCCGCACTCAAAAAAGCATCGTCTTCAATAATCACAGGGCTTGCGCCAATAGGTTCAAGTACGCCACCAATTTGTACGGCAGCAGATACGTGGACATTTTTACCGATTTGCGCGCAAGAACCGATCAACGCATGACTGTCAACCATGGTACCAGTGTCAACGAACGCGCCAACATTAATATAGGCTGGTGGCATAATAATGACACCTCGAGCGACATGAGCACCTCGACGAACAGAAGAACCGCCGGGCACTAAACGCACGGCATCATCGCGAGTGAACGCCCGTGCTGGTAAATTATGCTTATCAACAAACCCTTGATAGATACCATCAAACTCTTCATTTTCACCGGCTTTAAAAGCGGCTAATATCGCTTCTTTGACTTCTACATTTGCCTGCCAGTTACCGTGTTGATCCTGATTTGCCGCGCGAATAGTACCTGCTTCTAATTGATCTAAAACTTCTTGCCAATTCATAATTAATTTGCTCCAGATAATGCTTGAGACTGACGTTGCAGCCATTGAGAAATAAGATTGTCTTGTTCGGCTAAACCATCATTGGCAGCCAATTCTTGTTCTGTAAGAGGGGGACGCAGAGTTGAATGAGCAATCATTCCTTTACTCGCCATCAAAACCTTAACAGGTATCGGACTAGCAACTTGAAATAGCGCATCAACGGCGTTTTGCCATAATGGAAATAATCCTTGCGGTTGACCAGCGATGGCAAGCTCTACATAGCGTTTTGCAGCTTCAGGCCAAACATTACTCGACACCGATACTAAACCGCATACTCCTGCACCTGCTAAATAGGGCATCATTGCATCTTCGCCACTATATAAACGAACATTCGGGCAGCGTTGTTTAAACGCTAGAAATGTTGTTAAGTCACCGCTGGCTTCTTTCAATGCCCAACAATTGGGATGATCTTTAAGCTGCTCTAAAGTTGTCACAGATAGGCCAACACCGCTGCGCGATGGCACGTTGTATAGCATGCATGGGAACTTAGCTTGATCGAGTAACGCTTTAAACCACTGAGTTTGCCCAGCAGGACCTGGTTTAGCGTAAATAGGTGTACCTAAAAGATAACCATTGATAGAGAGGCTATTGCAATAATTTATCCAGGCGATTTGCTCACTGAGTTGATAGCCGCCTACAGCAACCATTATCGGAGAAGTTAACGCCAATTGACAGACAAAATCGACAATAGCTTTGTGTTCAGCCTGACTTAACGCTAACCCCTCACCAGTGCTACCCAACAACAATATACCATTGCCGACTTTGTTCTGAAGCAAGGCATTTTCGCGCAGGCTATCAAAGTCGACGGTACCATCAGGGTGCAGCGGCGTAACTAACGCTGTCCAGACTTGATATTCATTTATAGATGACGTTGATTGATTCATGTCTCTCGAACTCATTTCGTTCGGAGAACTTATAGGCATTTGCGATAGCTACAGCCCTAGACATGGGGAGCAACTCGCAAAGGCCAGAAGCTCTCCACCATAACGTTCACTTAACTATATGTTAAGCACAGGTGACAATTGCTAGGATTCAACCTAAACAACCGACAATTACTTCACCAAAAAAGTAATCGCCTCGGCGTTAATCTCCATCACTAACTTTCATCAGAGTTTGATCTCTTCCAGTTAGCTACCTAGTTAACGCTCCTCTTCTGGCCCTTTTAGTTATTCGATTTTGCTTTGAATAAACGCTATAAATCGAATAACTGGAATAAGGGACGACGCTATTAGAACATTTATTCTAACCAGAAGCAATATCATCAACAATTTTTTCGACATTTACCCCCTCAACAATTCCCCTAATTACCTGACTTCAGCCCACAACTCATCAAAACGCAAACGGCTTAGAAATAGAGCCGCTATTGTCAAATTGAACTATTTTTATCAAAGCGAAGACACTTTTTTTGGTCAACAAGGGGTTGTTCAAGTACAATATCGAAAATTTTTTGGCTTAGGCACAGGGCGTATCAACACGTATGTACTTAACAAATATATGTCAGTTGCTGATGCGCAACGAAGATTTTCTCAGTGCCCAGGCACCCTTATTGGTCAATATGCCCAGCGATGATTTCGCAAAACACTTACAAACCATTAACCCAAGTTGTCAGCTAAGTTTTTTTGATAATAATTTTGCCCAACACCGTGCCCATTTATCATTAGCTAATGACGACGCAGATTGTCAATTTAGTCATTATTATCAATCAGAAAAAATTCACGATTTGGTGATCATTTACTTCCCTAAAAGCAAACAAGAATTACGTTACACCTTGGCAATGATTAATAGAAATATCACGCCCGATTCAAGAGTTTTAATCGTCGGTGAAAACAATGGCGGCATTAAATCACTAGCCAAGCAAGCCAAATCGCTATTGAATTATTGTGAAAAGATCGACGCTGCCAGACACTGTATTTTGTTTGATGTATCATTAAAAAATACCGATACTTCGTTTTCTGTTGATGACTGGTTTACTTTCTATCCATTAGATATCGGTAATACATCAATAACGGTTGCTGCGTTGCCTGGCGTTTTTAGTCAAAACAAGCTCGATATTGGCACTAAAGTACTACTTAATCACCTACCGGATGATCTGTCAGGGTCATGTTTGGATTTTGGCTGTGGCGCGGGAGTTATCGCGACATTACTTGCAAAAAAGTACCAAGACGTTACCGTGTCATTAACTGATGTTAGCGCCATGGCATTGGCATCGGCGAAAAAAACCTTAGCGTTAAACCATTTGAGCGGTGATGTTTTTGCTACTGACAGTCTATCTCATATCGATAAAACCTATCAGCATGTGGTATCTAACCCTCCTTTTCATCAAGGCATCAAAACAAACTATCAGGCGACAGAGCAATTTTTAAGTGGTATTCACCATCACATTGCAACGAACGGCAGTTTATTACTGGTTGCCAATAGCTTTTTACAATATCGCCCACTGATGGAGAATCACTTTAAAGCGATTGAAAGTATTTGCCAGCAGAATGGCTTTACGGTTTATAGAGCGCATAAATAAATGATTAAAAGCCAACTCATGTATTGCAATCTTGGCCAAATTCTACAATTATCAATACAAGAGCATTTATTCACTTGCGGATCAGATTGACATAATGATGACAGTGACCAACGTAAAATCGTTAAAGCGCATTCTTTTGGCGTTAGTCATGGGTGTCATCTTCTTTTTCTTTATCTTATCTTCCCTCTATATCAGTAAAACATTCATTGATGATAGCGATCGTCAAACAGAGCGAAATTTAATGTACTGGGCTCAGTACATTTCAATTTTAAGTAGCCCTTATCTCGTTGAAACGACCCAAAGTGATCTAAAATTAAAAAGTGACCTTTACGAAAAGCTCGAGCAACTTTCACCATTAAGATTGATTCGCGTTGTCGATATCTACACATATAGCCCCAAAGATAAAGTTGAAACACTATATTTAAGTTATGAACATGAAGGTACCTTTAACTTTAATAATTCAATACCTGAAGTCCAATTAACAACAGAAGAGCGAATTAAACTAGCATCTCCTCGTATCACCGATAATTATGCTGAAGTATTTTTGCCTATTCTAAATAGCAACAAAGAAAAAGTTGGTAATATTTATCTGCAAGCAAACAGATATTCAGGCTTAAGCCAGAATAACCAACTTCTGATCACCATTTCGATTATTTTTATGCTCATGTTTATTGTCATTTGGGTGGTGCTCAGTCGATTAGAAGTTCAAATAAGTTCACCACTAAAGCTGATAACGGCTCATATTCAAGAGATATCGAAAAGTAAAAATTTCACTAAACGCTTGCCGGTAATGGCCTATCAAGAAGCCGATGTAATTGCGCGAAACCTAAACACCTTGCTCAATCGCTTAGAAAAGCATATCGCTAAGCTACAACAAGCGGAGGAGCAAAGTGAAAAACGCAACCAAGAACTCGAACAAAAAATTACCAACAGAACAGCAGCATTAAAAGAGTCCAACCAAGAACTACTCTCTACATTAGAAAAGCTACATCAATTTCAAGACCAGCTGGTTGAAAGTGGCAAGATGGCCTCTTTAGGTGATATGGTTGCGGGTGTAGCTCATGAGGTTAACACCCCTATTGGCTTGGGCGTAACAGCATCAACACTGCTCGCTGATAGGCTAAATGAAATGAAGGAGCATTTCGATAATAAAACTCTGAGATCTAGCCAGTTGAAAAAGTTTTTCAACGAAGGACAAGAAAACGTTGGTATTATTTATCGAAATCTAAAACGTGCTGCTGAATTAATCTCAAGTTTTAAAAAAGTCGCAGTCGACCAAAGCAGTGAAGACATTAGACAATTTGATATGAATGAGTTGGTTAATGAAGTACTGCTTACCTTAGCGCCTCAAATCAAAAATAGTCCTTATCAAATTAACGTACATTGCCCGGAAAATCTGCTTATCTGGAGCAAGCCTGGGCCAATCAACCAAATATTGATTAACTTAATTCTAAATTCGATGCTTCATGCCTTTGAAGGCAGAGAGACTGGTGTGATTACTATTGATGTCGAACTTATAGAGAATATCGTGAACATTAATTACCAGGATGATGGCAAAGGCATAGATAAAGCGATCAGAAATAAGATCTTTGAACCTTTTACCACCACGAAAAGAGGCTCCGGCGGTAGTGGTTTAGGGCTGCACCTTGTCTATAACTTGGTGACTCAGGCGCTCGGTGGCAATATAGAAATAGAAAGTAAGCAGAATATTGGAACAAAATTTGAAATTAAATTTCCGCTTAGCTCTGGAAGTCATAGCATTTAGCGAATAAAATAGGCGAAAGTCGTAAAAATTTGATAAAAACGCTTTATTTTCTTGATATATAACATAACAACATCTTATATTAACAAATGTAAACAAAAAATAATCGGCCTTTTAGTTGTTGTGTATAAAGAATTAGGACGTTATTAATATCAAAACAGAAATATTGGATAATCTGACATGCAGAAACCTCACATACTGATCGTAGAAGACGAAGATGTAACACGTTTTAACCTACGCAATTTGTTTGAAGCTGAAGGCTATAACGTATCTGAGGCAATTGATGGTGCTAGCATGGATCAACAATTGCAAAACAATGCGATAAATCTAGTGATTATGGATATCAATTTACCTGGTAAAAACGGACTTCTTTTGGCTCGAGAGCTCACCAACAATAGCGAGCTAGGCTTAATCTTTTTAACGGGCCGAGACAGTGATATTGACAAAATCCTTGGCTTAGAAATCGGTGCAGATGATTACCTAACAAAACCTTTTAATCCTCGAGAACTAACGATTAGAGCGAGAAACATCCTCAATCGTATCAATAGCGGCGCTAATGAAAAAGATGATGCTATTGTTAAGTTTAATGGCTGGGTACTGGATGGCAACTCTCGTAAAATGACCGCACCTGATGGACAAGTTATATCAATTCCACGTGGTGAGTATCGTGCATTGCGCTTACTGATTGCCAATGCTGGTCAAATTGTTACTCGTCAACAACTAATTAAAGAAATGACCGGGCGAGATTTACGCTCTAATGATAGAACCGTAGATGTCACTATTCGTCGTTTACGCAAACATTTTGAATCTGTTGCTGACTCGCCAGAGCTTATTAATACAATTCACGGTGAAGGCTATCGTTTCATTGGCTCTGTAGATAGCTAGTTTAGTAAACAATGCGCAACCGTTAATCGTTACGATTTTACATTACTGATCAGAGAATTTACTAAAAAAGCCGCAAAATTTGCGGCTTTTTTTATTGCTGCACTAACCATTGCGTAAATTCGTTTTTAGCCTGCTCATTTAACGCTTTCAGTTCCTTTAACGCCAGCGTTTTTTCAGACCATGGAGCAGTAGATTTTTCAATTTCTACTAAATGACGATGAACCGCAATCAAACCAACACTACCTGTCGCTCCTTTCATTTTGTGACAGGACTCTTGCCAGTTAACCTGAGACTCTTCTTGCAAAGCGGAATCAATATCTTGAAGATAAACAACAGATTGCTGTTTATATAAGTCAAGCATCTGTTGAACAACATCCTTACCTAGGTTATCTAAGTACCCTTGCAATAAGCTAATATCTAACTGATTATTTTCGCTCAAAACTTTCCCCTATTCCTTTATCTTATACTTCGTTGTAACAAAGTCATTTTAGATGTCATTAGCCCCGGAGGTAAAGCAAAGATTAACAACTTTATTTGCAGACCTTAGAAATATTGATTTTCGAGCACTTTTCATTCAAAATACACGCCCTTAAAAATAGACCCTGAAGAGACTTTTCTGTAATCCGTTTTCAAGCTAGCTACGTAAAGTCCTCAATATCAAGTTATACGGTAGGCAAACATCAACTTTTAGTTATTGAAATGATGTCGCGCCAACTTTAGAGTGGAGTAATAATGTCAACATTAATGCCAGATATCGCTAATCATACCACAGCGCAAACTGAAGGCACCTTAGATTGGGTAGGTATGAGCAATATCGAAATGCCAATTATGCTTGCAGCAAAAGGCGAATCAGAGCGCATGGTTTCAGCTTATGTTGACGCATTTGTGAATTTAAAAGAACCACAAGCCAAAGGCATTCATATGTCTCGTCTATATTTATTATTAGACGAATTATCTACCAGCTCAGTGCTCAATTATGACAGCTTAGTAAGTTTGCTTGATAACTTTATTAGCTCACACCAAGATTTAAGTGACAACGCTATGGTCAAATTTACATTTGATTATCATTTGCGCAGAAAATCGTTAATTAGTGGTAAACAAGGCTGGAAAGCCTATCCGGTCACTATAACAGGTCGCCTAAACAAAGGGCTCTTAAACATTGAATTATCCGTTGATGTTCGTTATTCATCGACTTGCCCTTGCTCTGCTGCACTGGCTCGCCAACTCATTCAACAAGCTTTCAAGGAAAAGTTTACTGAACAAGATACTGTGAACCTAAGTGATGTCCACGAATGGCTTGGTACTACAGATGGTATAGTTGCAACCCCTCACAGTCAGCGTTCAGTAGCAGAGGTCAAGGTGATGCTCGCAAAAAACGTGAATGAGCTACCCATTACTGACATTATTGACGCAATAGAAGCTGCATTACAAACTCCGGTCCAAGCAGCAGTTAAACGTGAAGACGAGCAAGAGTTTGCTCGTTTAAATGGTCAAAACCTAATGTTCTGTGAAGATGCTGCCAGACGACTGCAACACATCATGCTAATTAATCATGATTTCGAAGATTTTTGGCTTAAAATAAATCACTTAGAATCTCTTCATGCTCATGATGCCGTTAGCGTCGCTACTAAAGGGATCGCTGGTGGTTATCAACCCTAGCCCGATACAATGTAACTAGTGTAAAGGCCGATCATTATCGGCCTTTTTTAATTAAACATATTATCCCTCCTCTTCAACAAAGATGAATAAAAATTGAATGTAACTTTTACTCATAAATTTTAACTATACTCAACATAATGTAAATTAATTACAAGAAATCATTTGATATAAGTCGTGTATTAGGCTTAAATCACCCTATATTTTAAGAAGAATAGCTTATTATATGGGCGCATTCCCATTACAGACATTTTAACACGCAAAAAAAATGTAATTTTATTACGAGCAAATACTCTATTTTGATTGACCTTTATCAGATATGTCGTTAGAGTTGATTGTTCCTCTTGGCCTGAAAATAGATTATTTATGCACTAAAAGCATGGATTTATTCTTTCAATTATGTGGCCTAGTTACTTGGAGAGCATCAATGCAGCTTTATGATCATAATTATCAAAAAGACAACTGTGGTTTCGGTTTAATTGCACACCAGCAAGGTGAAACCAGTCATAAGCTGGTAAAAACAGCAATTTCAGCCTTAGATAGAATGCAACACCGCGGTGGTATTGCCGCCGATGGTAAAACAGGTGATGGTTGTGGCTTACTTATGCAAAAGCCCGATTCATTTTTCCGAGCGATTGCGCAAGAAAACCAGTGGAACTTAGGTAAAAAATATGCCGTCGGCATGATTTTCCTCAATCCTGATCCAGCACTAGCCACGTTAAGCAAAAAAATACTAGAAGAAGAACTTGCTAATGAAACGCTAACGCTGATCGGCTGGCGCGATGTTCCGATTAACCAAACCATTTTAGGGCCGATTGCCCAAGCAAACTTACCCAAAATAGAGCAAGTCTTTGTCGATGCTCCTCCAGGTTGGCGAAATAAAGATTTAGAGCGTCGTCTATATATGGCAAGACGTCGAGCAGAAAAACGTATTGACGACCCACGGTTCTATGTCGCATCACTTTCCTGTTTAGTA
This sequence comes from Thalassotalea ganghwensis, assembly GCF_053485795.1. Lineage (NCBI taxonomy): Bacteria > Pseudomonadati > Pseudomonadota > Gammaproteobacteria > Alteromonadales > Colwelliaceae > Thalassotalea > Thalassotalea ganghwensis. Next base: position 15,783 of record NZ_JBQRUM010000010.1, read on the forward strand.
ACGATATACAAAGGGTTGATGATGCCGGTGGATCTGCCAAACTTTTATTTAGATTTGGCGGATATTCGTATGCAAACCGCGATCTGTGTTTTTCATCAACGTTTTTCAACGAATACTTCTCCCCAATGGCATCTTGCACAACCATTTCGTTACTTGGCGCACAACGGTGAAATCAATACCATTAAAGGAAACCGTCAATGGAGCAGAGCTCGTACTTATCGTTTTAAATCACCACTGTTACCAGATTTGCAAGACGCAGCACCTTTCGTTAATGAGTCTGGATCTGATTCATCGTCGCTCGATAATATGCTCGAGCTATTCTTAGCTGGAGGCATGGACTTATTTCGCGCGATGCGCTTGCTAATGCCGCCGGCATGGCAAAATAGTCCGTTAATGGATGATGACTTAAAAGCCTTTTACGAGTTTAACTCAATGCATATGGAACCATGGGACGGCCCCGCTGGTGTTGTCATGACCAACGGTCGACACGTAGCGTGTAACTTAGATCGCAATGGCTTGCGCCCTGCTCGCTACGTTATCACCCGAGATGGTTTTATCACTTTGGCCTCAGAAGTTGGTATTTGGGATTATGGCGAAGATGAAGTTGTAGAAAAAGGTCGAGTTGGCCCAGGGGAAATGCTTGCCATAGATACCTATACAGGAAAAGTATTTCACTCGTGCGATATCGATAATGATCTTAAAATACGTCATCCTTATCGCGAATGGCTTAACAATAATATACGTCGATTAGTGCCATTTGAGCAGCTTGATGCTGAGCTTATCGGCCAGAGAATTTTTGACGATAACGCCATTGCTCAGTATCACAAACTATTTAACTATAGCTATGAAGAAATACAGCAAGTCATCAAAACCATGGCTGAAAATGGCCAAGAAGCGACGGGCTCGATGGGTGATGATACGCCGATGGCAGTATTATCAAGCCAGCCCAGAACCTTATATGACTATTTCAGACAACAATTTGCACAAGTCACCAACCCCCCAATAGACCCTTTGCGTGAACGATATGTTATGTCACTTGGCACTTGTATCGGCCGGGAGCATAACGTATTCAATGAAACGACCGGGCATGCTGATCGCATTCTTTTTGAAACACCGATATTAATGTATACCGGGCTGAAGCAGCTCAGAGAGCTCGATCCTGAGCATTACCGAAGTGAAACACTAAGTCTACATTATCAAGCAGATGTTGGACTAAAGCAGGCGATCATAAATTTATGCCAAGAAGCAGAAACAAGCATTAAAGATAGAAATACCGTCATACTGGTCTTATCTGATCGTAATATCGACAAGGGATTACTAACGATTCCAGCAGCGATGGCGGTTGGTGCCGTCCAACAACATTTAGTCAACAACCGTCTGCGTTGTGATTCTAACATTATTGTTGAAACTGCTTCTGCACGGGATTCACATCAATTTGCAGTTTTATTTGGTTTAGGAGCAACCGCTGTTTATCCTTATCTTGCCTACGAGACTGTTGAACAATTAGTAGAGCAAGGCCAAATTAACTTAACAGCACGACAAGCGGTATTAAATTATCGAAATGGTATTAATAAAGGTTTGCTGAAAATATTGTCAAAAATGGGGATTTCAACAATTGCCAGTTACCGTTGTGCAGGCCTATTTGAAGTTATCGGCTTACACCAAAATATCATGCAATTGTGTTTTCCTGATATTCCTAGCCGTATTCAAGGCGCAGACTTTGAAGATATTGAGCAAGACAATATTAACTTAGCGCGTAAAGCCTATTTGCCTCATCAGAAACTTAATCATGGTGGTTTACTAAAATATGTCCATGGTGGCGAATACCACGCGTACAATCCTGATGTCGTAACAAGCCTTCAAAAAGCGGTGCGCTCTGGAGCGTATAGTGACTATCGCGTGTTTGCCAATGAGGTAAATAACCGTCCTATCGCTGCACTTCGCGATTTACTGAAACTAAAGTCTGACACGCAACCGATTTCAATTGATAACGTAGAGTCCGATAGCGAATTGTTTAAGCGATTTGATAGTGCGGCAATGTCTATCGGCGCATTAAGCCCAGAAGCTCATGAAGCCCTAGCCATTGCCATGAACCGGTTGGGCGGTTTTTCGAATTCAGGTGAAGGCGGAGAAGACGAGCGTCGTTTCGGTACCGTCAAAAACTCTCGAATTAAGCAAATCGCTTCGGGTCGATTTGGTGTAACCCCCCACTACTTAGTCAATGCCGACGTATTGCAAATTAAAGTAGCTCAAGGCGCTAAGCCCGGCGAAGGTGGGCAGTTACCTGGCGATAAAGTAACCCCCCTGATAGCAAAATTAAGATTCTCAGTACCAGGGGTGACCTTAATTTCGCCACCACCTCATCATGATATTTATTCAATCGAGGATTTAGCCCAGCTTATCTTCGATTTAAAACAAATTAATCCAACTGCGGTAATATCAGTAAAACTGGTTTCTGGGCCAGGCGTTGGCACTATCGCTTCTGGTGTTGCAAAAGCATATGCTGATTTTATCACTATCTCAGGTTATGACGGCGGAACGGGCGCGAGCCCGCTAACATCAGTTAAATACGCTGGATGCCCATGGGAGCTTGGTTTAGCTGAAGCTCATCAATCGCTAGTAGAAAATGGTCTGCGTCATAAAGTCCGTCTGCAAGTTGATGGTGGCTTAAAAACCGGGTTGGATATTGTCAAAGCGGCCATTTTAGGGGCAGAAAGCTTCGGTTTTGGTACCGCTCCAATGGTAACTTTAGGCTGCAAGTTTTTACGTATTTGCCACCTAAATAATTGCGCTACAGGTGTCGCAACTCAAGACGAAGTATTAAGAGAGAAGTTTTTCAAAGGTCTGCCTGATCAAGTCATGAATTATTTTAAATTTATTGCGCATGACGTCAGGGAGATATTAGCTCAACTCGGTGTTAAAAGTTTAACCGACTTAATTGGTCGTACCGATTTATTAGAGCCGCTTGCAGGGATCAGCGCAAAACAGCAAAAACTTGATTTATCCCCGATTATTGCCCCTGTTATCGCAGGTGATGATACAGCGCTTTATCAAACAGAAAACAATCACCCTTTCGATCAAGGTGAACTGAATCAGAAAATGTTGTCGGCTGCACAAGAGGCAGTATTACACAGCACTGGTGGCAGTTATCGTTTTAGTATTCACAACACTGACCGCTCCGTCGGGGCGGCATTATCAGGTGAAATTGCTCGTCATCATGGAGACCAAGGCATGAGTAGCTCACCTATCAAAATGAACTTTTCAGGCACCGCTGGCCAAAGCTTTGGTGTATGGAATGCTGGTGGTTTAGAGCTAACCTTAACTGGTGATGCCAATGACTACGTCGGTAAAGGAATGACGGGCGGAAAAATTACCATCATGCCACCAAAAGGCGTTGCTTATCAAAGCCATCACACCATGATAATTGGCAATACTTGTTTGTACGGCGCGACCGGCGGAAAACTGTTTGCCAGTGGTCGAGCAGGTGAACGCTTTGCGGTAAGAAACTCTGGGTGTCATGCAGTCGTTGAAGGTACAGGCGATCATGCCTGCGAGTACATGACCGGTGGTATTGTAACTATCTTAGGGCAAGTTGGTGTTAACGTAGGTGCAGGCATGACTGGCGGTTTTGCTTACATACTTGATGAATCTGATGATCTCGAGGTACGACTCAACAACTCGTCTATCGAAAGTATCGATATAACTGAGCTGGTCATACATCAAGAGCATCTGCGCGGGATCATTAATCAACACTTTGAAGAAACTGGCAGTTTAAGAGCTCAACATATTCTCGCCAATTTCGATGAGTACGCCAGTAAATTTAAGCTGGTCAAACCAACAGCGACTGATGTTAAAACCTTGTTAGGTCATCGTAGTCGTTCATCTGCTGAACTTCGCGTTCAAGCACAATAGTAAAATTGAATGCGAATTGAGGATGTAAACAATGAGTAAGAATGTTTATCAATTTATCGATGTCGAACGTATTGATCCGCCAAAGAAGCCGATTGATACGCGAAAAATTGAGTTTGTTGAAATATATCAACCGATGAGTAATGTCCAAAGTACTGGGCAAGCCGATCGTTGCCTTGATTGTGGTAACCCCTATTGTGAATGGAAATGCCCGGTACACAATTACATCCCTCAGTGGCTAGAATTAGTCACTGAAGGTAAAATATTCGAGGCAGCAGAGCTATGTCATCAAACCAATAGCTTGCCTGAAATGTGCGGTCGTGTCTGCCCTCAGGATAGACTATGCGAATCGGCCTGCACCTTAAATGATGAATTCGGCGCGGTCACCATAGGCAATATCGAAAAATACATTACCGATACCGCTTTTGCCCAAGGTTGGACACCGGATCTTTCACAAGTGACTAAGTTGGGTAAACGCGTCGCAATTATCGGTGCAGGACCTGCCGGCTTAGCATGTGCGGACGTGTTAACTCGTCATGGTGTTGATGCTGTTGTATTCGACAAACATGCTGAAATTGGTGGTCTATTAACTTTTGGCATTCCGTCATTTAAGCTCGAAAAAGAGGTGATTAAACGCCGAAGAGCTATTTTCGAAGGTATGGGCATCGAGTTCCGTTTAAATATCAATGTTGGTCAAGATATTAGCTTTGATAAGTTAAGCCAAGACTTTGATGCGGTTTTTTTAGCAATGGGAACCTATCAAGATATGACGGGAGGGTTTGAACATGAAAATGCCCCAGGCGTATACAACGCCTTAGACTTTCTTATCGGTAACACCCAACAGTTAATGGGCATAACCGACAATGCCAAACCCTATGTCAATTTTGAAGGTAGAAACGTCATTGTACTCGGCGGCGGCGATACCGCGATGGATTGTGTTAGAACCTCAATTCGTCAACAAGCCGCACATGTCACTTGTGCTTATCGTCGTGATGAAGCCAATATGCCTGGCTCACCAAGAGAAGTGCAAAACGCTAAAGAGGAAGGAGTAAATTTTGAATTTAACTTACAACCTCTCGACATCGCTGTTGATGATAGTGGCAAGACGGTTGGTGTAAAATTTGTCAAAACTACATTAGGCGATGCCGATGTAAATGGCAGAAGAAACCCTGAAGTTATCCCTGACTCTGAGTTTATTATGCCTGCCGATGCAGTCGTTATCGCGTTTGGATTTTTACCGAGCCCCCCAAAATGGATGATTGACGCGGGAGTTGAAATAGACGCTAAAGGACGAGTTATTGCATCAGAGCAATCTAACTTTGCTCTTCAAACCAGTAAAAACAATGTCTTTGCTGGTGGTGATATGGTCTTAGGTTCAGATCTTGTCGTTACCGCTATTGATCAAGGACGTAAAGCTGCGCTTGGCATTTTAGATTTTGTTACCCAAGCCTAAGCAGACGAAGGCGTGTAAAACGTTATCGCCCGATAACTATTAAAGCAACTTATCGGGCTTTACTTATCTTAATTTCTCCCTTGTTCAAATCCTTGTCTATACTAACCAATAACATTGAAATTAAAGTGAAAAGCTTATTTCCCGATGATAGAAATTAGTGAGCACGATAACATTGACACACCTCATCACCCGATAGTGAAAAACGCTGAATTGTTATTTCGTGATAGCTTTGACGCTGTGATTATCACTTCTGCCACTATAAGCTCCCCCAAAATTCAATATGCTAACCCTAAGTTTTGCCAGTTAACTGGTTATAGCTTAGAAGAGTTGCTGGGTAAAACCCCTAAAATCCTGCAGGGCGATAAAACCAACCCGCATATAATTAATCGACTACGCGAGTGTCTAGGCGCTGGTAATTCCTTTATTGGCGCTACAGTAAATTATCGAAAAGATGGCAGTGAGTATCATGTTGAATGGAAAATAAATCCGATCGTAAATCAACGAGGAAATGTTATAGGCTACCTATCTGTACAGATGGATTTAACCTTTTTAAAAAATTTACTCTTACGTTTATCAAAAACAACTCACTCATTTAGAGAGTTTCTCAATGAGTTTCTACATAACAAAGAGTATAAGCAGGTTAGTAATAACGTTAAGCAACAAACAAATGTATTGACTCAGCAAGAGCTGTCCAATATGGCCTTGTTTTCAGAAAGCTTGAGAAGCGAGCAACATAAGGAAATATACGACGATGAATTATTCTTTTGTGATGATGAGCCAATGGGCGTTATGCCAGTTCATCATACTCGTACTAAAATTTCAGCGCTAGAGTATTCCAAGTTAGGCGTCACAAATACCGATGATATCGATAATTTAAAAGACATTATCGATGAGTGCGTATCACACATAGAGCTAGCAAGACAAGTAAATAACGAAGGCTCAAAGTATATGCTTTTGGCACTTGCAGACATACAAGAGTTTGCTAATGTGGTCTTTTTTATTGACGAATTTATTGATATCTCAACCGTGCTCGGGCAATTGGTGTCGTCATTAAAACAATCTCCCGAACTACTTGAACAAGGTTTTGCTAAACAAATCGTTTACTCCTTGGTATTAGACTTACAGACATGGTTAGAAAACGTTTTCATTGAAAAGACCAGCGCTGATATTCATGAACTCGATGACAGTATAATATCTTCAGCAAAGCAGTTGATTTTTATGATAAAATAGATATCAAATTCTCTAAAAAAATGCGCATTATCAAAACTCATAAAGACGCCATTAAATAGATGGTCGCTTGTTTTAAATTTGTTATAATTGCCGATAGTTCATACGACACTTGTACCAATTGAAATAAAGGAAGGCAAGATATTCGATGTTAAATTCATGTTCAAAATATCTGCTCGCCGCCATACTTTACCTTACGTTAAGCGCAAACTGTTTCAGTAAAGCATCAATTACCGTTGTCACTGAAGTTTTAGAGCCCTATCAAATGCAAACCTTAGGTGGCCACCTAAGCGGTTTTTCTATTGATGTCGTCAATGCCATGTTCGAACAACTAAATGAAACGGCTAATATTGAGGTGATGTCATGGGCGAGAGCCTACCAAATTGCTTTAACCGAGCCGAATGTGATGATTTTTTCTATGGCCCAAACACCAGAGCGGTTATCCAAATTCAAATGGATAGGTAATTTAACCGAAGAAAAACTTTATTTTTGGGCACTAAAGAATCGCTTTCCCAAAAGCATCAATAATCTAGAACAATTAAAGCAATACTCCATTGCTGCATCAAGGCGCTCTAATGTTGCTGATTATTTAGCGCAGAAAGGATTTCCAAACGTGCATATTTTGATTAAAGAAGCTCAAAATATGCAAATGCTTTTTAATGGCAGGGTCGACATGCTTGTAGCTACCGAGCTTACTGTTAAAACGCGGGCTAAACGTCTTAACCTCGACTTTAATCAATTGATCAAACTTAACGAAGCGACCGAGTTAAATAATAATCTCAGTATTGCTTTTAGCTTAACAACAGATGATGCTCTCGTTAATAAATATCGCCAAGCGTTCAATGTACTGGTCAATAATGGCACCTTAGCGACATTAAAGAAGAAGTGGAATATATTCTAACCCCCATTGTCGACAATAATAACAGAAATAACCAGATAAAATATTAAAACCACAAGAAAGTGCTTATAATTGTCGACAATAATCAACAATTAAAGCAACTAATGGCTTACTACAATATTTTTGGCACGATAAACACCCTATTTATTTTTATTAGCTTGCTGGGTATCTATGCTCAGCTAAAAACTATTTATAAGCGAAAGCTGCAAGTTCTTGGCAATAACGGGCATACAGCGCTGTTATCTGTGAACCAATTTAGTGTCAGTTTCTTTGCCTACTTAGCATTCTTTATATATGGTTATTCTATCGCACCGTTTAATCACTATATTGTTTGGCCACGCTTGATTGCCGCTTTACTCGTATTTTTGATTATTTGGGAGATATGGAAAGATCGAAAATCCCTTTTAACATTATCCGTGTTTATTCTGACCTTACTGTCACTAATCGTAAGTCTAATTGGTTTAGTGCTCGCAGACGTCCACACCGATCATGGAAAAAACATCTCGACAATAATTATCTTGGTGGTTTCTGCTTTTATTGCGCAAGGTTACTTTCATCAAGCAAAACTCATTTTAAAAGCAGGAGAGACTGGCGCCGTCAATTTGAAAATGAGTCAGTTCATTTTCCTAATGGATCTTTCGACTCTCGCCTTTGCCCTATCCATGGGATTCGCCCAAGGATGGCCTTTAATAATATTGGCTACGACTAGCGCGATAACCAAAATTGTGATGATGTACTTATTCTACTGGGTAAAAGTAAGCCCTTTAGCATCACAAAGAAGAAGGCAAGTAAACGTTTAATCAACAAAATGGTGGCAATTATCAGCCACCATTTATCGTTGTCGAATTAACCCGAAAAAAGGTTAAACCATATCTTCAAAAGGGTTATGGGTTGGTAAATCGATGCTGTGAGCAAATGTTGGTAAAGAAATCTTTTCTTTGCTGATTTCGATTTCACTTTCTTCAACAAGACCATCACCAAAACGGTAAATTAACTCAAAATTACCTAAATCGGCTTGTTCTTGGTAACGCTGTTGAGCAATTTTAACTTGCTCATGTTTGTCTAAGTAAGCAGTCATTGCTGATTTGCCATAACGCTTTTCCATCATGTTTAAGCAAACTTTACCAGAGAATACCGTTGCCGTGGCGTTATTACCGCCAAACCCTTTAGAGTTGATAAAGGCCACATCCATATCAGGGCATTGCCAATGCTCAGTAGCAATATTTAAACGCTCGGCATAAACGTCGTCGGCAACCTTATCAATTGTTGTTATTCCCGGCATAATATTGTGTGAAAAAACACCTAAAGCCCATGCGACTTGGTCACCACTAGCTGGGCCAATAGTATGGCCTAAGTAGGCTTTGGGCGCTGCAACAGGCCATGACGTGATATCAAAGCTTTCTGCAATACGATGATAAATTAAAGACTCAGTCACACGGTTTTGTGGAGTACTTGAACCATGAGCTAATATAAAGCTCCGCTTTTGCACCGCTTCTTCACCTAAAATACGTGTTGCTAACGCTACCGATTTCGCCATGGTAATATAGTTACCCGGACCTGGTGCAGTAATTGATTTTTTAATACCATCTGCGTTGGTATAAACATCAGCGACAGCACCTAAAATATCAGCACCTAGCTCTAAAGCGAGGCTGTCATCCATCAGTACTAAAAATTGTGCCGCTTCACCGATAGTAAAACCGCAGTTTTGGCCGAATGGGCGACTGGTACGGCGAAAGTCAACCGTTTCGCTGTTATCAAGCTTTTTAAGACCTTCTTCATTTGCTAAGGCGCTCATATTGCCAAAGCCTTCAACGACTTCCGGCGTGATTGCACAATCATTACTACCGACAATCGCTAAACGAATACGTCCAGCTTGAATATCGTTAACTGCCGCTTTTAAATTATAAAGAAAAGTTGCACAGGCTCCAGTTGAGGTAAATGTCGTCCCAACACTACCTGTTACATAGGCATTTATAAAGTCTGTCGACATAGTATTTAAACCTAAGGCGAGGTTTTTCGTTGACACGCGTTCACCTTTAAGGCGGTTTTGCATCATACCACCAACACCCTCAGCTTGTGTTTGACCGAAAACCGATGCGGAATAAGTACCAATTTCGTCAGGACTCACTTTACTGGCTAACTCTTGCCAGCTAAAACCAGTTGAATGAATAGCGTCTGCAGCACCGAAAATTGTCGCTTGCAAGCCTCGAGGTTGGTAACGAGAGTTATATAGCTTAGCGGGTTCAAAGCCTGTCGGAAACTGGCCTGCACTTTTAATCGGATTATTTCTAACACTGTCATGCTTAACCTGCACTGTTCCGGCGATTTCAACTTTAACTCTTTTTTCATCAAGTTCAGTGAGATGCCATGTTCTTGGTAACGGCGTAGGTAATTCTTTTTTCAACGCTTCAAAGCAGATATTTGAATCACTTGCTTCCATATTGAGCGTTTGCTGCCATGGCGTAGCATCAGGATCAAAATGCTCATTTTCTATTTTACGAATTAAGGTACCAGCAATAATCTGCTCACCAAAAACAGATTCAATTTGTGAACGACTATAAACATTATCGTTTTGATCGAGTAACTGACCATTTTCACTACGAACCAAATTCATTAATGTCGCTAAACCGACGAAGGTCTCTTCTCTGGCTTCGGCATTTAGCTTATCAATTACTACACGACGAAACCCTTGATGGAATGATGTGCGGCCTGCAGCGTTGACGCCACCCATACCAACAATTACTGGTAATGCTGTCATTTAGATATCTCTTTCATAAAAACTCAATATTAAGGCTAGTTTATGCTTAACAGCTGATATTTTATTGTTATAAAAAGCCAAAAATTATGCCATTATAGCCAAATATGTAATTCAAGCCGTTTGGGATGACGTCATGAAAGCTCAACGAAACAGAATAACCATCGCTTTGGTTCTTTATGACCATATGCTGGCAACAAGTGTTAGCCTACCCGTTGAGATGTTGCGGGCGGGAGAAGCTTTAGCGATCCAAGAAAATAAACACGCACCTCGGCTATCCATTCAAATGGTCGCAGAAAGACAACAAGCCGTTTCAACCCGTTCACTTATTAAACTGCTTCCTGATAGTGACATTGCTCATGCGACTACGCCAGATTATGCCTTTATCCCGAGTCTTTGGCGCAATCCTAGGCCAGCGATTGTCAGCAATCCCAAGCTTATAGGTTGGCTAAGTGATATTTGGTATCAAGGAGCCACCATTATCGGCAGCGGCACAGGAGTGTGTTTTTTAGCAGAGTCAGGTATTTTAGACCATCACAGTGCCACAACCCACTGGCATTACGTCGATCAGTTCAGACGAAGCTACCCAAAAGTTGAATTAAAGCCAGATTTCTTTATTACCCAATCAGATCGCATCTACTGCGCAGCAAGTTTAAATGCCTTGGCTGATATCGTCGTTCATATCATCTTTCAAATTTACGGCAAGAACGCTGCACAACACGTAGAACGTAACTTCTCTCATGAAATTAGAAAGCCTTACGAACAACAACGATATCTAGAAGGAGCGGTTGACCGTCATCCGGATGAATTGATCAGTCAAATACAATTTTGGATGAGAACGAACCTAAATGCTGAAGTATCCATGGCTGAGCTTGCCAAGCAATTTGGTATTAGTTTGCGTACCTTGACTCGTCGCTTTAAAGCAGCGACAGGAGTGACCGCGATAACCTATTGGCAGCGTCTAAAAATTCAACAAGCAAAAGAACTACTGTCTTCAAGTAACTTATCTATTCAAGAAATTGCCTTTCAAGTCGGTTATCAAGATCAAGGGCAGCTCACGCGTCTATTTAAGCAAGAGCTTGATGTGACTCCTCGTGACTATCGCGCAACGGTAAGAAAAAAGCTGTTTAGTAGCGACTAACGACATGCTTTAGCGCCGCTGTTTTTTGTTTAATCCAATAGTCGTCATGATTTATATTAATCGCTAAACTCGACATTTACTGACAAAATTCTTTTTGCAAACAATTAATGAGTGTTAAGACTGAAGGGTTACCAATACGATAGTAAATTGTTTGAGATTCACGTCTTGTTTCCACTAAGCCATCACTGCGTAATCTCGCTAAATGTTGAGACAAACTCGATTGACTTAAATCAATTTGTTCATTTAGCTCCGTCACCGACATCTCTTGTTTTCCTAAATGGCATAAAATTAACAAGCGGTTTTCATTACTCATCGCTTTTAGCATTTCTGCGGCTTTAGTTGCATGTTGGCGCATCTCGGCTATATCTATATCAACTTGTTCTTTCATAAGCTTGCTCAACTAAAAATTCACTTGCATATATATTAGCAAGTGCTAATATAATTATAAATTAGATAACACTAATATTAAAATATAACATGAGGTGTGGTGTGAATTACACAAAACTATTAACTTTTGCATTAAATCGACCAAAATTCATTTATGCAATTGTGTTGTTGATGACGCTAACAAGTATCGCGATGATACCTAACTTGTTGATCGATACCGATCCTGAAAACATGTTGAGCAGTGATAATCATGCTCGGGTATTTCACAACCAAACTAAAGCTGCATTTAATATGCACGATATGATCGTCGTTGGTGCGGTAAGTAACGATTCTATCTTCACTCCTGAAAACCTCAATTCACTCAAAATACTTTCTGACCAAATCCTCACGATCGAGGGCGTGATCACAAAAGACTTATTATCACTTAGTGAAGTTGACAATATAACGCAAGAACCAAACGGCGGCATACGTTTTGAATATTTAATGAAACAGGCGCCACAAACATTAGAAGCAAGTTTAGCGTTACAGCAAGCAATTAATCGCCTGCCGATGTTAGAAAATACTTTAGTATCTGGCGATGGTAAAGCTATCGCCATTTACGTCCCTTTAACTCAAAAAGACCTTAGCTATAATGTTGCCGAAAGGATCCGAGAAATCACCGCTAGCCTATCGGTTAACCTTGATTTTCATATCACCGGCCTTCCTATTGCAGAAGACCAATTTGGCTATGAAATGTTTGTACAAATGGGCGTTGCGGCGCCACTTGCAGGCTTAGCCATCTTTTTATTACTGTGGTATTTTTTCAGAAACTTATCATTGATTATTGCACCGATGATTGTCGCCATGGCTACCGTTATAATTATCATGGGTAGTCTTATTGGTATGGGCTTTACTGTTCACATTATGTCGTCAATGATTGCAATTTTCTTAATGCCGATTGCTGTCGTTGATTCGGTGCATATTCTGTCTGAGTTTGCAGAAACCTACAAACCTGGAGATGATCCAAAAGCAGTAGTTCGCAAAGTGATGAAGCACCTATATACACCGATGTTATTTACCTCGATAACTTCTGCTGTTGGCTTTTTCTCGTTATTACTAACACCCATTCCCCCTGTTAAAGTGTTTGGTGCATTTATTGGCAGTGGTATTTTGTTAGCCTTTATATTAACAGTAACTTACTTGCCCGTTTACCTATCGCGTTTAAGCGAGAGTAATTTAACTAAGTTACAAGCTGCTATTGCTCGCATGGAACAAAAAGGCCGTTTAGCCAATGCATTAGAAAAAATGGGTGTCTTCGCTACAACACGTACTAAATTCATTTTAATTAGCGCCCTCGCTTTATTTGCTGTCAGTGCATATGGTGTAAGCAAAATTATCATTAACGATAACCCCGTTAACTGGTTCAAAGCAGATCACGAGATACGCATCGCCGATAAGGCATTAAACAATCACTTTGCCGGCACCTATGATATTTGGTTGGTGTTAAATAGCTCAAATAAAACGGCTAACGCGCACAACCAAACACTTAAAGAAAAACTAGCACAGCTTAAAGCGCAAGGTTTTGATACATCAACCATAGAAAAACACATCGGTAATGTTGCCAATGAGCAAGCTATTTTTAGTCAAGAATTGCTAATTTTACTCGATGACTTGAGCTTTGCAGCTGACGCTAAGCATCAAGATGAACTTGTTGCTCTTTATGAGTTTGTTGAGCAGCGTTTTAATGAAAATAAACTGTTTATTCAACCAGCAATGCTAAATTGGTTGTCCAACTTACAAACCGCAATGAACCAAACCGAGTTTGTTGGCAAATCTAATGGCCTTGCTGATATTGTTAAAACGGTTAACCGTGAACTTAACTCAGGCGAAGCAAAAGATTTTGTTATTCCCGAATCAGCTCGTGGCGTTGCTCAAACGCTTTTACAATATCAATCATCACATCGACCAGATGATTTGTGGCACTTTGTTAGTAAAGACTATCAACAATCATTAATTTGGTTACAAATGACCAGTGGCGACAATCAACATACCACTAAAGTTGTTGAATGGGTCAATGATTATTTAGCCAAGCACCCTGCGCCGCAAGAAATTGAGGTTGAGTGGGCCGGAAAATCATACTTAAATATTATTTGGCAGGACGCTATGGTTAACGGCATGATGAGCAGCTTAATGTCTTCATTCGTCATTGTATTTATCATGATGATTGCCTTATTTCGCTCATTTAAATACGGCATTTTGGCAATGCTGCCATTAACCCTCACCATCACCGTTATTTACGGCTTAATTGGCTGGACGGGCAAAGCCTACGACATGCCGATAGCCGTATTGTCTGCATTAACTTTAGGTTTATCAATAGACTTTGCCATTCATTTTTTACAACGTGCACGCGAACTTGAAAAAGAAACCAATAGCCTAAAGCAAGCATTAACCTTGATGTTTCAAGAGCCAAGCCGAGCGATTGCTCGAAATGCTATCGTTATTGCCATTGGTTTTACCCCACTGTTACTTTCTCCGTTAGTACCTTATATCACCGTTGGCTTTTTCTTAGCTTCAATTATGGCACTATCGGCAATTGTCACTTTGGTTTTGTTACCGAGTTTACTAACGTCATTGTCAAAGGCTTCTTAATAAGAAGTCAGCTAGGAGAGACTTATGAAAGTTTTATTAAACAGTTTAATTATCGCTTTGCTTACTTCAGCGAGTACATATGCAGCTGATAAGCTAACCGATGTAAACCAAATTATCGAAAAATCGAATTTGGCATCCTATTACGCCGGCGATGACGGTCGTGCCCAAGCGCGAATGGTTATTGTCGATAGCCAAGGTAATAAGCAAATGCGACAGTTTACCATTCTACGTAAAGACACCGAGGATTTGGGTGACCAACAAATGCTCGTCTTTTTCTCTCGCCCGAGTGATGTTAGTGGCACGGTGTTTCGTGTCACTAAGAAAATTACCAGTGATGATGACCGTTGGTTGTATTTGCCGGCACTTGATTTAGTTAAACGCATTTCCGCCGGTGATAAACGTACTTCGTTTGTTGGTGCGCATTTTTTCTATGAAGATGTTTCAGGTCGTAACCCAAATGAAGACAACTTTGTCCTAGAAAATAGTGACAACGGCCATTACCAAATAAAAGCAACACCTAAAGATCCAAATACCGTTGAGTTTAGCTGGTATCGAGTGCATATCGACCAAGAAACCTTCTTACCAATGAAGGTCACCTATTTTAATCAACAAAACCAAGCCATTCGTGAAATGGAAGTATTAAAAACACAAGTGATTGATGGATTTACCACGGTGATCCACTCTAAAATCAGTGATTTGAACGATAACAGTTTTACCGAAATGCAATTTCGCGGTGTGCAATACAATATCGGCTTGCCAGAAGATATTTTCTCCGAGCGCAGCTTGAGAACACCTCCTAGACAATGGTTAAACTAAGTTTTAGCGTAAGTAAGCCTTAGCAATAGGAAGATAATATGGTGAACACATTCTTACCTCGGTGGTTATTGCTTAGCATAGCGTTTACTGCTTTTCCCGCTGTTTTCGCTCAGGAACATGCTGAGCAGCAAGAGGGCAGCAAAGTAAAATCACAGCAGTCAGCCGATGAAACCGATTTATGGGGTGATGATTGGGATACCGAAATTAAGCCATCACCTTGGCGCTTCAGTCATCACCTTGAAGTTGGCTTTGGCAAGTTTTCGCACGATAATATCGTGCAATCGACAACGTCATTAAGTGAGGTTACGCTGCGCTTGGGAGCAGACTATCAACATGACCACTTTGATATTTCAGCCAAAGGTGACCTTCGCTACGACGATGTTTTAGAAAAATCGCTTTGGGATACCCGCGAACTAAATATAGCCTTTAGTCCAATCACAAGTCTTGACGTCAAATTGGGGCGACAGGTACTAACATGGGGTACAGGAGATTATCTATTTTTAAATGATCTCTTCCCTAAAGACTGGCAAGCGTTTTTTTCTGGTCGAGATGATGAATACCTAAAAGCACCTTCTGACAGCATTAGAACAACATGGTATGGTTATGGATTGTCAATAGATCTTGCTTATACCCCCGAGTTTACTAGTGATCAGTATATCACTGGTGAGCGATTTTCTTTTTTTTCACCGCTAGCACAACAACAGGTAGCGCCAGCAAACGACTTTGCTGTGATAAAAACCAAAGATGCTCAATGGGCAACACGTATCGCCACCAATAAAGACGGTATTGAATATGCGCTATACGGATATAAAGGCTTTTGGACAACCCCTGTTGGTATGACACCTACCGGACAAGCATACTTTCCGAAGCTAAACTCTTGGGGAGCAAGTATTAGAATGCCATTGGCAGGAGGCTTGTTCAACGCTGAATATTCCCGCTACAACAGTGTTGATGATAGTAACGGCAGCAACCCGTTAATTGCCAATGATCAGCAACGACTTTTACTCGGTTATGAAACCGAAATCATTAAAAACTTAACAGCCAGTGGCCAACTCTATCTTGAAAAAACCGGTAATTATTCAAACTTTATTGCACGTCATCCATTTGCTGAGCAGGCAGTTGATGAAACTCGTCAGTTATTAACTGTTCGTTTAACCTATATGGCAATGCAACAAAAGCTGATCTACTCATGGTTTAGTTTCTATTCACCCAGTGATAAAGATGGTTATATCAAACCGTCGGTGAGTTACCGTTACAGCGATAAGTTACAATTTGCCGCTGGTGCTAACGTCTTTTTTGGTGATAAAGGTTACTCTTTCTTTGGTCAACATCAAGACAATAGTAATGTTTGGTTAAGAGCAAAATGGTTAATGTAACCCCTACTTGTCGATAGAACAGCGAGAAATTAGCCGGCCTTATATGACAACTTTCGACTGACTAAAGAGGAAACATCATTGACTTTCTCTTTAGCACTCAGTCTTTGAGTTAACCACGCGACTTATTGCACTTAGTTTTTAGTTCGTCAGTCCTTGATAAATAAAAAAACACCACATAAAATACAATATACCAAAATAGCTATTGTAATAGATTTATCATCAATTCAGTTAGCTTTTACGATAAGAAATCACGTGTTGACAAGGAAGGGATCTCTAGTGACCAATGTTCATAAAAATATTATTTCGTTTATGATAGGCTGCTGTTTAATTTATCTATTTGTATGGCTAACAGGTATTGTTGCAGCAATACCTGTACCTGAATTTCTTCAACCTTATAGCGAGTTGGTAATTTCATACTATTCAAATACGCTAATTGTCTTATTTTCAAGTATGTTAGCGCTCGTTATTTTATGGGTTATGCAAAAGGGTTTTACCCTATTCACTAAACAAAATTGCATTTATTTGACGCTGCCAATCATGCTGTTTTTACTGGTTTCAGTCTTATCCATGAGTTTTGCACTCAACCCGTTGCTATGTGCCGCTGTCCCAACATTACTTATCGCGGCATTGCAAAGTAAGGACACAGTCGAAGTAAGGTAAAAACTAGCAGAGCCTTAAAGAATATCGATTCAAACATTGAAGGAGTCATCATGTCACCAAGTGAAACATTACTATTTTGTTTAGCAATATCAGTTGTAACTGCCATTGTATTTATCTTTCTTGGTTACCAACTCTCGGTCAATCAAAAAAAACATTGGATCAATGGCGTCGATTTTTCATCATTGTCTAACCCTGAAGCATTTATCAAAGCAATAGGGCGAAGCCTGATTAATACAGGTGTAGCCTTCTTGATTATTTCAGCTCTTTTATATGTTGGCATTATCGGCTATATCGCGTTTGCACTTTTACTAACGGTAATATCTGTTGTCCCCATTATCGCTCTTGTCAAAGAGCAGAAAAAGTATCAAATAGACCACTAAAGACGATGGAGCAGCGTTGGGCAACAGCCATTTTTTATCCTTTGCTTAACGCGATTGTCTAACAGTTGGAAAAGTTTTAACTTTTTGATTTAAAACGTTGGTAATCATCCGCTGATGCGCCATCATGACATTCTGCTTTAATGCGCTTTTCGTTAGCCGTATCGAACTGCTCTAAAACAAAGTAGCCATCACGACAAAAAAGTTCAAGAATCGACAACTCTGCCAAGCGCTGTTCAAAGTAATTCGACAGTGTGTTTTGAAGCGTAAGGCGTGATTGTCGATCTAAACGATTTATTGAACCTCGCCCCCGCTGCGATGCAATCACTCGTTGAATCTTATTTGATAACTCTCCTGCGATGGGTTTCGGAGCATCTAATAGAAAAGCAGAAAATTCAAATATTTTTGAGCCATCTTCCCTTATTTCGGTATGTAACGACTCACCAACATTCGCATTAGTGATGCTGACCTGCCTAGCGCAGGCAGATAACAACATCAAGAGGATCGCGCTAGATAAATGCTTCATTAAACTGCGTTAACGCTCCTATGTTGATTATGTGATTTATTTGCAACTGTCACTATTAAACACTTGTCAGTGCCTGCTGTGAAGGGCAAACTATAGCGTATTTTTCATAACACTTGAATTTAGGAAGCTCATGAGTCAATTATCCACCGCCATCAATCAAATTCAACAAATGTTAACCCTGCAAGATGCGATGAATTCTCGGGTCAGTGATACGTGGCGCGAAAACAACTACGAATGGTATCGGGCCATTTGGGTTGAGTGTGCGGAAATGCTCGATCATTATGGCTGGAAATGGTGGAAGCATCAGGAAATTGATGTAGCGCAAGTGCAACTTGAGTTGGTCGACATATTCCACTTTGGCTTAAGTTTACGTCTAATGACTGGAGCAAGTGTTGACGATATTGCTAAGCAATTGGCCAACGAGCTTAACAAGCACTCTACCGAAAGCGACTTTAAGGTTGCGTTAGAATCATTAGCATCAAGTGCAGTTACAGAAAAAAGCTTTAATGGTCAGGCTTTTGCAGATTGTTTACGATTAATCAATATGGATTTGGACGAACTGTTTCGTCAATATGTTGGCAAGAATACTTTAAATTTTTTCCGTCAAGATCATGGCTATAAAGAAGGTACCTATATCAAAATATGGCACGGAAAAGAAGACAATGAAGTACTCGCTGAAGTTGTTCATCAACTTGATGCCAGTGCTGATGATTTTCAACAGCAACTCTATCAACGCTTAGTAGATCACTACCCAAGCTAATCTTATAAACATAAGAGGAGCAGCGCTGACTACTCCTCACCCCATCTTTTACTTTTTTATTATCCCATTTCTCTTAGCTATGGCATAAATTCTGCTTATTTCAAGTCAACGATAAATGTTGTCAATAATTTGAACTTGTGGAGATGACTATGGAATTAATCTTATTTGCCATGATCAGCCTTATTGTTGTTGTTGCTCTGCTTGCAAGTAGGCTTAACGATAACAGCTTTCCTTTTCCCTTCGATCGTAAAGCGACCATTTTTACTCCGGCAGAAAAGAACTTTCAAAACCTCGTTGAAAAAGCTTTAGGTGAAGATTATCGCGTTGTTAACCGCGTTAAACTCTCAGATATCGTCACTATTCGAAATGGTGTTTCAACTCGAGCAGGACAAAGTGCCGCTGCAAATGCCAAATCAAAATATTTGGATTTTGCCATCTGTGAACGTAACTCAATGAAACTACTCGGTGTTATCGACCTAGTCGATACCCAAGGAAAAGGTTATAAAGTAAAGAAAGATTGGTTTGTCAGTGGCGCCCTAGAAGCTGCTGGAATTCCCCATATCCGTATCAAAATTAAAGCAAATTATAGTCTTGATGAAATAAAAAACTGTATCGCAACTCGTCTGTTTGGGCCTGCCCCAACGCCTGAACCCCAAATAAAAGGCCGTGTTATCCCAGCAATGATGACGAAAGCAAGGCCTCGTCCAACAGACAGTGACGTCGGTGTTTTACCCTCTACAGCAATTAAAACCAAGCCGTTATCCACTCCAAGACGAGCAAATGCGAAGATAGCCGCCCCCAAAATGCCTGCACTTCCCCATTAATTTATTTAGAACAGGGCAAGATTTTTAATCTTGCCCTCGCTATAATGCGTACCACATATTTCTAACATGAGATGCTTTCATGAAAGCAGGTATTATCGGCGCAATGGAGCCAGAAGTCGCCATTTTAAAAGACAAACTTACCGATCTTCACAGTGAACAACATGCAAGTTTTACCTTCTACAGTGGTAAAATCGACGGTAATGACGTAGTTATTGTTCAATCAGGCATAGGCAAAGTAGCCGCAGCACTTGCTACCGCCATCTTACTTGACCGTTTTGCTCCTGATTATGTTATCAACACAGGCTCTGCCGGTGGTTTTGAGCAATCATTACAAGTAGGTGATATTGTCGTTAGTAATGAGGTTCGTTATCACGACGTTGATGTAACTGCTTTTGGCTATGAAATCGGTCAGTTACCGGGTAATCCAGCAGCTTATGTTCCTCATCGGACATTAGTGGAAGCCGCAATATCAAGTGCGCAATCGCTAGAAAATATAAAGACCATCGAAGGATTGATCACCACCGGTGACACCTTCATGACTACAGATGATGATATCGCCAAAGCAAGAGCAAACTTTCCGACAATGAGTGCAGTTGAAATGGAAGGTGCTGCCATCGCCCATACTTGTCATCAATTTGATGTCCCTTTTGTCATTATCAGGTCATTATCAGATATTGCCGGTAAAGAATCACCGACGTCTTTTGAAGCCTATTTAGAAACCGCATCTGTCAATTCTTCAGCGCTGGTTTGCCAAATGTTAGCAAGTCTTAAAGGAAAGCAATTAACCGCATAATTATTGATGACTTTAATCACCGAATTACCGCCGTTAACTGAAAGCATTATTATTTTGCTCTGTGTCGTGCTGCTCAAATATTTGCTCAGCGCGGCATGGCCAGATAACACCATGGTTTATTTTCGTTTTTATTGTCAGCGCCTCTCTGACAAGGTCAATAAAGCTGAAAACTCGCGCTATCAACAACAACTTTCGGGCTTAATCGCCTTCTTAATTACTCTGCTACCATTAGTCACTATTATTGGGTTATTTGAAGCCTTTATTGCTATCGAGTGGCTTTGGCAAGCGGTTTTATTGTATTTTGCTTTAGGCGATATGTCGTTATCAAAGCATATCAAATCTATCGTCCTTGCATGTCAGCAACAAGATAAGCTTGGCGCTAGGGCTTTGCTTAAACCATTCGTCCTACGCGACGTATCAACCCTTTCTCCTATGGGTATTTATAAAGCAACAATTGAAATGCAACTATTGAAAAATTTACAGTGGCTTTATGCGGTTGGTTTTTGGTTTATCCTTTTAGGACCTATTGCCGCGCTAACGTATCGATTAACACTAGAAATGCATTACAGTTGGAATAGTAAACGTGAACAGTATCGCGAATTTGGCAAAGCATCAGCTCTTTGTTATCAGTACTTAAATTGGCTACCTGGTCGACTATTCTACCTTATCTACCTAATTTCTATTAGTGGCAATACCCTTGGTTTGTATTGGCGATTAACACGTTCTGCTTTTTTCTCGTTAACCAGTAACATTCTCCTAGCATTGCATGCCTTAGTATTAAACGTACAGCTTGGCGGTGTCGCAATTTACGGTCAAGAAAAGCTTAGACGCGTCAGCTTTAATGCAGCAGGAAGAGCACCAGAAGCAAGCGACACCCTGAACAGTGCTCAATCACTTAAAAAGATTAATATTTTCAGTGGCATATTATTAGTATTCGTTGCTATTAGCGCCGTACTACCTCAGTTATTATCTCAATAAGTTGTTGTAAAAAAGACGCTTACGCTAACAATATGAGTTAAACCACGCTATGCTATTGTACAAAAGTCATACTGAACCGCTAAACCACGAGAACTACTATGAAAAATTTACTCAAACAAGTATACAAAAGCATTTATTTATTGGTTATTTTTGCTTGTTCTGCATTGGCTAGTGATGTACCGACAATATCGCAGCAGCAAGTGTTAAGTTTAATCCAAGCGCCACAGTCACAAGACTTTGTTATCGTTGATGTGCGAAGTGCTGAAGAGTTTAACGAACGGCACCTTGAAGGTGCTATCAATATTAGTCACGACACTATTGGCGACAAACTTGGTACCTTAGACGCATATAAAGATAAGCTGGTTATTGTTCATTGTCGCTCTGGACGTCGTGCACAAGTCGCTGAGGAAATTTTACTAAGCAATGGTTTTAGTAATGTTAAACACCTTGAAGGTGATATGAAAGGCTGGTTAAAGGCAGACTTGCCAACCGTAAACAATTAGTAAAGCGCAAACATCATTCTATGCCTGAATTGTTCTACTGGCTCGATCTTTTTGGGGTAATTGTCTTTGCGTTTTCAGGCGCATTGATGGCCGGCCGATATCAGCTTGATCCATTTGGGGTGATCGTGCTGTCTGCTGTCACTGCCATTGGTGGTGGCACTATTCGCGATATTATTCTTGATACACCCGTCTTTTGGACTATTAATCCAATTTATTTATACGTGATCACGGCAACGGCCGTATTAACCATTATTCTAATTCGCTGCCCGAAACGCATACCCAAGCGATTTTTGTTAGTGGCTGATGCTTTTGGGTTAGCCCTCTTTGCTGTACTAGGCACACAAAAAGCTATCGCTTTGGGAGCACCAACGACGGTAGCGATTTTAATGGGCATGATCACTGGCGTTGCTGGCGGCATGATCCGCGACGTACTTTGTAATGTCATTCCGATGATTTTGAGGCAAGAGATTTACGCAACGGCTGCGGTGTTAGGAGGAGCTTTATTCGTGCTATTTACCTATGTTGGTTTGGCGCAAAATCTCTCTTCTGTCTTGGCTATTATCGGTGCGCTTGTCTTACGCCTAGCGGCAATTTACTGGAAGGTGTCGCTACCGGCTTTTCAAATTGCCGACGAAGAGTCATCAAAATAACGGAAGTTGCTAGGATCTGTTGATCTTTATTTTTTCTGCAACAGGCTGTTTTAGCAGTAATTTAAGATGTTTTTTATACAATACAGCGCTGATGCGATGTGGTTATTACACATGAGTCAGCAATAACCAAGTAGAAGAACATTATAAAAGCTGCCCTTAGGCTTCGATACCCCAGCCGTCGTTGTATCCATTAAATTTGGCTGCCAACTGCTCAAACTCAGCTTCTTGAGCAACGATAGCATCATAATCTGGGATCATCGACACGGTGCAATCTACATCCCAAACATTTGGTGTTTGATCAGGGTGAATACTTACTTTCATTTCCGGCACCTTATCCGCTAGATGCGCCACTAAAGCTTTTGCCTGTTGCTCTGATTCAAATAGTTGAAAAAACACCACTTGGTGTAATTTTGTTAAATCAATACCCGCGGCATGCATCTCTGCAAGTACCTGCCCTGTATCATCACTTGGAAAGTTCATCGATTTATTCACGTAGTCTGAAAAATGCCATTATAGCGAGCTTGGTTTAATTTGGCACAGATTATCTTGGCAAACTGCTTGAGTGGCTGATTGTAATTGCTGACAAATATTGGCTTGACGGCTTTCATTACGATACTTTTTCACTAGGCTCGCGCCGATTAAATTAACCGCGACTTGACAATGTTGGCTGTCAACATAAATAACTTTACATTGGTTGTCACTGATACACGTCAGGTTATCCAATATTAATTGATTAACTTTCTCATTGGTAATCGAATTATCAGCTAACACCGCAGACTCCCTAACAACCTTTGTGACATTATCTTGCCTTTCATTTGCCAAATTGCTGGATTGTTGCTGGTTTAATTCAGTGACTAACGCCCGCGTTTGTTGTTCATTATTTTCTAATAAATAGCCAAGACCTATAATAATCGATAAGAAGAAGCTAAGCGCAACTGTTGTGATCACTAACCATTTAATCATGTCGCCTTCCTCTTCGGGTATTTTAATATCATTTCTTTGATGGGCAATGCTTCAACGGCATCAATTGGTTTTGTTCTTACAATCCTGACATCGTTATGCTCTGGTTAACCATTTATTTCAATTGCTATGAATAAAAAAGCCAACTGACGAAGTTGGCTCTTACCTTATTTTTTTGTACCGAGAAATGCAAACTACTTCACGGTGACTTTAGCAAACTTGCGCTTACCTACTTGAAATACGGCATTCGTTCCAGAAGGCAGCCTTAGTTTCGGATCAGAAATCTTTTCTCCATCTATCTTCGCTGCCCCTTGCTTGATCATTCGCATTGCATCAGAAGTACTATTAACCAAACCAGCCTCCTTCAACAAGTTAGCAATCGCCAACTCACCGTCTACGCTTTCTAATTCAATTTCTGGCATTTCATCTGGCATAGCACCTTTTTGGAATCGATTGATAAATTCTTGATGAGCAGCATCAGCAGCGGCTTGATCATGAAAGCGTTCAATCAACTCTTTAGCAAGCGCTATTTTAATATCGCGTGGGTTAGCTCCACCAGCAACTTGCTCTTTGTAGTCGACAATTTGCGCTAAAGGTTTAAAGCTTAATAATTCGTAATATCGCCACATTAAATCATCAGAAATCGACATCACTTTACCAAACATATCTGATGGACTATCGGTAATACCAATATAATTACCTAGCGATTTAGACATTTTTTGAACACCATCTAAACCTTCAAGCAACGGCATCATTAACACCGTTTGCGGACGTTGTCCTTCGCCTTTCTGTAATTCACGCCCCATAAGTAAGTTAAACTTTTGGTCAGTACCACCTAATTCAACATCAGCCTCTAAAGCGACAGAATCCCAGCCTTGCACTAATGGGTACATAAACTCATGAATGGCAATAGATTGGCCGCTGGCATAACGCTTTTTAAAGTCATCACGTTCCATCATACGCGCTACCGTTTGGCGAGATGCAAGCTTGAGCATACCAGCAGCGCCAAGTTTTTCCATCCAAGTTGAATTAAAAGCAACAGTCGTTTTTTCAGGGTCTAAAATTTTAAACACTTGCTCTTTGTAAGTTTGTGCATTTGCAAGAACATCTTCTTTCGTTAACGGCTTACGTGTGACATTCTTACCTGTGGGATCGCCAATCATACCGGTGAAATCACCGATCAAGAAAATAACCTCATGACCAAGTTGTTGAAATTGACGTAACTTATTGATCAGTACCGTATGCCCTAAATGCAGATCTGGAGCCGTTGGATCAAAGCCAGCTTTAATTTTTAACGGTTTACCTTGCTTGAGTTTTTCTAGTAACTCATCTTCTAACAAGATTTCTTCTGCACCCCGTTTTAATTCGGCAAACGCTTGGCTGACATCTGTCATTTACTTAGCTCCACTAATACAAATTTTCAGTTTAAGCGCGAATTCTACTGTAATTTTTACTGCGGTTAAAACCCTAATATTGTTTGTTTACATAATAATTTGTTATAGTGAACGATAGGCCTCGTAGATAATTTCGCAGTAAAGGTAGTAACTTTTTGAATAATATAAAGAATTTATACATACAGTTACCAAAGCAACATAGGATTTTTATTAGTGTAATCAGCATTATACTGCTTTTGCTGATCTTATTTCCTTCTGAAAAAGCGACCGCAAGCCGTCAAACCACTGACGAAGCATTGAAAGTGGGTCAACGTTATCAGTTACCTGTTCCGCAAGAAAGCGACCACATCACCCAAACGAATAGTCATATAGAGCCTGTAGAAGATCTTCAAACCGATGCTCAAGACAAGCTTAACTGGCAAACAGCGAAAGTTAGAAACGGTGATTCACTCGCAAAAATTTTTAAACGATTAGGCTACAGTGCCCAAACCACCTATAAGGTTAGTCAAGCTAAAGGCGAAGGCAGTAAACAACTTGTCAAGCTGCAAGTGGGTGATACCCTGAACATAGGGGCGAACGACGACAATGAGATTGTCACGTTAGAGTACCCGCTCTCTAAAACCAAGACGCTATTTATCGATAAAACCGACCAAGGTTATCAATCTCGTTTCGAAGAAAAACCTGTCGAGATCAGAGAAAGCATCGCTCATGGTGTCGTAAAAAATAACTTCTGGAACGCTGGCATAGAAGCAGGCCTTAACGATAATCAAATTATCAACCTAGCCAACGTCTTTGGTTGGGATATTGATTTTGCGATTGATTTAAGGAAAGGCGATAGCTTCCACGTAGTTTACGAAAACAAGTATGTCGATGGCGAATTTATTGGCACTGGTAATATACTTGCCGCAGAGTTTGTTAACCAAGATGAAGTATTCCAAGCAATTCGCTTTTCCGATGGCGAATATTACACACCAGATGGCAATAGCATGCGCAAAGCATTCTTAAGAGCCCCGGTTAACTTCAAATATATTAGTTCAAACTTTAAGCCTAAGCGTTTTCATCCTATTCAAAAGCGCTGGAAGGCCCATCGCGGTACGGACTACCGAGCTGCAACCGGAACGCCAGTTGTCGCCTCTGGAGACGGTAAAGTCACCCACTCTACCTACAACAAATACAATGGTCATTACGTCTTTATTCAACACGGCAATGGCATTGTCACCAAGTATTTACACTTTTCAAAGCGTGCGGTGAAAAAAGGTCAACGGGTTAAACAAGGGCAAGTAATTGGCTATGTTGGCTCAACGGGTATGTCGCAAGCGCCACATTTACATTACGAATTCTTACTTAATGGTGTGCACCGAAATCCTCGCACAGTTAAGTTACCGGACGCAGAGCCTATTGCTAAAAAATACAAAGCTGAGTTTACTACCATTGCTGCACAGCGACTGAAAGAATTATCAGGATCACGAAAAGCGCTTATTGCCGCGACTGGTGATACCTCTGTTAAAGCGACAATGTAAACAAAAACATATTTTATACAATTAATCTGAATAACCTTTCAATATCGTATTAAAAAGATATTTTGTTATATCTATACAAATCAAAAAGTTAACATCGCAACCACCCGATTTTATTCACGAATAAAATCGGGTAATTCACTTATCACCAAACTGCTTATAAAAAAAAATTCTATTTCCCAACGATAGCCAGGTTAAGGCTTTGGTGAACTTTACCTTAATCTGCATCAAAAAATCACTTTTCTATGCTAGTCATTCCCAGTTTTGTCCTTATAATGGATGGTTCGCTGTAGAAAAAACGTGCTCTTTTTGCCAAGATTTTGAACTAATCTAAAAATAATAAATCTAAGCTATTGGGCTATGTCTATAATGAAGTACTCGACGTACGTAAGGGGGCTCTATGGAGTTTAAAGATATACACATAGGTATGAAATGCGGCAGTAAAAAAGGCAGTGGAACGGTTACCTGGATAGATGGCTCTACCAGAACAATTTATATGGCCAATACCGCTGACAATAATAATTTTGAAGTACAATTTGACGAAATTATCGAAGACCCTCAAGCGCACAATCAACAAGACGCTTATTATTAGTCAGTTATTATAATCTCATTCTATAAAGCCCTTGCTTAACTGAGCAGGGGCTTTGCTTTTCTATCTTGCCTTACGTATCTCAACTTAAGTATCTCGTATCGCTAGGGTCTGTTATTTAGATGATCTAGCCTTTATCGACATCAAAATATACTTGCTAATATAAGGCTACTGATCAGAAAATAGCAGTTCGTTAACTCATTGAAACAAAGAATATATGAAAGGAAGCTGCCTATGCGGAGAAATCCGTTTTGAAATCACTGAACCAATATCAGCTCTGTATCAATGCCATTGTACCCTATGTCAAAAGCAGTCAGGTACAACGTCAAATACTGCTACCATAGTCACGGAAACTGGTTTCATTTGGTTATCAGAAGAGCACGCCATTAGCCATTGGCAAAAAACATCAGGTTTTACCGCTCACTTTTGCCAGCATTGTGGTTGCCCTGTGCCAAATCAATTAAGAGGGCTCCCTTATTTTTGGGTGCCAATGGGCTTAATAGATAACCCAATTGACATTAGTATAAAGCTGCATTTGTGCTGCAACTCGAAAGCCCCTTGGGATGCGCTTAGTAAAGATGTTGGCCGACAATATGCTGAAATGCCTGCAACGCTTGAACAGTTTATCGAGGCGCTTAACTCATAAACTATTTAGACACTCGACAATTGAGCGTTTAATTGAATAAAAACGCTTGCCAGATAGCGGCTTTGGCACGATACTTAGCCGCTTTTGATGCGGTGCACCTTAAGACTAGGTTACTGCACTATCACTAGCTTGTTAGACATAGCACTCTATGTTGATTTTTTGAATATAGCTAGGAACTACCTAAGTGAATACTTCTCTCAAATTCGTAACCGATGGCGGACATACTGTCGACGAAACATTATTTAGCCTGATAGCCAAAGATTTAGAATCTCAAGGCTACAGCATTCGTCCTAATGCACTACCAGAACCGCTAGCAGACCGTTTGCTTGCTCACCAATATGAACTCAGCGAACACAAATATAGCATTGCGGGTATAGGGCGCGGAGATGACTATTTACATAATGAATTTGTTCGAACAGATGAAATTTGTTGGATAAATGGTGATTCAAATGCGGGCCAACAATGGCTCGATTGGACCGCTCATTTACAAAGTTACTTAAATAAACGCTTATTCCTAGGATTGTTTTCCTTTGAAAGTCACTTTGCTCATTATGCACCTGGTGATTATTACAAAAGACATTATGATGCTTTTAAAGGGGAGTCCAACCGTGTCTTGTCGGTGGTAACCTATTTAAATTCGGGTTGGACGGCAAATGATGGTGGTGAGTTGGTTTTATACACTAATGAGCGAGACAGAGAAGGTATCAAAGTTGTGCCCCTATTAGGTACCGTCGTGGTTTTTCTCAGTGAAGAATTTCCACATGAAGTGCTGCCAGCTGCACGAGACCGTTACTCCATTGCCGGTTGGTTTCGGATCAACACCTCAATAGACAATAAAATCGATCCCCCACGATAAAATGAATGTCTGGCCAAGACACACTTGCTGGTAATTATGACATTAAAAAAGGGCTTGTTTACACTAGCCCTTTTTTAATATTCGTTATAATGGTCGCTAACTGCTAGAACGGAATATCGTCATCAAAATCGATAGTTGGCTCTTGTGGGTTTACCTTCGCTGAAGATTGTCCACCTGACTGCGGGTTGTTGTAACCTTGTTGGGGTGATTGCTGTTGAAAGCCACCTTGTTGCGCAGGTTGTTGCTGAAAACCACCTTGCTGCTGCGCCGGTTGCTGCTGAAAGCCACCTTGCTGAGCAGGTTGTTGTGGCGTAGCACTTTGTTGATATGCCTGCTGTTGCATTGGTTGATTAAACCCACCCTGCCCTTGTCCGCTACTCTGGTTATGTTGACCTTGCGGCGCAAAGCCACCTGACTGAGCACCTTGAGCTCGAGAGTCTAGCATTTGCATATCATTAACAATAATTTCTGTGGTGTACTGATCAGCACCTTGTTGGTTTTGCCATTTACGCGTTTGCAGTCGACCTTCTAAATAAACTTTAGAGCCCTTTTTCAAGTATTCACCAGCAATCTCAGCAAGACGTTGATACATAACAATGCGATGCCATTCTGTTTTTTCTTTTTGCTCACCCGTTTGCTTATCTTTCCATGTTTCAGATGTTGCAACGGTAAAGTTAGCCACTGCACCGCCATTTGGCATAAAACGAACTTCCGGATCTTGCCCTAAGTTTCCAACGATAATAACTTTATTTATACCACGACTGGCCATGAAATTTTCCTACTAAAGTCTTGCAGCAACCGAAGTTACTGACTTCGTCCCTACCCTGTACGACAAAATATTCGTAAAAAGGACGTTATCAAATTACAGTTAAGAGAGTTATTCTATCACCCTGATATTTTTTGTGACAGTACTACCACTAAAAAATTGAGGGTAATTTGCGATTTCTAAGAAATTGCTTTTTCCATTGCGATTAATTGGTGACCTCCAACGACCTCCACCGGTTTTATATATTCAAAACCAAACTGACGATAGTAATTAAATAAATACTCGTGAGCATGAATCTCCACTTTGGTTAGCTTTAGTTTACTGGCTAAAGTTAATGCTTCATTGACTAATACACTTGCGATCCCTTTGCCGCGAAACGCTTTAACCACCGCTATTCTCGCTAAAATAGCCATACCATCATGAGGTGTAATTCGCGCGCATCCCATCAGATCTCCTTGGTTAGATTTTGCAAGAATATGCCATGAATATTGGTCGTACCCATCAAAGTCAAGATGGCGAGGGATCCTTTGTTCAACCACAAAAACAGCTCTGCGAACCTTTAATGCTTGTGAAAATGCATCACGGTCTTGGCTGCTAACAATGTTAAGCTCGTTGACCATACTCGCTCCGTTTTTTTTGGCCATCCCAGTGATAGCTAATAGCGGTAATATACGAGTTATTTCCAATTCACGAAAGTTTAATAAATACATTAGATAATCAGCGAGTTCATGCGTATTGATAGAAAATGAGTATAATGACAATATTCAAGTACGTACTCAGGCAACAACGCCTCATCGACGCCTAAGCAGGATCATTCATGGGAAACAGAACCTCACTTACCAGTTGGCAAAATTTAATTAGACACGCACAAGCAATGAAGTCACAACATATGAACGATTTGTTTGCAGCCGATCCTCAACGATTTGAGAAGTTTTCAATCAAGTTGCCGCAATTGCTACTCGACTATTCCAAAAACTTAATCACTGACGAAACGAAACAATTACTGATCGAACTTGCTAAAGAATGTGAACTAGCGCAATGGCGAGCGAAAATGTTTGCCGGGGAAAAAATTAATACCACAGAAGAGCGCGCCGTCTTGCATGTCGCCCTAAGAGCAATTGAAGACGAAGCCATTTGGGTTGACGGTGAAAACATTAGCGAGTTAGTTAAACAAACGCTCAATAAAATGAAAACCTTCACTGATAAAGTTCGCCAAGGACATTGGCGAGGCTATTCAGGCAAGCGCATTACAGACGTTGTGAGTATTGGTGTCGGTGGCTCTAACCTTGGCCCGCAAATGGTCACTGAAGCGTTAAAACAATACAGTGACAATAGTATTAATGTTCACTATGTGTCTAATGTCGATGGCACGCAAATCGCTAACGTGCTAAAACCCTTAAATCCAGAAAAAGTATTATTTGTTGTTTCCAGTAAAACGTTTACTACCATTGAGACCATGACAAATGCTAACACAGCAATGAAGTGGTTAACGGCAGCGTCATTTGACCAAAACGCGGTGAAGAAACACTTTGTTGCGGTAACCGCAAATGTCGAGAATGCGACTAAATTTGGCATTGATGAAGAAAACATTTTTGCCATGTGGGATTGGGTTGGTGGTCGCTTTTCATTATGGTCTGCAATCGGTCTTCCTATTGCACTTGATATTGGCTTTGAGCAATTTCTTGCCTTGCTCGAAGGAGCCCGTGAAATGGACCAGCACTTTCAACAGGCACCATTAGCCGAAAACGCACCAGTGATGCTCGCGTTACTCAGTGTTTGGAATTGCACTTTTCTTGGCGCACAATCTCAGGCAATTCTACCTTATGATCAACCTTTGCACATGCTCAGCGCTTATCTGCAACAGGCAGAAATGGAAAGTAACGGAAAATCAGTCAACTGGCTCGGTGAAGATATCGACTACGCGACAGTGCCCTCTATTTGGGGCGAATTAGGGATTAATGGCCAGCATGCCTTTTACCAATACCTACATCAGAGCAATAACATCGTCCCTGCTGACTTTATTGGTTCTGTAGCAAGCATTACACCCGTTATTGGCCACCATGAAACCTTGATGGCAAACTTTTTTGCACAAACCGAAGCGTTAATGAAAGGGGTAAATGAAAAGCAAGTTAGAGCGGATCTAAAAGCGGTTGGCCGAACTGACACTTATATCGACAAAGTCGCTCCTCACAAAGTTCATAAAGGTAACCGACCGACCAATACTATGCTGTTAGAGAGAATATCACCTAAATCGTTAGGGAGCCTGATTGCCTTATATGAACACAAAATATTTGTTCAAGGGATTATTTTGCAAATTTGTTCGTTTGATCAATGGGGTGTCGAGCTTGGCAAGGGCTTAGCAAATAAGATAGAAAGTGAAATAAAAACAGGTCAAATAAATCCCAAACATGACAGTTCAACACTGGGCCTGCTCAATTACTTTTTAGCACAAAGTCGCTAAGTCATGTTGGCTGGCGAAGGTTAAGCGACAAGGGGCTGTTCACTACAAACAGCCCCAGTTTTTATCGTTTTTTAGTGGCTAATTGCATTTCAATAGCCATTGTTTGATGAGGCGCTAAACTTCTCGCGCCAGTATCCAACCTGCCTTGATGTAATAGGTTAAATGCGTCCGTGATATGCGTCACTGGTTCAACACAGAAAAATGATTCTCCTTTAGGTGAATACACAACGACAAAATCACAAAGTGTCGAGGCGTTTAACTGTGTCTCTACTTGCCATTCAGGCCAATGAATT
Source organism: Thalassotalea ganghwensis (assembly GCF_053485795.1). NCBI lineage: Bacteria > Pseudomonadati > Pseudomonadota > Gammaproteobacteria > Alteromonadales > Colwelliaceae > Thalassotalea > Thalassotalea ganghwensis. Next base: position 47,926 of record NZ_JBQRUM010000010.1, read on the forward strand.
GTCGCTTGTTGACCAAACTTGGTTAAGCAATTATCAAGGACTAGGTCATTAACCTTTGTACCTGTATGTTCTGTCAGCTCAGGTGGTACGTCTTCGAGTTTTGTCGGTAAACACTGTTCATCCACCGCCCACATTTGTTGCGCTTGCAATGATAAGCAACATTGTTCAGTACGGGTAAAATATGGATGAAAACCTAAGCCAATTGGCATATTTTCATTGGAAAGGTTCTCCACCGACATCGACACTGTTAAGCCACTTTCACTCAGCGTAAACGTTTGTAGCACTCGATAACTAAATGGCCAATCATTTGCCTGATGAAGATAACTTAAGACAAGCTCATTTTCAGCTTTACGCTCTACCTGCCAAGGCATTTGCCAACCATGACCATGAATAGTGCCAGTTTCAGGGGGAAAGTTGAGCGACAACGCTATTGTCTTGTCTTGCCAACCAAACTTACCGTATTTAATACGATTTGAATAGGGCACCAAAGGAAAGCTACTAACTTGAGAAACGTGTTCGGCAGTTTTAGCATCGCGTAAAATCGGGTATGAAGTTCCATCAATATCGACATGATAACCAACGATGCTACCACCAAGAGCAGGATTAACAACAAGCTCCTGCCCAAAGGCTTTTAAGGTTATGACAGAATCAATCATTGTTTTTTTAGATACTCTTGCATTTTAACGACAATATCTTCAGGTAATTTAACCGCTTTTTTATCCAGATAATCAAAGTGAACCATAACCGCGGTGCCCGAAGCACACAACTTATCGTGCTGCCAAAGCTCTTGATAAACATCAAAAGATGACCCGCCAATGCGGCCAATATAGGTGCGAATTTCCATTGGCTGACCATAATACATTTGGTCATGAAAATTCACGTCTATTTTGGCAAGAATAAGACGCCAATTATTGGTATCTAAATCAGGGGTAAACCAACGAAACACTGGATCACGCGCCCCTTCAAACCAAACGGGCACCATCGTATTATTAATATGTCCCAACGCATCAGTATCACTAAATCTTGGGTTAAATTCTTCACTAAAATAAGTGGTCATTTTTTACTTCCATTCCTGTGGTCTTTTTGACCTATAACTACACAACTAAAGGATTAAGTGTGCCTAGCGGTTGCGCTAAACTCTCTGGTGGCTTGGTAAACCAATGGGCACGCTCTTGCCCGATATAAAGACAATCTTCTAAACGCACGCCAAATTGACCGGGCAGGTAAATACCGGGTTCATTGGAAAAACACATTCCTGGCGCGAGTAACTGTTGTTCACCATGAACAAAATTAACACTTTCATGTCCTTCCATCCCAATGCCATGGCCAGTTCGATGCGATAGTCCCGGTAATTGATATTCAGGGCCATATCCCAAAGTTTGATAATGGGCTCTGACGGCATCATCGACTGCGCCAGCACTAACGCCAACTTTAGCTTTCTCAAACGCGATCAGTTGACCATCACGAACCGTTTCCCACACCTGTTGTTGTTTTTTACTTGCTTTACCAAAAACAAAGGTTCGGCTGATATCTGATTGGTAGCCATGGACACTGCAACCTGAGTCCATTAGCACAACAGAACCTTCTTTAATCGTTTGTGGCTGTTTGGTGCCATGAGGATAGGCACTAGCGTCGTTAAACAATGCTAAACACCACGCACCACTGCCACCGAGTTTTGCTTGAGTTGACTTCATTAATGACTTAACTTGTTGTTGAGTCATGCCTTGTTTAAGTTGTGAAAACACATACCCATAAGCGGCCAGCGTCACTTCGTTAGCTTTGTGAAGTAAACGTAACTCATTGGCCGTTTTATACATTCTGCAACCTAAGGTTATCGGCTCTGCGCTAGTATGTCTGGCATTAGGCAATAGCGCCATCGTCTGTTCCAGCACAAAATAACGAACCGAATTTTCAAAACCCAGCTTCCCTTGATCAAGCCCTTTATCTTTCAAAAACTGAGCGATCAATGTAAAAGGGCTTTCATGCTCTTGCCACACGCGAATATCACTTTTAAGGGCTAGTGATTCTCGTACACTTGGCTCTTCAAAGAATGGGCAAATAGCAATAATATCACCTTCTTTTGGGATCACCACACAGGTTAAGCGCTCACTCCGCCACCATTGAATACCACTAAAGTAATCCATGGCTGCACCTGGTTCCAAAATTAATGCCGAAAAGCCATGCTCTTGCATCAATTTTTGCGCCTTAGCAATACGTTGCTGACGCTCAACAACGGTAATTGCCTCAACATTCATATGGACGCGGGGTAATACAGAATCACTTTCTTTTGCGATAGCACTAACTGTCGGTATTGCGGCGATTGACCCACCTGCAAGCGTTACCATCGATGTTTTTAAGAAACTTCTTTTATCCATTATTTTTATCACTTCGCTGGAATTGGTGCACAGACATTATTGGATTTTAATCCAAGTCACAAGGGTTAGCATTAACAAAACCGTGCACGGTGATATCAATTAGGTTAACGATCTCATCCCGTTACTTTAAGCAAGGTTCGTTTCAATTGCCAGCAAGGCTAACTTTCGTTACAAATTTCTACTTACTTAATCAGATGGTAACTCATAGACTAGACTTATCTGAAAAGTAAATGCTTTTAAGGAAAATGATGATGCATCGATTACTTGTGGCCGTTAGCCTTTTCGCTGCGATACTGCTAAGTTTTAGCGCTTCAACTTTCGCTACCGAAAGAGAGAAACTTCCGCCGCCACGTAAACTCACCCCTGAACAGGAACGTGTGGCCGCAAGCAATTATCAGAAATATTGCGCCTTATGCCATGGAAAAGATCGTGAAGGGCACGCCAATGATCACGCGCCATCTCTGCGCAGTAAAAGCTTGTTTGAGTCAGGAGTTCCTCACGCGATATTAAGACCGATGTCATACGGGCGCCAAGGAACAGCAATGGCGGGCTACTTAGATGAAGTCGGTGGCCCTATGACCCTCGATGAAACATGGGATCTAACCTACTGGTTGTTCTGGCAATCGGGTGTTGAACGCGTGAAATTATCAACGAAACCTGTCGAGGGTGACATTAAGCGTGGTGAAATTGTCTATCAGCAACATTGCGCAAGTTGTCATGGCAAGCAAGGTGAAGGTATAACAGCGCCAGCTTTAGGGAACCAAAGTGCCTTAGCTCACAACACCGATGAGTTTATTCGCTATGCCATAGAGAATGGCCGTGATGGCACACCAATGGAAGCCTTTGCTAATAAACTCTCTGCGCAGGACATCGATAATGTCACCGCGTTTATTCGTTCGAAAGCCAGTGGCTGGAAGCAAAATAAAGCGATTCGAAACAAGCTACCAACGCCTCAAGAATATGTCATTAACCCCGATAATGAGGATGCTAATTTTACCTTAAATGACGAAGGCTATGTCACTGCAAAAAGTTTGTTTGCTGAGCTAAAAGCGAAAAAGCGTATGGTCTTACTCGATACCCGAGTTCCGTCTGTATGGCAAACCGCTCATATTGAAGGATCATTCCCATTGCCCTATTACACCGATCTCGATAAGCTCGAAAAAAACCTACCAAAAGATGTGCAAATTGTTGCTTACTGCTCTTGTCCGCGAGCCGCAGCCGACTACCTGATCAGTAAACTAAACGCCAGAGGTTACCACAATACTGTTGTCCTTTGGGAAGGTATTTTTGGTTGGCAAAATCTAGGTTACCCGGTCACTCGAGCTGCTGGCATCGATTTAAGCCAAGAAACGGGAAGCTCTGGGCATTAGTCTTTCTTAGAAAGGCGTCTATGACGCCTTTCTCATCATAAAGCAATTAAGTGATATTAACTAATAACGCAACCCACAATATCAGCGTACAAGCAAACCCAACCCAAAAAGACCAAAGTCGATGTAAAACATTGTTATAGGTTAAATGGATGTATGCATGTAAGTAACGTGATGCGACAAACACCCATGAGACGATTAACGCAAACTGACTTTCAATCCCTAAGCTGACAAAAAGCGTACATACCACATAAAACAAGACAGGTAACTCAAATTGATTGTTAAAACTACGCGTTGATTTTGCCACTAATTCAGGGACTTCTTGCCCTTCCATTAATTGAAAATACTTCACACTAACCTGTTTGCGTTTAACGCTCGCAAACCTAGCTTTTACAGTTACAATCCCAACTAACGTCGTTAACAGCACCATGGCCGCCATAGCATAAATCATCTATTGACTCTCTCTTTATTATTTTAGTCACATGCTAACACAGTGCTCAGTAAATGAAAGCAACCTACTGAGCACTACCACTACTACCTAAAACGCTTGACTGATAGAAAGGCTAAGATAAGGTGTTCGAGTGCGCTTAGTGACTTGGCGGCTTGCGATGGCACCATTGCGTGTTCCGTTAAACAAGGTGCGGTTCCAAAGCTGATTTTCATCACCAAGGTTAGTTATCGAAAGGTTTATCTTGAAGTCATTGAATAAAAATCCTTCAATAAACACGCTCCACCGTCCTTGATTTTTAAAGTAACTATATTCATTCACGTAGAAAGATTCATACTCACTGTTAGCCTGATAACCAACCCCCCAAGAAATGCGATAATCTTCTAGATCCTGACGAAAATCAGCTTTAATTGTCGGGTCATTGATGTTACTTAAAGCACGAGATTCTCCCGTCAAAGGGTCGTTAAACTCGGCATCGATAAACTTTGCGACGACATTAACTTGAGCACCTTTGATATACGTAAATAGAGGCACTTTCACAGCCCCCTCAAGCCCTTTTACTTTTGCATCGCCTGCGTTACCCAACGAATAATCCCCCGACGGTAAAATAACTTGTTCTAATACATCTTGTCGCCATTCATAGTAAGCCACCAACGTCGCCGCACCTTTATCTGAAAAGCGATGATCAATAGCCAATGCGGTACGTATTTTACTGTCAGGTTTAAGACGAGCATTACCAGAAAACTCACGATCATCGACGAGATCAGCACTGGCTGCGAAGTCACTAAAATCCAACTGCCCCACAGAACGCCTAATGTCCCAGCGATATTGGGTGTTGTCATTTAAATTATAAATTACAGCTAGAGATGGCTTAAAGTAGGTAAGCGACTGCTCACTAACACTATCACCATCGACTTCAATTTTTGAATATTCGCCAGCAAGTCCTGTCTCTAACGTTACCTTATCGTATTGCCAGGCAAAGTTAGCAAACATTTCACTGCGCAATTCTCTTGCATTAGAATAGCTATTACGACTTGCAGAGCTTGATAATGCGCTATCACCATCCCAAAGTTTAAGCCAACTATCGAGCTGGTTAAGCGCTATTTCAATGCCATACTCTTGTCGCATTAACCCAATGTCATTATCACTTGCATGGCTGACTAATGAGCGAACAACATGCTCAGATTTATGTTCATCGAAGCGTAAACTTGATACATTTGGCATAGTATCTAATGGCATAACTGTCTGAGAGCTAGAATCAACAAACCAGTTTTGCGCATTATTAATGCTAAGCACTCGCCATTGCCATTCTGGAGTTAAATCTTGTTGCCATTCAATCCCCAACTCCCCCGCATAGTATTGACTGTCGCGCTGATTACCAAACAAGCTTAATGGTGCTTGGTTTTCATTCGCATCACCTGCATACATTTTTCGTTCAGTTTCTGGCATAAACTGGCTCCAACCAAGGCGAGCGTTGATACTTAAACGCTGCCCATCAGTAAACTGTTTAACGGCATCACTTGATAAAAACACATTATTTAACTGGCTCGGTCTATCTTCAATTTGCAGGCTTTTTAACTGGCCATCGGCTGAATAATTGTCGATTGTCGCGGTTCGCGGTTGATTTTCCTGACTAACATTTAGCTTAAATGAACTCTCCCAACGACCAAGCTGTGTTGATATTAATAGTTCAGCGCTTGGTGAAAGCTCTACGTTACTTGCCTGACCGACACCAAACTCCCAACGCTTAGCCGCGTTTTTTTTATGCTGAATAATGTTGGCAACAACCGCTTGCCCTGCTGCATCTGACGTTCCTGATGTTCCTCGAATAATTTCAATATAAGCAACCTGACTGGCAGGTATACGCGACAATGCATCTCGTATACCGCCAGATTTGGTTGTTGGTCTTCGACCATCAATCAACACATTACCTGCTCCAGAAGCAAAGCCACGAATATCATCATCGGTTTCAATTAAGGAAAAGCCAGGCAATTGCGTTACCATATCCAGTGCCGTTTGCGGACTGTATTGACTAAAAAACAAAGGTTTATAAGTTTCTGCTCCTATTTGCTCAAGAGTGGTCGCTTTGGCGCTTACCTGCAAAGGAGAGCTGACCAGCGCTGCAAACAGCGATAAATTTAACAATTGTCGGGGATAACGATTAATGGCCTTCATGTACTATCTCCTTGTACAACTAAAACTGATAATCAAACATTAAACGTGCACTTCTCGGTGCACCCAACAATAATTGATTAGCATAAATAAACCCTGGGCTATCCTGATGCAAATAGAAAACATCTGACCATGGCACGTAGTTCTGATCAAAAACATTATCTACGTTTAATGTCAGGCGGTAATTGTCACCACGATATACCGCGAATAAGTTGGTTAATGTGTACGAGTTTAAGGTCACCGTATTCGCATTATCACCAAACCGATCATCAACAAAGTGCATTGAGGCACCTATTTCTACTGGCAAACCAGCAATATTATTAACACTGGTGAATAAATTAGCGGTCAACTCTGGCACATTAGGAGGCGTATTTTCTGCAAACGATTCAAAGTTCGCTGAACGTTGAAATTCTGCGTCAGTATACGCAGCATTGACACTCAAACGCCAATCGTCATTTAACCAAAATGAACTCGACACTTCTATACCTTGAGAGCTTCGACCACCGACATTGGTCACGCTGTCTAGCGCAAAGCGCTCGAGTATATCGTCGCGTTCAATATCAAAATACGCGAAAGTTGATTCTACTCTGCCATTTAACCAACTGCCTTTAAGACCTACTTCAAACTGGGTAGCATCGGTTAAGTCGAAATCTTGATTGGCGTTAACCAATAAAATATTCGAGTTAATCGGATCTTTGGCATCACTGTATTGCATATACGCCATGACTTCTTCATTGACATTATATACGCCACCAACTCTCCAACTTACCCAGTCATAGTCTCGCTCAAAACCATTATTCTCATTAACACCTTCGGCGTTGAAGTTTTCTCGGACCAGCGCCATTTCTTCATAACGCGCATTGGCAACAAGCGTTAAATCAGGCGTTACCTTAAGTGCATCGCCAAAAAAGGCGGCTCTGGTTTTAATATCTGTTGGGCTAACACCTCGCAATTCCCGCTCTCCATAAGTACCTGAGATAGGTTGGTAAGGATCGATACCATCACCAGTGACTTGCGCTACCTGTCGTCTGAATCCTCGGCTACGGACAAAATCAAGATCAATCGCTTCAATACCAGCGACAAAGCGATTTTCCATATTGCCAATATCATTGTTGATATTGATGGTAGCTCTATGACCTAAAACATCTTGTTCATGATCTAAGATAAAGTAACCATAATAGCGTTGTATTTCACCCTCTTGTGTGCAGGTGCCAACCACTTCCGCACAGTAAACATAGCCCTCGGCGTTTTGCCAAGCGCGATCAGCGCCAAAATTAAAGACACTGTATTCTAAACGAGCATTGTCCGACAGTTGCCAATACGCATCGGCCCGTAAAAACAATTGATCAGACTTTGCGTAAGCATCATCGACGTTGTAATTTATATCGCGCATTGCGCCATCAATCACTTCACCTCGTGCGGTTTTGATCACCTTCAGTGGGTCTTTAGCGACAGTTGCTGGTACTAGCGGTGTGCCATAATAGCTACCGACATTATCTTCCAAATAATCAGCACTGAATTTAAGACCCAGATCATCAGATGCTTGCCAATACAAGCTTGCGGTAAAGTTATTAGAATCTGAATCGGTATCATCAACATAACCATCGCTGGCGTAACGGCTTAAATCAAGGGTATACCATAGGTTTTCACTTAGTTCACCTTGACTACCCAACCCCACATGGCTTGAATTAAAACTACCGTAACCCATTTGCACATTGGTATTATTTTGTATTCCAGGCTTAGCCGTTTTAGTGATTGCATTAACGGTACCACCAACCGACCCTACACCATTTAGTACGGACGCGGTTCCGCGCAATACTTCCACACGTTCGAGGTTAAAGGTATTCTGCGGACGCATAACCATAGTGCTAGGACCAATCCATAAACCATCACGTAATACGGTAATTTGACCACGGCTAAAACCGCGCATTGAAAAGGTCGAGGGCGCTGTTGGGTGGTTGCCCGTTACCACACCTGGCAAGTTTTGTAATGAATCCGATAGCTTGGTATAACCTCGGGCTCGCATTAATTGCGCATCAATAACTTCAATTGTCGCAGGTGTCTCCATCGCAGTTAAGCCAAGTCTACTGGCAGTGCTTGAGCTATCATTGAGTCCTAGTGTGCCAATAGAGCTACCAAGTACGACTAAACGTTCGGTCGCTTGCCCTGATCGTTTTTTTTCTTCACTGCCCTGTTGGTTGCCTTTCTCATCAATGGCCTTCACCTGACCGTCAGTATTGGCATAGGCAAAATTTGCCATCGCCGATGACAGTGCTATACACAGTGCGCTAATTTGCGGTGCAATCCTTTTACGTGGTCGCATTATGTTTCTCCTTAAGAAGGTATATATTGTTTTCAAAATTATGTTTATTAAGTGGCTACATGACTTGGTTGTACGTCAGCGTTTGGGGTTTTAAGTAAACGTGCAAGTGCGAATGTACTGGTGATGCCAACCATGCCATAGACAAGCCAAGGTAAAGCAGGCAATTGTTGATGGTTAGCATAGTCAATAAGTAAACCGCCCAACCAATTACCTAGCCCACCACCAAAGGCTAAGCCTAAGTAACTAAAGCCGATAAAACTGCCTAAGGCTTTAGCATCAGCAAGTGCGGCAGTTAACGCCTGTTGAGTTGGACGCGTTAGAAGAACACCCAGACTAAAAAACACGACACATGCCAGAAAGCTTTCAAAACTGGGGACAAAACCAATCGCTGCACTGCTAATCGACATCAACAACATACCGATTAAAAAGATTTGCCGAGTGTCAAGCCAGCGTTCACAGTACTTAACTAAGTGATATTGCAATGCAATGGTAATAAACGCACTGAGCGCATACATCACCCCGACACTTTCTTGGTAGCCACTGAGCTTTTCAGCCCACAACGGAAAACTTAAATTAAATTGAACCGAGGTAAACCAGTAGCCCATCATTAACGCCGTAAAGAAAACAAAACGCTTGTTTTGACAGACACGCGCTAGTTTTGACAACGACGAGCCTTTTTCAGTTGACGTATTAAGTGAAGGTAGTAAAAACAGGGCAATAAGACTATTAAGTAAAAAACAGGCCGCAGCACCAAAACAAACGGTGGCAAAATCAAATTGCAGCAAAAAAATACCTATCAATGGCCCTATGGTTGTTGCAACACCACCCACCCAATTACTCACTACGTAATAATGTGAACGGTCTTCGCTTGTTGTAAGCGCAAAAATCGTTGCTTGATACGGTGCTTCAAATAATGCGCCCCCAACAGCAGATAATATCATTGCGATAAATAACCAAGTCGGTTCGTGTGCCCAAGCGAGACTAGCAAAACCGAGCGCTCTAACTAGCACGCCAAAACAAATCATTGGTTTAGCGCCTAATTTGTCACATAGTACGCCCCCCAGCACCGTTAAACCTTGCTGGGTAGTTTGCCTAACCGCTAACGCCAAACCGACCATAGCTGTCGCTAAGCCGACATTATTAACAAAATGGACAGCCACCAATGGCATTAACATGCTAAAACCCGCCACCATAAAAAAGGTATAAACGAGCAGCGAAGCAAGCCCAACTTTACGTTGCTGTTCAGATAAGCTTGGGTTTAATGGTATCGTCGCCATAATTACCTAACTTGTTTACGTCGCTTGGCTTGCTTGATAGAGATAAACCGCACTTGGCTCAGCACTAAATTGCGAGTAAGGAAATGGTTCAGCGCATATCGCACTCACTCCTTGTCCTAAGAACTGTGGAATAATGGCGCTACCTGTTTGCGCATAAACCAGCAAAGGAATACATCGCTTACGCACTATTTCCAAAATCTGGTCAAATGAGCCATTAGTTAAGGTCATACCGGTAATTATCATACGATCGGCTTGGCGCAATACCGCATACATATCTTGCTCAACTTTAATCCCTGAAGCGGTTTTACTCATGTTGAAATCACATGGTAAACAAATACCGCCATGATGCGTTATCTCATCAACAATTGGATTAACGACACCAATTAAACCGACTTTTTCACCCGGTTGTATGTTTAATAAACTAACAATTGCTTGATCTCTAGCCACTGCCCGCTCATAAGGCGTCCCTAAGGGTAATTCAAATCGGGTCACAGAATTTGCCATGCGATGTGGCGCAACCTCACCTAAATAAGCATCAAGTGCAGCAATGCGAACCCCTAACAATGGATGCTCAAGTAATTGGGCAATTGAGCTACCAGCTAAAGCTTCTGCGTCAATTTCATCAAGCTGTTTAGGCTCTAGGCAGCAACCTCCAAATGCTTTGCCTACTCGTAATAGTAAATAGTGATTACGATAAGTCTCCCCACTGCCCGGGAAACGGGTACTTTGACGTACAGCGAATGCTCCAACTACATAGGCATCATTTGGAGACAGTGCATACTGCCCTTGCAGCACTTGGTTAATCAACGCACTGACATTTTCAATTTGATTTGATGATGACACGGCTTATGCTCCTTCAGACGCTGCAACTTCGATAATTAATGACGATATTGCCGCTTCAGCGTAAGCTCGTGCTGATTGTCCTTGTTGATCGCGACTAATAGCAAATCCCAAATAACAGGCATTATCGATAGGCGGATAAATGTCTTGATTAAGCGCCTCTTTGATATCCCATCGTAAAAGATGATTGTGAGCACTAAGTTGCTCTTGCCCATGAATTGCGACAAGCTTGCCCGATTGCAGTGGCACCAAAAATTTAACCGCAGCGCTTCCCTTTGCCTGTTCAAGGCCAGATAAATCAGGCGCTTGTGCCAAGGCCAATTTGATATGAGTATCTAAAAAGTCGATCCCAGTGACCGCTTGAATAAGTTCAGCAATGTAGTTACCACCAGGGCGAGGATTTATTTCTACAAGACGAGGGCCGTGCTCTGTTAACTTAACTTCAGTGTGGCTAATACCATTATCATGACCAACGGCTGCTAGAGCTTTAGTGACATAGTCAACGATGATATCTACCTGCTCACTCGGTAGATCAGCAGGGAACATGTGTCCGTCTTCAATAAAATAGGGGAAGCCAGTAAGCGATTTATCGGTAATACCAATAATGTGTGTTTTACCTTCAAAAGTAACCGCCTCTACGCTGACTTCTTCTCCTTCCATATACTCTTCTAACAGCCATAAGGCATCGCGCGCTTGCGCTCGAAAGTTATGCGTAAACTTAGCCAACGTATCAAAAGCCACTTTAAGTTCTGTTTCATCGTGGGCAAGCGTAACATGAGCGCTTGAAGCGAGATCGGACGGTTTAATGATTAACGGATAGCCAATATCTTTTGCCGCATTTACGGCATCCTGCCAATTGGTACAAATCGCGAATTTAGGGTTTGGTAAATTCGCTTTATCTAGCGCCAATCGCACCAAATGCTTGCGTCTTTCAACACCGACATTTGAAGAGAATGCTTGTGGTAGATTAAGCGCCTTAGCAACATCGGCAACCGTTTCAACATAATAATCGCAAACCGTTGATACACCATCAAATTTCAGCACGTGATGTTGTGCTTTTAAAAAAGCAATTAACGCTTGTGTATCATTCGTTTCAGTCGTCAACACATTATCAGCGTATGCGATTACCGGATGAATTTTTTGCGTTTTCTCATCAAGGTAGTGGCTTCGATTCCGCGTTACGAACGTATAAGAGTGCCCAAGTTCATGAATTGCTTTTGGGAATAACCTACCCGTTCCTTCAACCCAATTTTCAATAATTAATAGGTGCGCCATAGTCCCTTCTCCGTTTTGAAAGAGTTGCTGATTCTCTGTCTTATATTTAAGCACCAAAATGTTATATTATAACAAAATTTAAAGCAACCACCGCTATTAAAAAAGAAAAGAGAAGCAAACAAGACTAAAAAAACCAAAGAAAACTTAAGATTTTAGGTTTTTTCTGCAAACCCTTTACTTTATGTTATGTTATAACATAACATTCTTAAACTTGATTAATGAAGAATTGGCGTTAGTGATTAACGACACGTTAGTAGGAGCACGATAGGATGCTGATGGAATTGGAGCCGAAAGGACGTAGAAAGATTTTGCCAAGCCAAGCAAGCGTCGGGGTCTGTCGAGGTGCATTAGGTGAGCTTTATCAGGGGATCTCGACAGACGGTAGCAACGAAATCGTCATCATCTCCTCATTAATTCCAAAATACAGCTGGACATATTTTACGCCTGACACCAACGGTTTCAGCAGTCTAAAAGACCAAAAGCTAGCGTCTCCCGAACGTGAAAAGTCATTTACCGCATTAAAAATTTACTGCCAACAGCAAAGCGTTGAATGGCCAAGTGGCCGATGGAGCTTTTACAGTGACTTGCAAGTTGCACGAGGAATGGCAAGCTCGACCGCTGATATTGTTGCAACGTTACGATGTGCCGCTAGCTATTTTGGCAAGAAGCTAACGACAAACGAAATCCTTTCAATCCTATCAAAGCTTGAGCGCTCAGACAGCGTTTTTTTAGATAGACTCGCGCTGTTTTCTAGTTCCAAACATGAAATCATTCATCAGTTTAAAAAGATGCCGCCACTGTACGCCTTGTATATGCATGAAGCGGATGAAGTCGAAACCGACGGTACTAAAACCATGTTGTTGGACTTTTACCAACAACACTATCGGGATTACCTTCAATTAAACCACTTTGCCCAACACGCATTTCAGGAGTGTGACCTACAAGCCATATGCAAAGTGGCTACATTAAGCGCACAGTTATCTCAGCAAATATTACCGAAGCTACATTTTGAGCAAATCATGCAGGCACAAAAGAAATTTGATGCTGACGGGGTGATCACAGCTCACACGGGCTCTGTCATCGGACTACTTTATGCCCAAAAACCCAATATAAAAATTCTTGAAAATGTTGCCCAATTTTACAAAGAGCTGGGCGGGTTTTGCCAATATACGGAGATAGGCGCATGATCTATTCGCACATTGCTGATGCAATAAAAAAGCCCCATTTTATTCATTTACGCGACAACTTATATATTGCTCGGTTTGAGTCAATGAAAATCTATTCAACATTGGCAGCAGTTAAGTCACTGCTTGAACGTGGTTTAATAAGTCAAAATGATACCTTACTTGATAGCTCTAGTGGTATTTATGCTTACGCGCTTGCGCTTGCCTGCAATAAATATGGCCTCAAATGCCATATTATCGCCTCAAAAACAGTGGATCCCGTGCTTAAATTACAGCTTGAGCTGCTTGGCGCTATTGTTGAACCAGCAAAGTCAGCGGCCAATTTAAAAATGGATCAAGAAAACCGCGTTAAACGTATCCAAGAAATCTTAAGTAAACGCAGCAATGTTCACTGGATGCAACAGTACCATGATGATATTCACTATTTAGGCTATCAAGAGTTTTCAACCTATATTGCTGAAAGTTTTCCACAGCAAGCATTGACCTTAGTAGGTGGTGTCGGCTCGGGTTGTTCAACTGGCGCAACAGCCAAGTTTCTACGTAAATTAGGAAGAAATGTCACTTTACATGGCGTTCAGCCCTTTGGCAGTGTCACTTTTGATTCTGAGCATGTTGAAGACCCAGATATCATAATCGCAGGTATTGGCAGCTCCATTGAATTTCGAAATGTTCGGGCAGAGTTTTACGATTATATTCATTGGATTTCGTTTGATTACAGCCGACATGGCGCAATTGAAATGCTTAAAGAATATGGTGTATTTGCCGGTCTTTCGGCGGGCTCTTGCTATACCGTCGCCAGCTGGTGTGCCCCTCTCATTGAAAAGAAACAACCGTGTATTTTTATTGCTGCAGACATGGGACACCGCTATTTTGACCCCGTATTTAAAACACATCAAGATGCTAAGCCTGTAACGACCTTATTTCCTACCTTGGTCAACGACGTTGAACAATTACAACTCAACTGGTGTGCGATGCCTTGGCAGCGAAAATCATTTACCGACAAAAAATCACGAGCAAAAAATCAAAAGTCAAAAACAATATGAGTTTATCGATGAGCCAGCCTGTAAAACCAACAAAAGATAGAATTATCGCACTTGACGGTCTGCGAGGTTTTGCGCTTTGCGGGATCATTTTTGCAAATTTAGTTAGTTTTGCTGGTTTTTACTCGCTCTCGTTTTCGCAAGTTACGCAACTTGCTTGGTGGGATAGGGCTGTCTTATTCGCTATAGATTTTCTCATTGAGGGTAAATTTTATAGTATTTTTGCCATCTTATTTGGTGCCGGGTTTGCGCTACAGTACGAGAGATTTCACAGCAAAAAACAAGCGTTCTCCTTATTTTGGCTAAAAAGAATGGCAGTTCTTTTTGCTATCGGTATCTGCCATATGTATTTCATTTGGCATGGTGATATTCTCACTTTATATAGCCTATTAGGTCTTTGCTTATTATGTTTTATCACATTGAATCAAAAAAGCTTATTAAAATGGGTAATCGCTTTACTCATTATGCCGTTGTTAATACATTTCATTCTGATGCACTCTCATTCTCACAGTTTTTGGCGAATACTAAGTGATAGTGTCATCAACCTTCGACAAACATTGGGTTACACAAATATCGATCTTTTGACACTACGCACATCAGATAATTTTTATGATGTTTTTTGGGGAAATATTTTTAGCGCCATACCTAGACCATTGGCGTACTTAAAAACAGGGCGCCCGTTTCAAGTACTTGGGCAGTTTTTACTCGGCGTTTATTTGGTGAGACACTTTATCCTAGCAAAAGCGCCTCTGCCAACGACTAAACAGTTATTCTCTTTGTTGCTTATTGGCGCATTACTTAACGCAGTTTATGCTTATATAAAAGCCATCACTGGCAGCCCATTTTCAATCAATTTACTAGGTCTAGTTCAAGGTTTTGTTTATCACATTGGCTGTACAACGATGGCACTGGCCTATATTGGTTTACTTTATCGCTTATGGCTTAACCAAAAAGCCGATAACCACTTTTCGCGATTAGGTAAAATGGCACTAACCGGGTATTTAATGCAAACCAGCGTTTGTGTACTGCTCTTTTATGGCTATGGCGTCGGCCTGATGGGGCAAGTACCTTTTTATACCATAGTGTTTTTTGGCATAGGTATGTTAATGGTACAAGTCGCTGCAGTAAGATATTGGTTAAAGCGTTTTACCATCGGACCAATGGAGTTTATTTGGCGTAGGTTTGTTTAGATAACCATAACTGCCAACCTGATATCCAGCTAACCGCACTTCAACTTCTGCTCTGGCTATAATAAGCAACACCACAAAATCTTCATTCATTTACATAAAGTGTTTACACGCAGTCACCTCATCCTTCTTGGGCATATTGACATCTAACAGCACAATATCGGCAGTGGCAGATCTATAATGTACTATTTTTAAAGGAGACTTTTTCACTAATTTAAACAATAGCGACGCTTTACCATTACCAGCGACTAGCCCTGCTTCGATATCAATAGATATACAGGACATTCGCTATTTCAAAATACAAATGCTAATAGAACTATAGCTAACGGGGTTTAATCCGCGATTTTTACTTGAACTAAGAAAGGTATAAAACCTATGAAAATAACCTTGCCAGGTTGTGAATCTATCATTACACTCAAGCACAAAAGGGATGTTAATGGAGTATGCTAACTGATGGAAAGTAAAAGACCTTGGTATGAACACCTATCAAATGAAGAGATTGCGTTAGCTGATTCTTATTACAAACAAATAGATAAACTTATAAACGATTTGCCAAAAAATGCACCAGAAGAGCAGCAAAGAGCTGCTTTTGAAAAGCAAAAATTTATCTTTGAAGAACAGCTACAACATTTAAAGGTAATTTCAAGCGCAAGAAAGTTAGGTATCACCCCAAAAGAATATCAAGACAGACTAGCACAAGCTAAAAAATCTAGTAAAATATTCCAAAAATTAAAGTTAATCGCTCTGTCTTTAGCTGCTTTGTTTATGTCATGGATAACGATAAAATTCATAACCTCACTATAAAATTAACACCTAGCTCCTGTTTACTGCCTTTAGCTAAACTGTTATTGCAAGCTCAGCTGCTTGCCTTATCGCGCGCTTGGCATCAAGTTCAGCGGCGACATTCGCACCACCAATTAGATGCACCGATTTACCAGCATCAACAAGCGCTTGCTGTAACGCTCGGTTAGGTTCTTGTCCAGCACAAACAATAATGGTATCAACATCCAACACTTGAGGCTTACCATCTACTTCGATATGTAAACCCTGATCATCTATCGATTGGTAGCTGACACCCGCCATCATTTTTACGTGGTTTTTTTGCAGTGTTGCACGATGGATCCAGCCAGTGGTTTTACCTAGACCTTTTCCAACTTTAGTGGTTTTTCGTTGCAACAAATAGATTTGTTTGGTTGTCGCATGATGCTCAGCATCGGGTAGCAAAGCACCATTGTGTTGATAACTTTTATCAACGCCCCAACTTGCTAGCCATTTGTCCGGTTGATCGACCGTTTTTTCTTCAACAAGATAACAGCCGACATCAAAACCTATCCCGCCTGCACCAATAATCGCTACTTTTTCACCTACAGGCTCTTTGTCTCGTAACACTTGTAAGTAAGATTTTACTTTAGGATGATCAGCCCCAGGTATGGTTAATTTTCTTGGGATAATGCCAGTTGCTAGAATAACCTCATCAAACTCGCCGTCTATTAACATTTGTGAGGTGACCTCAGTATCAAGCGTTAACTCGACCTGATGCTTTTTCAATTGAACATCAAAATAACGCAACGTTTCATAGAACTCTTCTTTGCCGGGCACTTGTTTCGCGATATTAAACTGACCACCAATTTCATTGGCTCGATCAAACAAGGTAACTTTATGGCCTTTTTGAGCCGCATAAACACTAAACGCCATACCTGCAGGACCTGCTCCGATGACCGCTAAACGCTTACTAGCGGAAGAAGGTTTGAACACCAATTCGGTTTCATAACATGCCTGAGGGTTAACTAAACAAGACGCCCGTTTTTGCTCAAAAACATGATCTAAGCAAGCCTGATTACAGCCAATACAGGTGTTAATCTCTTCACTTTTATTCTGCTCTGCTTTATTAACAAATTCAGCATCCGCTAAAAATGGTCGCGCCATTGATACCATGTCAGCGTGACCATTCGCCAAAACTTGTTCAGCTATTTCAGGTGTATTGATGCGATTGGTGGTTACTAACGGTATCGATACTTCCTTTCTCATTCGCTCAGTGATCCAAGTAAATGCCGCTCTTGGGACGGAAGTGGCAATAGTTGGAATACGCGCTTCGTGCCAGCCAATCCCTGTATTGATGATGGTTGCACCGGCAGCTTCAATCGCTTTCGCCATAGTAACAACGTCTTGCCAACTGTTGCCACCTTCGACAAGATCCAGCATCGATAGCCTAAAAATAATTATAAATTCTTTACCGACTTTCTCACGCACCGCTTTGACTATTTCACAGCCCAGGCGCATACGATTTTCAATACTGCCCCCCCACTCGTCAGTGCGATCATTAACACGAACACAACTAAACTGATTAATGAGATAGCCTTCTGAACCCATAATTTCAACACCGTCATAGCCTGCCTTGTTAGCTAAGTGCGCAGAATAAGCAAAGTCTTTTATCGTTGACTTGATTTGCCTAACTGACATCGCCTTGGGGGTAAACGGATTAATGGGGGATTTTTTCTTACTCGCCGACACATTAAGTGGGTGATAACTGTATCGCCCAGCATGCAGCAACTGTAAACAAATTTTTGTTGGATACTGGTGAACGGCTTCCGTAATTTTTTTATGCTTTCCTACTTGCCAAAAATGGCTTAACTCACAACCAAAGGGGGCTAACCTTCCTCGAGTATTTGGGCTAATCCCCCCAGTGACAATCAGTCCAACCCCGCCTTTTGCTCTGGCTTGATAAAAAGCAGCTAATTTATCAAAGCCACCTTTTTCCTCTTCAAGCCCTGTGTGCATAGAGCCCATCAACACACGGTTTTTAAGCGTCGTAAACCCTAAATCTAAGGGCGCTAATAAATGGGGATAAGATGTTGTCATTGTCTCTACTCAAAAATCTAATAAGGTCTAACCAGTCTCTATAAAATAGTTTCACTTTAACTGAAAGACAAGCTTTAATTTTGACACCTGTCAGATTGGTGGTAAAAATTGACCAACTAACCGAAATAACTGATTGAATACCCGTGTGAAACAAGACAAGATGTCATTAAGATTTTTTTCGCTATAAAACCGATGGATAAGCAAGCTTTAGTTAATCAACTCATAAAACACTTAGAAGAAGAATTAGCAGTAGCTATTCAGGCTGCTAACGATGCAAGAGCAGCATCAACCGACGAGCAGTCAGTCGCCGAAACCCAATATGATACCTTAGCGATAGAAGCGGGTTACTTAGCTGAAGGTCAAGCAAAACGAGCACAACAATTGAAAATAGATATTGAGGCCATCAAAAGCTTACCGACGAGAGCCTTATCGGAGGATGAAGCAATTACTCTTGGTGCTTTAGTTCAACTTCACAACGACGCCAACAATTATCTCTGGTATTTAATTGCGCCGGCTGGTGCTGGTTATTCGACGATGTTGGGCGATGATCAAATAACCTTTATTACCCCAAAATCTCCTTTGGGTCAGCAACTTGTCGACGCATACTTAGGAGATGAAGTTCAGCTAGTTGCCGGACATCAACAGCTAAGCTTTGAAATCAGCAACATCATTTAATGTCAACTTTGGTGGGTCAACAGACTCGAGGTTTTAGTACGCTTTTAATTTTAGCTAAATCTGCGACTTTATCGTCTACCTTGAGGTAAGCTACCGCTTCAGTATGCACTAACGTGGCTTCAATCACCCCTGGCATATTAATCAATTGCTCGGCAACTTCATCGGCTTGTTGCTCACAAGTGATGTTCGTTTTAAAACTAAAGCTTTTTGATTTTTTCAACGGTTTTAAACCAGTAGCTGCGCCAAACCATAATAGACAACTGCAAGCCATGACTAAGAAAATGACATGCTCATCAGCATGGCTGGCAATCGCACCGCCGATTAAACCACCACAAAACGCTCCCATAAATTGGCTACTTGAGTAAATGCCCATAACACTGCCTTTAACGCCGGCAGGGGCAAGACGTGAAAGAATTGATGGCATGGTCGCTTCGAGATAATTAAAAGCGGTAAAAAACATCACAACTAAAATCACTAAGCTGGTAATCGTTGTCGGTAAATACCACAAGAGAAATAAGGCCGCAGACAATAATAATACCGCTGCGCTAAAGAATTGTTTTTCTTTTTGCTTTTTAATTGCCATGATCATAAATGGCACCATCAAAATAAACGAACCAATCAGGGTAGGTAAATAAAGCTGCCAATGTGATTCTAACGCAAGTCCAGCGTTAACGAATTGTTTAGGCAAGGTCACAAAGCTTGCGGTGAGTGCCATATGCAAAACAAAAACGCCAAGGTTTAAACGAAATAGTTGTGGATCTCGAATCAAGGTACTGATTTGTTCAGGTAAGGCAACATTGTCACCTTTAGGTGCTTTGTTAACCGAATAAGGAACCATGAACTGAATCAGTAACATGGCGCCGATTGTGAGTGCGGCCGTAAACCAAAATAAACCATGTAATCCAAAAGATTCTGCAACAATGGGCCCTAAAACCATAGCAAAGGTAAAAGAAAGCCCAATAAACATGCCGATCGTCGCCATCACTTTTGGTCGTTGTTCTTCCCGACTTAAATCGGCTGCCAACGCTAATACGGCACTGGCAATTGCTCCCATCCCTTGCAACGCCCGACCAATCACAACACCATAAATAGACTCAGAAAGTGCAGCCACGATGCTACCGATAAGAAATACCAATAAACCAAATAAGATCACCGGCTTTCGGCCAAACTTATCGGATAGAATCCCCATAGGTATTTGCAATAACGCTTGCGTTAAACCGTAAGCGCCGATCGCAAGGCCAATCCATATTGGGCTGTAACCAATAAGTTGCTGTCCATAAATAGCGAAGACCGGCAAGATCATAAACAAGCCTAACATTCTCAATCCAAACACTGCGGCTAGTGAAAAAGCGGCCTTTTTTTCGATACGATTTAATCCAGAGATACTCATGACTACGTACTTTAAACACTCATTTACGGGAGAAATTTTCGCGCTAGTTTAGCACGGCAATTGATTGAACAAAATCATATATTCGAGAACGGTTTTTATGCAATAATAGCCGGCTAAGATTTATCATGGGAACATTATGAGACAGATAGAAGTTAGAGGTGCTAGAACACACAACCTCAAGAACATTAGTTTAGACATTCCTCGCGACAAACTCATTGTTATTACTGGCCTTTCTGGTTCAGGGAAATCATCTCTTGCTTTTGATACTTTATATGCTGAGGGTCAAAGGCGTTATGTTGAATCATTGTCTGCTTATGCTCGTCAATTTTTATCATTAATGGAAAAACCCGATGTTGATCACATCGAAGGTTTATCACCGGCTATTTCAATTGAACAAAAATCAACATCCCATAACCCTCGCTCAACCGTAGGTACCATTACAGAAATTTACGACTATCTGCGTTTGTTGTATGCCCGTGTTGGTGAGCCTCGGTGCCCAACTCATGACACGCCACTTGCCGCCCAAACAGTTTCACAAATGGTTGATCGCGTGCTTGCCTTAGAAGAAGGCACCAAGGTAATGATCCTTGCCCCAGTATTACAAGACAGAAAAGGGGAACACGTAAAATTACTCGATAATCTAGCCGCCCAAGGTTATATTCGTGCGCGAATCGATGGCGAAGTTTGCGACCTTTCTGATCCACCAACGTTAGAGCTTCATAAAAAACATACTATCGAAGTGATTGTCGATCGCTTAAAGGTGCGCGAAGATATTCAACTTCGTTTATCGGAATCGTTTGAAACAACACTTACCTTAACCTCGGGTACCGCGAAAGTTGCCTTTATGGACGAACCAGATCGCGAAGAGTTAGTGTTCTCTGCTAATTTTGCTTGTCCACACTGTGGATACAGCATGCAAGAACTAGAACCGCGGTTATTCTCGTTCAATAATCCAGCAGGTGCTTGTCAAACCTGTGATGGCTTAGGCATTCAACAATTTTTCGATCCAAATCGCGTTATTGCTAACCCAGAGCTTAGTTTATCCGGCGGCGCGATTCGCGGTTGGGATAAACGAAATTTCTATTATTTTCAAATGTTACAGGCGCTCGCAGAGCATTTTGGCTTTGCTGTTGATAAGCCATTTAACCAATTAAATGAAGCACACCAAAAAGTCGTCTTACACGGCAGTGGTAAACAAGAGATTGAGTTTAAATATATGAATGACCGTGGTGATGTTGTCATTCGAAAACACCCTTTTGAAGGGATCCTCAATAATATGGATAGGCGTTACCGAGAAACCGAATCCAATGCTGTGCGTGAAGAATTATCTAAATATCTCAATAGTCAGCATTGTCCTGACTGCGGTGGTTCACGGTTACGTTTAGAAGCTCGAAATGTTTTTATCAATGAAACACCGCTTCATCACATTGCCGAACTCGCGATTGCAGATGCATTAGCATTTTTCCAAGGCCTAAACCTAACAGGGCAACGAGGCAAAATCGCCGAGAAAATTTTAAAAGAAATTAATGACAGATTAGGCTTTTTGGTCAACGTTGGTTTAAATTACCTCAACCTCTCTCGCAGTGCTGATACCTTGTCTGGTGGAGAAGCGCAACGCATTCGTTTAGCAAGTCAAATTGGTGCTGGTCTCGTTGGCGTGATGTACGTGCTAGATGAACCTTCTATCGGTTTACATCAGCGCGATAATGAACGCTTACTCAAGACCCTGATCCATTTACGTGACCTTGGCAATACCGTCATTGTGGTTGAACATGATGAAGACGCCATCCGCGAAGCCGATCATGTTATTGATATCGGCCCAGGTGCGGGAGTTCATGGCGGTGAAATTATCGCCGAAGGTGATGTAAACACCATTATGAATTGCGAGCACTCACTTACCGGAAAGTATTTGTCCGGTAGAGAAGGCATTATCGTTCCGAAAAAGCGAACCCCATTTGACAAAGACAATATCGTGAAACTTATAGGTGCTAGCGGTAATAATCTCAAAAACGTTGATTTAACTATCCCAATTGGCTTGATGACCTGTATTACTGGTGTTTCTGGCTCGGGGAAATCAACGTTAATCAATGATACCTTATATAAACTTGCTCACATCGAGCTCAACGGAGCAACCACACAAGAACCAGCGCCGCATAAAGCAATTGAGGGCTTAGAAAAACTTGATAAGGTTATCGATATTGATCAAAGCCCGATTGGTCGAACCCCTCGCTCTAACCCAGCGACGTACACTGGTATTTTCACCAATGTTCGTGATATTTTCACTGGTACCCAAGAAGCGCGTTCACGTGGTTATAAGGCGGGTCGATTTAGCTTTAATGTAAAAGGTGGTCGCTGTGAGGCATGTCAAGGGGATGGCGTCATTAAAGTTGAAATGCACTTTTTACCTGATGTTTATGTACCCTGTGATGTTTGTCACGGCAAACGCTATAACCGTGAAACACTAGAAGTGAAATACAAAGGTAAGAATATTCATGAAGTCTTAGATATGACCATTGAAGATGCCTATGAATTTTTTAGTGCGATTCCAGCAGTTAAACGTAAATTAAAAACGCTGATTGATGTCGGTTTGAGTTACATAAAACTCGGCCAGTCGGCGACCACCCTTTCAGGTGGTGAAGCGCAGCGAGTTAAATTATCAAAAGAGCTATCAAAGCGTGATACGGGCAAAACCTTGTACATTCTTGACGAACCAACCACTGGCTTGCATTTTCATGACATCAAGCAGTTGTTACACGTTATTCATCGCTTACGTGATCATGGCAACACGGTCGTCGTTATTGAACACAACCTTGATGTCATTAAAACAGCTGACTGGATTGTCGATTTAGGCCCTGAAGGCGGCTCAGGCGGTGGTGAAATTTTAGTAACTGGCACACCTGAACAAGTGGCTAAACACAAAAACTCTCACACCGCGAGATTCCTTAAACCTCTGCTTTAGTATGTTATCTCACTGGCGAAAACGGCACTCGACCGTTTTCGCTATCACCAGCCTAGTGAATATAGGCTTCAACAAACTTAGTCAACAACGGATGTTTTGGATCAGAAAAGTACGTTGCTTTAAGTACTTTTCCTTCGGGACTAATAAAAACCACGCCTGGTGTTCCCATAATGCCGTATAGCTGCGCAACCTTGTCGCCTTCCAATAATGCAGGGAAACTGTACTCATGATTGCGCCAATAAACCTTAGGTTTCCAGTCTTCTTTAATGTTAAGCGCTAAAATCGTTAACCCTTTGTCCGCATATTGTTGATGCAATTGTTCGAGCCCCGGCAGCAGCTTTTTGCAGTAAGGGCACCAAGTTGCCCAAAATACCAGAATTACCGGTTTACCCTGATAGTCTGCTAGGGCAACGATTTCATCTTGGGTATTTTTTAACGTCCAATTTTGCAGAGTATTATTAGTTTGATTTGCTGCCGTTGCTGGCAACATGAGAAAACTCAAACCAAGCAAAATTAGGGTAAACATTGCGGTAACAAATAATGGATAGCTTTTATTGCGATAAGAGCCTGTCATTAGTTTCCTTAATAAGAAGATATTGATAAGTGCTAACCGATAAGACCAGATAAACAAAAAAACACTTTCGCTGACAGTCGTTCAAGGTTTTAACCATAACCGATGCCGTTACCACAAAAATTCTCCAAATTTATTGGCACAAGCTAATTAATAAACGCTATGATGGTTACAAATATTTATTTTGTTGGAAGAAATGTTCAAACCTAGTCTTAATGCCGCGTTTTCTTGGCGTAATGTATATATCTATTTTTTAGCCTTTTGCAGTGGCTTTTGTATCATGGGCATCGAACTGTTAGGGGGGCGCATTTTAGCACCCTATTTTGGCAGTAGTATCCATATTTGGGGCAGTATCATTACCGTTTTTATGTTGAGCTTATCTTTGGGTTATTTGTTAGGCGGTAAGCTTTCTACCCGTTCTGCGTCTTTAACACGTTTTGGCTGTATTTTTCTTATTGCAGGAATTACCGTGTTACCTATCGCTTTGTGGGCTTCACAGTTGATGGAATTTATTTTCATTCGCATAGAAGATAGTCGCTACGGCTCATTTGTCGCAGCAATGACATTATTCTTTATTCCTACGATTATACTTGGGATGATTTCCCCCTATTCAGTAAGACTGCTGGTTAAAGATAAAGAACACAGCGGTCAAGTTGCAGGAGTACTCTATTTCGTATCGACATTAGGAAGTGCGTTAGGGACAATCATTACCTCTTTTTACTTTGTCTTATTATTTGAAGTCAATGACATCATCTTTGCATTCAGTGCAACGCTAGTACTGCTGGGTATTAGTGCTATTGTTATTTCACCTCGTCAACTCGAAGTAAAAGAAACACAACTTGGAGGGGCACAGTGATAAGAATAATGTTTTTAATCGCAATAGCGTTAGGCATGTTTTTACCCAAACTAAATGCCCAAATCATCCACAAAGAGCGCTCCCTTTATCGCAATATTATTGTCGAAGACAAACATCAACTTCGCTGCTTAAAATTTGACGGTAAAAGCACTGAATCAAATCAAAGCTGCTTTATCAAAAACGATCCTCAACGGTTGGTCTTTGCTTATACTAAACAACTCTTTTCAGCATTAATAATGCGCGAAACAACGCCAAGTAAAGTGCTTATTATCGGTTTAGGCGGTGGTACTATGTCCAACACCATTCATATGCTCTATCCCGAAGCCTATATTGACAATGTTGAAATAGATCCCGTAGTCGTTAATGTCGCCCGACAATACTTTGGCTTTATTGAAAATGAACGAATAAAAACCCATATCGCTGATGGTCGCATTTTTATTAAACGAGCCAAACTTAAGCAACAACAATATGACTGGATTATTTTAGATGCATTTAATGGTGACTATATTCCAGAGCACTTGTTAACCAAAGAATTTCTAGAAGAAAGTAAGCAGTTACTAACCGATGATGGTTTATTAACTGCTAATACGTTTTCAATCAGTAAGCTCTATGATTATGAGTCTGCCACGTACCACGCGGTATTTGGTGATTTTTTTAACGTGCGCAGCAACAAAAACGCCAATCGCGTTATTCTCACCAGTAAACAGGCTTTACCAAACTACAAAACACTGGCAGATAACGCATTAAAACTAGAGAAAAAGTTAGCCCCATACAATATTAACAGTGTAGAGCTACTAACGTGGCTAACCTCAACCGCTGACGAACAAGACTGGCCAAAAGACACACGATTATTAACGGATCAGTTTTCGCCTGCAAACTTGTTAAATCAAGAATAAAGCCCGACTGGAGAGCGAAACCTTTCAACAATTGCAAGGTTTGTCTGATTATCACTTGCGATTTCGCCGTTGAGGAAATATGATTGAGAGAATTAAAACTATATCAATGATAAATTGAAAGAAATCTTTAAGTTGGGTAACGAGAATATCTCATCACACTTGAAGTAAATTCTAAATTGTTCGGGAAATATAAAACATGCGCTTGGCTTTACTTGCTATTACAGTTGGTTGTCTTTCACTTAGCACTCCCAGTTGGGCGGCTACTTCGACACAAAGTTCTTCAGTTGAAAGTTTAGAACTGCAGTTAGAAACCAAAGAGGCAGAATATAAGGCCTTTATCTCTTCACTTGATGATTTAAATTCACAAATTGCTGGTGAGCAGGAACGACTAACCCTGCTAAGAAACCAAGGTTCAGAACTTCAAAATGCTAGAGCGCAGGCGTTGTTGAACATGAACGAACAATATGAAGCAATGGTTGATAATCCAGAACAAGATATCGCTGAAGCACAAAATGCCTACCGACAAGCCATTATCAATCAAAAGCGTAATAAAGAAGATATTAAAGCCAGCGTACAACTTTTAGAAGAATTAAAAGCAAAACTTGCCCAAGCAAATATTGACCGTTTCACTTTAGCAAACGCTCGTGAAGCGTTAATTGAAGAAATTCGTATTGCTCGCGTAGACAGGTTGCGCAGAGAGTTTGAAAAGCAGAGCGAATTGCAAGCTAAACAAATGGTCACCTGTGATGCACAGGAAACTTTAAAGCAATGTATCACCCGCAGCAACCAGTTAGCAAAGCAAAAAGCTTCTAAAGAATTTGTCGATAGTTTGTATGCCTCGGCAACAGAGTCAAAATTGATTAATCAAAATAAAGATGACTCAGCGGCTCATGTACGCGTATTAAAACACAAAGTGATGAGTGGTGAATTTAGTGGTCAAGGTAATTACACCACATCAGTTACGGTTGAATTGCAAGGCTCTTTGCCAAACACCGAAGCTTGTAAATTACTCGACCTTTCAGCACGTTACTGTACATATAGTGAAAAACACGCGTCAACCGCTGAAGTGAGTTTTGATCCAGAAAACAGCGTTAGCCTAAATGATGACTCGGTCCTTTATGAATTAACCATTCGTTCTGATCAATATGATGATGAAGTTTTTATTGATGGCGTCAGCTACGGCTCAACAAAATTATCTGTCATGTTAAGTGCAGGGTTACACGACATTGTCATTACCAAGCCTGGCTACCTCGACTTTGAGCAGCAAGTTCGCCTAACCAAAAATACCACGATTAAGGCGGAATTAGTTAAGGCATCAATTAACTTTGCTAACGGTGAAAAAATCCAAGATATTCTTTCCAGTGAAGAGCTAGGACCTGAGTTGATTGGCGTTCCTGCTGGTCGTTTTCAAATGGGAGATATGAAAGGCGCAGGATTAACCAATGAAAAACCTGCCAGAGGCGAAGAAATTCTTAAGGCATTTGCCATTGGGCAAAGCCAAATTACCGTCGGTGACTTTAAAAAATTTGTTAAAGCGACCAACTATGTTACAGAAGCAGAAAGCGACAATGGTTGTGCGGCTTATGTCGATGGTCAACCGCGCTATAACAGTGTTTTAAACTGGCGCAACCCAGGATTTCAACAAACCGATGAACATCCGGTAGTGTGTGTTAGCGATAAAGATAGCAAAGCCTATTTAAAATGGCTTTCTCGTCAAACAGAGCGTAAATATCGCTTACCGACTGAATTAGAGTGGGAATATGTCGCACGTGCAGGTAGTGCCGACAATTACTGGTGGGGGAATGACATCGGTAATGGTAAAGCAAACTGTGCCTATTGCGGTAGCAAATGGTCAAATATCAGCACAGCACCCGTGGCATCATTTAGACCGAACAAATTTGGTTTATACGATACGGTAGGTAATGTTTGGGAACTGACTAACGGTGAAAAAGTTGTTGCTAGAGGCGGTGCATGGAATTTTGCGCCTAAACTTGCCCGTACATCGGTTCGCTTAGAGTTATCATCAGGTTTTCGTTCTAACTATTTAGGCTTTAGAGCGCTAAGAGAAAACTAATCTTAGCCAGGTGTTCAGTTACTAAAAAAGGAGCTTACAGCTCCTTTTTTAATACTTATTGTTAGCTTCAATAATTGCTTCTTACTATAAAAAAGCAAAAAACTAATCTTTATTGTAGGATTTCACTGATAGTGTTGAGCGAGCCTTTGTTTTGTCCTTGTCGACACTTTTATTAAACATTTTTTTTATAGGACGCTTAACCGAAACCGATTTAGTACAATCGCTTTGTTTAGTTCGTTCAGCTTTTTCTGACGTTTTACGCGAGTGGGCAACGGCTTGGTTAATTTCTTTCATTTCTTGCTCGGTTAAATCTCGCCATTGTCCTGCTTTTAGGTTACCCAATTGAACATTCATAATCCGTGAACGTTTAAGCTTTTTAACTTCATAGCCCAAATACTCACACATTCTGCGAATTTGACGATTAAGCCCTTGCGTTAAAATAATGCGAAAGACAAACTTACTTTGTGGCTTAACGATACAAGGTTTAGTAATGGTCCCTAATATAGGGACGCCTCTTGCCATACGTTCAACAAATCGTTCACTGATCGGTTTATCAACCGTGACAATATATTCCTTGTCATGTGCATTTTCGGCACGCAAAATCTTATTAACAATGTCACCATCGCTGGTGAGAAATATTAACCCTTCTGATGGTTTATCTAAGCGGCCAATGGGAAATATTCGTTCTTTATGACCGATAGCGTCAATGATATTACCTTTGACATGGCGCTCAGTAGTGCAGGTTATCCCTACGGGCTTGTGATAAGCGATGTAAACGCGCTTAGCCTTGTTACTTTGCGCTGCGCTAATAGTTTGCCCTTTTACACAAACGATATCGCCTGGTAGCACTTTTGTCCCCAGCTCAGGTACCTTGCCATTAATCGTCACTTGATTAGCTTCAATGAGCTTATCTGCTTCTCGGCGTGAACAATAGCCTGAATCACTAATGTATTTGTTTAAGCGTTTACCTGAGTCGGACACTGCAATTTCAACTAATAACTATTTGGTGTTGCTATTGTAACTGAGAAACCACTTCGCGGACAAAAAAAAGACCAAACTCAGGTTTGGTCTTTAGAGCGTGCTGATCTTTGCAAGAAACTACTGAAAATAAAATGGTGCACGTTTACGATCATAGTTACCAATTTCATTCATCGATTCAGCATTATATAGTCGGCCGTTAATCATGGTGTAAATCACTTTATCACTTACGCGAATATTTTTGCTGACATCCCCATCAATAACGATTAAATCAGCTAACTTACCTGTTTCTACTGTACCAACATACTTATCAATGCCGATGGTTTTTGCCGGATTAATCGTAGCGGTCGCTAATGCTTCTATTGGCGTCATACCGCCTTGCGCCATCATCCAAATTTCCCAATGCATACCAAGGCCTTCACGTTGCCCATGAGCCCCCGCATTAACTAATACCCCAACATCATTTAATGCTTTGGCTGTTTTAGCAACGTTAAAGTGATTGTAGTGATTTTCTGGCGCTTTAGTTCGACGCATTGCCCTCGGCGCTAAAACATTCTCAGGAACGTATTGGCTTAAACGAGGATGACGCCACACTTGGGTTTTATCATACCAATAGTTTTCTCCCCAGATGCCACCATAAGCAACACCTAGTGTTGGTGTGTAAGCCATAGCAGATTGAGACCACAATTGTTTTACATCATCATAAACGGCTGCTGTTGGTATCGAGTGCTCAAGGGTTGTATGACCGTCAACTACCATGGTGAGGTTATGCTGCAACAATGACCCCCCTTCTGGCATTACCATCACATTAGCTTCACGAGCCGCTTGAATAAACATCTGACGTTGATTTCGGCGTGGTTGGTTATAGCTTTTAACACTAAATGCGCCCGCTTTTTGCAGTCGTTCAATATGAAATTTAGCATCATCTAAGCTATCAACATGTGACGTTAATCCTGGGATAGTCGCACCGTATAAAATGGCACCGGTTGAAAATAATCGTGGCGCAACAATCTTGCCGGCTTTTTGCATTTCACTGGCGGCGAAAAACTCGGTGGTATCATTTGAAGGGTCATGAATACTTGTCACACCTAATGCAAGCCCTGCGTAATTTTCCCAGTTTTGCTGAGGAATAATTTCTTCACTACCTTGAGCACCATGAGCATGGGCATCAATAAGTCCCGGCATAATACTTTTGCCCTTGATATCTATAATCTTAGCGTTGCTTGGAATTTTAATATCTTCGGCTGTACCAACCGCGATAATTTTATTGCCATCGACAACAACGACACCATTATCGATGACCTTGTTTCCTTGCATGGTGATCACTTTACCACCAATAAATGCTACCTTACCGGCTGGTCGATCTGTTTTTTGATTGAAGCCAAGTTTAGTGACTTTCGCTTTTGCAGATTCTTGCTTAGCATCAGCTTTTTCTTCACTTGTTTTGCTTAATGAAAAAGGCGCGTCAACTTGGGCTTGAAATAACTCGTTACCCAAACTCCAATAGATTTCATTGCCTTTACCGTTCCAGTTAATACCTTCACCGGCGCGCATAGACAGCTTTTCAACTGGCAAGTTTTTCGCGTCTGGACCAATATCGATGACCTCACCACGCTCAACCATTGGTGTAACAAACACCTTGAAACGTTCAGCAAAAGCTAAATATTTTCCATCAGGCGAAACTTTGTATTCAGTAGCAAATTTACCTTGATAAAGCTTTTGTTCATTTTGACCATCGAGGTCGATACGCGATAAATTCGGTGTTTCATCATCACGGGTGAAGTAAATACGATCTGAACGAGCGCCAAAATGTGGCTGTACCCCATAGTCAGTGACCAACTCAGGTTTCCCTCCCTTGCTTTCAACCACATAAACGCCAGTATCTAAGCCCCACTGCGGATCCAAAATTGAACCACCCCGAACTTTACGATAAACCACTTTATGACCATCAGGTGAAAAACTCGGCTCTACGTACTTGCCTTTCTCTGTGGTAATTGCTTTACCTTTACCACCTTTGGCTGAAACTACCATTACTTGACCAAAGCTTTGATCATTCCAAGTGACATAGACAACGCGTTTGCCATCACGTGAAAAACTGGGGTTAAATTCAAAATGATCTTTAGCCGAGGTTAATCGCTTTGCTTTACCATCAGGCAATTCTTGTACATAAATATGGCCCATCGCTTCAAATATTGCTCGTTTCCCATCTGACGATACTTCAACATCACGAAGCATTTTTACATCAAAGTTTGGCTGATCAATATTTTGCTCAAAGCGCAATGCTGTTTGTATTTTCTTTTCAGTTTTAACGTGGAACGGAATTTCTTTTGCTTGTTTGGAGGCTAAATCAAGATGATGAATTTTGCCCTGTGCCCAGAAAACCATACCACTACCATCAGGAGTCCAAGCAATAGTGGGGTAAACCCCATGGATTGCCCAAGTTTCTTGCATATCACGTTCTAACCCCTGATAAACAAGTGTTTTCTTACCACTTTCTAAATCATATAAATATAAATTTGACTGAAAGTCATTACGGCTAATGTAGGCTAGCACTTTACCATCTGGTGATGGCGTAGGTCTGATCGCCCCCCCCATGCCAGAGACAATTGTCTCGATTTCACCTGTTTCTAGCTCTAGGCGTTTAATTTTATAGATCCCCTGTATTGAATCTTTGCTGTAATGAAAGGTTTTACCCGGTGTGGCATCTTGTGAAAAATAAACATATTTACCATCCGGTGAAAACGCTGGTTCGCCTAAATCTTTCTGATCATTAGGGCGCTTAGTTAATTTAACGCCTGAGCCTCCGGTTTTATGGTATAACCACACTTCACCTGCACCTAGAGAACGGCCACTGGTAAAGTGTTTACGCCCGACCAAATACTCACCATCTGGTGACCATGCAGGGCTATTTAACAATCTAAAGGTTTCTGAGGTCACCGCTTTAGCTTCACTGCCATCTGCTTTCATAATCCATAAATTATCGCCACCGTCCTCATCAGATGTAAACGCAATATACTTTCCGTCAGGGCTATATTTTGGCTGCATTTGCCATGCAATATCGGTCATTAAAGGTTTGGCTTCGCCCCCTTCTATCGGAAGCGTGTATATGTCACCTAGCAAATCAAAAACAAGCGTTTTACCGTCAGGGCTGATGTCGATATTCATCCATGTGCCTTGACGAACATCAATCGCCGCAGTCTTGAACTCCCCTTGTGGGTTGTTTACTGACCATTCTTTAGCCGTGGTGTCTTTTACTGCAGTACTTTCATCATTCGCCGAGTTAGGCGAACTAAATATCAGTGCACATGTCATTGATAACGCAACACTGATGCGGTTTCTTTTTGAAGTAAACATTTTATCTACCTATTGTTTTTTTTATCGTTAACCAGAGAAGACAATAATATCAGCACAATACTAGAACATATTCTCGCCAATATTTATAGTTTGAATCGTGAAAAAACCGCATGACCGCTTTCTGCAGTTAGAAATCCACAGTCGACAACGGTGATAGACCTATGCCGTGGTGATCTATAATTGATAACCCCATCTTGGCATTATTTTTTGCTCTATGGCGAGATGATCAAGCATTCTACCGACGATAAAATCAATTAAATCTTCGATGGATTGTGGCTTATGATAAAAGCCTGGCGCTGCCGGCATGATAGTCGCTCCCATTTGCGAAAGCGTTAACATATTTTGTAAATGTAAGGTTGAAAACGGTGTTTCTCTAGGTACAAGTATTAACTGACCACGTTCTTTTAGTACCACATCTGCTGCACGTTCAATGAGGTTATCACTGATACCATGACTAATCGCAGCTAAGGTGCCTGTAGAGCATGGGCAAACAATCATGGTTTTAGGTGCTGCCGATCCAGAAGCCACAGGAGAAAACCACTGCTCTTTACCGAAAACGGTAATTTGCTCAGGTTTCGCTAAAAACTTTTTGGTAAAGAACTCACTTGCTGCATCAGGCGAGGCAGGCACTTTAAGGCCAAGTTCAGTATCCAAAACCACTCTCGCCGCGCTCGAGCATAATAAATAAACACGACAATTAGCAGCCACCAAACATTCGATTAATCGCATCGCATATCCTGCGCCAGAGGCGCCGGTAATTGCTACCGTTATCACTCGGTCAAACGCGTTACTCATCTCATTATCCCTTTAATTTTTCAGTTGCTAAATTATCGAGTAATTTTTGATGAATGCCACCAAAACCGCCATTACTCATTACCACTATCGTATCGCCAGGCTGAGCTAAGCGCGTAATCTCGCTGATCAATGCCTCCAAATCTGCATGGACATAGCATGGTTGCTGACACTGTTTAATCAGCGCAGACACTGACCATTTGACCTGCTCACCTTGATAGATAAACACTTCATCTGCCAGTGAAAGTGAATGAGGCAAACTGTCTTTATGAACCCCAGACTTCATCGTATTAGAACGAGGCTCTAACACGGCGATGAGTTTACCGTTACCATCACCGATATGAGCTTTGACTCCAGCGAGTGTTCGGGAAATAGCTGTTGGGTGATGGGCGAAATCATCATAAACTTTTATGCGGTTCACCTCTCCCTTTAGCTCTAAACGACGTTTGGTATTAATAAACTCAGCAAGTGCTTCAATAGCCACTTTGCTGGGCACACCAGCATGACGAGCTGCAGCTATCGCCATCAAGGCATTATCAATATTAAAATCACCAATCAGTGACCAATTAACCACACCTTGAATCTCCCCTTTGAAGTAGACCTCAAACTGACCACCATCAGGTTGCAGTTTATTCACTGACCAACCTTTACTTGCATCGCTTGGCGCAACGCTAAATTCAGTTTCACTCCAACACCCCATGGCCAACGTTTGTTCTATCGCAGGTTCGTGTTTAGGGGATAAAATTAGACCGTTGCTGGGTACCATTCTAATGAGATGGTGAAACTGCTTTTGGATGTCTGAAAGGTCAGCAAAAATATCAGCATGATCAAACTCTAAGTTGTTAATCACGAGTGTTCTTGGACGATAGTGAACAAACTTCGAACGCTTATCAAAAAAAGCGGTATCGTATTCATCGGCTTCAATAACAAAGAATGGGCTTTCACCTAGTCGAGCTGAACAACCAAAATTTTGAGGCACACCACCAATTAAATAACCTGGAGACAGCTTCGCATATTCCAAAATCCACGCTAACATCGAACTTGTCGTTGTTTTACCATGTGTTCCAGACACCGCTAAAACCCAACGATTTGACAAAACATTATCAAGTAACCATTGTGGTCCAGAGGTATAAGGGATGTTTCTTGCCAACACGTGCTCGACCATAGGGTTACCACGACTCATCGCATTACCTACAATCACCAAGTCAGGCTCATCTACTAAATGCTCGATTAAATACCCTTGTTTCAATTCAATACCGAGGTCGGTTAATTGGGTGCTCATTGGTGGGTAAACATTGGCGTCACACCCTGAAACTCGGTGACCTAATTGTTTAGCAATTGCAGCAATTCCTCCCATAAACGTACCACAAATACCAAGAATATGAATATGCATATTGCTCCTGTAACTATTATTTTCAGATGCTCGTAGTGAAATCGCGACACGGCCTAAAACCTTCTTATTTTTGCATCTTACCTAAAGCCTTGAGCGGTTAATAGCGTAAATTAACTTTTTAGGGTCACAAGTCTCCCGATGCTGATTGAAAAGTCGCTAGTTTTTGGCGAAGATAGCCACTTAAAAAATAGCCCGCTAAAGGACAATAATGAGCGCTATAACATTATCCTCTCTTCATATTTATCCAATAAAATCTGCTGCGGGGATCAACCTTTCAGTAAGCACTATCGACGAGTTAGGCCTGAGCTTTGATCGTCGCTTTGTGCTGACCGACGAACAAGGAAGATTTATCACCGCACGCACAGAGCATCTTTTATGCTTAGTACAACCTAGTTTAACATCCTCTGGCTTAGTGCTTAGTGCTCCAGGCATGCCCGACCTGGCAATCAATTATCATTCATTTTCGAGTCAGTATATGAGTGTTTCTGTTTGGAAAGATGAGATTCAAGGCTTGCATTGTCATCATGAAATTGACCAATGGTTTAGCGGCTTTTTAGGGCGTTCTTGTCAATTATTTTATTTTGGCGAACGCTCTGAGCGAACCGTAGCAAATAGCGCAAAAAAGGTAGGCTTTGCCGATGGCTATCCATTATTGATTATTTCTCAAGCGTCTTTGTCTGCGCTAAACCATAAGTTAAATAAAAATACGGTTACCATGGCTCATTTTCGCCCCAATATCGTGGTACAAGGTACAGAAGCATTTGATGAAGATTCATGGAAACGCTTTAAGATTGGTGAAGTGGAGTTTGAAGTGGTTAAACCTTGTACACGTTGTATTATGACCACGGTTAATCCACAAACGGGTACTAAAAACCCTGAGCAAGAACCACTAATGACCTTAAAGCGCTTTCGCCAGTTAGAAAATGGTGAGGTGATCTTTGGGCAAAATGTTATTGCACTTAACCAAGGGCAAGTAAAAGCAGGTGATAGCGTTACGGTACTAGAAAGACAAAGCAAGCCTTCGCTGATGACACCTCAAGAAGACAACCAAGCTGTCTCCGATATTGATATAACAGCAACATCCCAAATAAAATCGCCATTAACGATTAATTACCATAGTTGGCAAAAGGTAATAAAAGGCAATAATCAAGACACGGTACTTGAACAAGGGGAAGAAAACGGTCTGCTTTTACCTTACTCTTGCCGTGGAGGTATGTGCGGGCGCTGCAAATTGAAATTGACAAAAGGTCTCGTCAATCAACTTGCACAAGATGGACTAAGTGACGAAGAACAGCGCCAAGGTTATATATTGGCATGTAGCTCAATCCCTTTGAGTGACATTACCGTTGAAAAGCCGTAAAAATAAATAATGAATTGTCATTGATGACCGGATAAAATGTCGCGCCTTGCCAACAAAAGACACTAAGGTTTTGCTGTGCTGTTAATGATTGATAATTATGACTCCTTTACGTTTAATTTAGTGCACTATTTCACTGAATTAGGGCAAGAGGTCGTTGTTTATCGCAATAATGAAATAACTATTGATGAGATTAAGCAGCTTGCGCCACAGTATCTCGTGATTTCTCCTGGCCCATGTGACCCAAATAGCGCCGGCATTTCTCTCGATGTTGTTAAACATTTTTCAGGAGTGATACCCATATTAGGCGTATGTTTAGGCCATCAGTGTATTGCACAACACTTTGGTGGAAAAGTCGTTAAAGCTCGCCAAGTGATGCATGGCAAAACTAGCAAGATTCTTCATCGACAAACTGGTATATTTGAGCAGCTATCAATACCGCTTGAGGTAACTCGTTATCATTCGTTAATTGTCGAAAAAGAAAGTTTACCGGATTGTTTTACCGTAAACGCTTGGACAGTGGACGAAAACGGTGACATCGATGAAATTATGGCGCTGAGTCACAAAAGCTTGCCGATTGCCAGCGTACAGTTTCATCCAGAATCCGTATTAACAGCACAAGGGCTAGCCTTACTCAATAACTTCATCAATATTTATGCAACCAAGTAATAAAAATTTAAGCCCAATAGCTATCTCAACATAGTTGGGATAACATTAACTTACGTAACATTAAAAACAACCCTATGCTGATATTTGAAAATAATCATAACATTAACGAAATATATCATCGCGCGCTAAGTCTGATGATCAGCAAAGAGTTTGCCGAACTGCAGAGTGGAAAAATTACCTTATCCGCGCGTCAACACAGTGAGCAACAACATTCAAGGCGTGAACTGCTTGAAATAGAGCAACAAGCTCAGCAAGAAAAAATCATTGAACAACATGGTAAAAGCCACTTTAAACAACAAGTGATGGCTAAGTTTAACCAGCAAGTACTTGCGAAGGTTAACAACCTTTTCGATAATAAAGAACGACTCTTTGTTAATGAACTACGTGTTGAAAACGCAACAACCAACATCCTTGAAGTATTGGCAGTTAAAGCCGCATCAATCAACAAAATTAATGCGCATGTAGACTCGCTACCATGGCTAACTAATGAATTAATCAACTTAGTCAATAAGCCACAATATCGTAAACGTGCCGATGTTCAAGTTGCAGATGCTCATTTAGCGCTCAGTTACATTGGGTTAGAGAACCTAAAGCAAGTGATCCCGACTTTCGTCCTAAAGCATTGGCTACCAACAACTACCTCTCCATTTAGTTTGCTTAAACGAAAACTGTGGAATAACGCATTATCGATTGGATTAACGGCAAAGGTTTTAGCAAAAGAATCACAACTTAATGAGTTTAACGCTTTTTCCGCAGGACTTTTTTCTAACATCGGCCACTTTATTATTTCTCGTGGTGTGATCACTACTTATAACGATAGCTTAAAAGCAGAAATCAAAGAGGCGTACGATACTCGCGATAAACGTTTGCATGATATCTTGCTTGAATTTTCGATGTCACCTGATTTGCTGCTCGAGCAATTAACCAATCGCAGCACGCAGTTATCGGCAGATATTGTCGAGTTGATGCGACTTGATCGCTTAGCTATCACCGAGCCGCTGTTTGATTTAGCCATCATGGACGATATTGCTCAAATGCATCCCATAGCGCAACTTGTTGCTAAAGCGACCGCTTATGTCATGTTTCGCTCATTAGCGAAAGAAGAGCTAATTTCTTCACAAGAAGCTAAATTACTTTTAGGTTCAGTAAAATTACAACCTAACGACATTTCCCTACTAAAACGCAGCGATATTGACCATATTAAGCTCAATTTCGAATAATTTTTTTTGATTATTTATGAATTATAGATTATTCAAATATGCGTTTGAATTTACTCGACAGCTAAGCCGTTAGGGATAAGCACGGTCATTTAACCGACAAATATAGTTATGCAAGATAACTGAATAAAACTCGCAATCCCTTGTTTTAAAAGGGCTTGCGAGCTTTTAAAGAGAGACAAATAGGTTGTTTTCTGTCATAATGCCCTTCGAAATTTCAGCTATACTGAATCAACTTAAAAGAATTAACTCAGCCTGAAATTAACTCAAAAGACCATCAAAATAATAAGTTCGATGGTAAGACACAGTAAACATCCCTTAGTAGAGGAGTTAGTAATGACCAATCATTTCCCTG
Source organism: Thalassotalea ganghwensis (assembly GCF_053485795.1). NCBI lineage: Bacteria > Pseudomonadati > Pseudomonadota > Gammaproteobacteria > Alteromonadales > Colwelliaceae > Thalassotalea > Thalassotalea ganghwensis. The sequence continues at coordinate 85,809 of NZ_JBQRUM010000010.1, forward strand.
TTAATCGCGAATTATTTGATGAAGTAATGGTGCCAAATTATTCACCATCAGCTGTTATTCCTGTGCGTGGTCAAGGTTCTAAAGTTTGGGATCAGCAAGATAGAGAGTATATCGATTTCGCTGGCGGCATTGCAGTAAACTGTTTAGGTCATTGTCACCCTGCATTGGTTAGCGCTTTAAAAGAACAAGCCGATAAAATTTGGCATTTATCGAACGTAATGACCAACGAACCAGCATTGCGTTTGGCTAAAAAACTCACCGATAATACGTTTGCCGACAAAGTTTACTTTGCAAACTCTGGTGCAGAATCTAATGAAGCGGCGCTAAAACTAGCACGTCGCTGGGCATTAGATGTTCACGGCGAAGACAAAACCCAGATCATCGCATTTAAGCAAGGCTTTCATGGCCGTACATTTTTTACCGTTACCGTAGGTGGTCAGGCTGCATACTCTGACGGTTTTGGTCCTAAACCTGGCGATATTGTTCACGCCGAATACAACAACTTAGAGAGCTTAAAGGCTTTAATTTCAGACAAAACCTGTGCCGTAGTAATGGAACCATTACAAGGTGAAGGCGGTATCGTTTCTCCGACAAATGAGTTTGCCAAAGGTGTTCGTGAATTATGTGACCAACACAACGCTTTGTTAATTTACGATGAAGTACAAACAGGCGTTGGCCGTACTGGTGATTTATATGCCTATATGGGATTAGGTATCACGCCAGACATTTTGACAACCGCTAAAGCATTAGGTGGTGGTTTCCCAATTGGCGCGATGATCACGACAACAGAAATAGCTCAACACTTAAAAATTGGTACGCACGGCAGTACATACGGTGGCAATCCATTAGCATGTGCTGTTGCTGAAGCTGCGTTTGATACGGTTAACGACCCTGCAGTATTAAATGGCGTTAAAGAAAAAGCCGCTATTTATGTTGCCGGCCTTAATGCTATTAATGAAAAATACAACGTCTTTAAAGAAATTCGTGGTAAAGGTCTATTAATTGGCGCGGTATTAACTGACGAATATCAAGGCCAAGCAAAAGCGTTCTTAAACGCGGCAATGGACGAAGGCGTTATGACTTTAGTCGCTGGTGCTAGTATTATTCGCTTTGCTCCTTCATTAGTCATTCCTGATGAAGATATCAAAGAAGGCTTAGCTCGCTTTGAGCGTGCCGTCGCCAAAATGGCAAACGCTTAATCAGCAATATAGCCGCGGGTAACCTTAGGATGCCCGCTTCTATCCATCATTGAGAATTAATTATGATTATTATACGCCCTATTCAACACAGTGATTATGATGCGTTACATCGAATTGCTATCGAATCAGGACACGGTTTTACATCACTTCCGGTCAATGAAGAGTTATTACAAAAGCGCATAAATCGTGCGCAAGAGTCATTCAATAAAAAAGTGACTCAGCCTGGCGATGAAGGCTATTTATTTGTTATGGAAGACACGGAAACAGGCCAAGTAGTCGGTACTAGTGGTATAGAGGCTGCCGTTGGTTTAGATGATGCGTTTTACCATTATCATTTAGGGAAGGTGGTTCATCATTCACGTGAGCTCAACGTCTACAATACCGTTGACACCTTAACCTTATGCAACGACTACACCGGCACTACTGAAATTTGTACGTTATTTTTAAGTGAATCTCACAGAAAAAATAACAATGGCCGTCTCCTTTCTCGCATGCGCTTTCTATTTATTGCTGAGCATCAGGAACGATTCGCTCAAACCGTTATCGCCGAAATGCGTGGCGTTTCTGACGAAGAAGGTCGCTCACCGTTTTGGAGTTGGTTAGAAGAGCACTTTTTCTCGATGGACTTTCCAACCGTAGATTATTTAACCGGTATTGGTAAAAAAGAGTTCATCGCTGAACTCATGCCCAAATACCCAATTTACGTGAGTTTATTGAGTCACGACGCACAACAAGTGATTAATAAGGTACACACTAAAACGGTTCCTGCCCTGAGATTACTTGAAGCAGAAGGCTTTGCTCGCCGTGGCTATGTTGATATTTTTGATGCAGGTCCAACGGTAGAAGCTCAAACGAAATCGATTAAAGCGGTTAAAAATAGTCAGAAATGTCAGGTAATTATTGGCGATGTTACCGCTTCTGAAAAATTCATTATCTGTAATACCAACGTTGCCGATTTTCGAGCAGTGCAAGCACCTTTGGCGCTAAGAGAGACTGCTAAGCAAGCGGTAATTTCAGCAAAGGTCGCCGAAGCTTTGAAAGTAAAAGATGGCGATTGGATCCGCTTAATTAAAAATTAATTCAATATAAAATATATTGAGGAATAACACATGACGCACCCTATACAACTCATTAATGGTCAATGGCTCGAAGGCCAAGGTCATGACGTAAGCTCTAAAAATCCAGCGACTAATGACATTATTTGGCAAGGTAAAAGCGCAAGTAAAGAGCAGGTAGAGCAAGCAATATTAGCTGCTCGTCAGGCGTTCACCTCTTGGTCTAGAACCCCATTGGAAGAGCGTATTGCTTTAGCAACTAAATTTGCTGAAGTACTTAGTGACAACAAGGAAGAGTTAGCAATAACTATTGCACAAGAAACTGGTAAGCCATTGTGGGAAACACGTACTGAAGTTGGCGCAATGATTGGTAAGGTAGCAATCTCTGTCAAGGCATATAACGAGCGCACTGGTACAGTTGAGAACCCAATGCCTGGCGCTAAAGCTTTTATTCGTCATAAGCCTCACGGCGTTGTTGCCGTATTCGGTCCGTACAACTTTCCGGGACACTTGCCTAATGGTCATATTGTTCCAGCCTTAATCGCTGGTAATACGATTATATTTAAACCAAGTGAATTAACACCAAAAGTCGCTGAACTAACATTAAAATATTGGCAAGCAGCTGGCCTACCCGATGGTGTAATTAACCTTGTTCAAGGGGAAGTAGAAACGGGTAAAGCACTGGCGAGTCATCCTCAAATCGACGGTTTGTTTTTTACTGGCAGCTCAACCACAGGTAAATTACTTCACGAACAATTCGGTGGTCAACCTGGAAAAATCTTAGCTTTGGAAATGGGTGGTAATAATCCATTAATTGTTAAAGATGTGAGTGATATTGATGCTGTTGTTCATGACATTATTCAATCAGCGTTTATCACCACAGGCCAACGTTGTACTTGTGCACGTCGTTTATTTATCCAAGCGAATTCCCAAGGTGATGCAATTTTAGAAAAGTTGATTGCTTCAACCCAAGCATTAACCATCGGTTATTACGATGATGAAGATCAACCATTTATTGGTTCGATGATTTCTGAAAAAGCGGCGTTAGGATTGGTTGCAGCCCAAGAACAATTAATTGCTTTAGGTGGACAACCATTATTAACGTTGACCCAGAAAACAGCAGGAACAGGCTTTGTAACCCCAGGTATCATTGATGTTACCAATATCGAAAAAATGCCTGATGAAGAGCATTTTGGTCCATTATTAAAAGTGTATCGTTACACCGACTTTGATGCTGCAATAAGCGAAGCAAATAACACCTCTTTTGGTCTATCTGCTGGCTTACTCGCAGATAGTGCTGATGACTATGAGCACTTCTTTACCAATATTCGTGCAGGTATCGTTAATTGGAATAAGCCTATTACGGGTGCAAGCAGCGCGGCGCCATTTGGTGGTATTGGTGAAAGTGGTAACCATAGAGCAAGTGCCTATTATGCTGCTGATTACTGTGCCTATCCGGTAGCATCAGTTGAAGCTGACAAAGTAGCGCTACCAGCAACGTTAAGCCCTGGATTAACCATTAAATAATGACCAAACAGTACCAATTACAGATAGCTGGGTGCAAACCCAGCTTTTTTAAGAGTATTGACCAAATATAAACTAACCCGTTTCTGTGGTTAGTTATTTTCATTTCTGCAAAATTTTGCTTGATTGCTTAATTTCTAACCATATAATACACCGATTTTTATTTTATCCGCTGCAAGCATTAGGAGTATCAAAATGACTGCACAAGTAACAGAACTATTTAACAACATTTGGGCAAACTACCTAGAAGTTACCCCTTCAGCTGAAAAGATTCATCAGCTATTAGGCTCTGGGAACGACGTCGTTAATGATCACGTAGCATACCGTACTTTTAACCTTGAAAAAGTAGGAATTGCGAAATTGGCTCAACACCTTTTAGCACTTGGTTATAAGGAATGTGGCGAGTATCACTTTGAAGCTAAAAAGCTTTACGCAAAACATTACGAGCATGAAGATACGACCATGCCTAAAGTGTTTATCAGTGAACTTTTAGTTGAAGAATTCTCACCAAAAGCACAAGAAATCATTAAACGAATCGTTGCGGATATCGATGAAAGTATTATCAATCAGCAAAGCTTTTTATATTCAGGCAAAACTTGGGACATAAGCTATGCTGAGTACCAAACACTATTAGCGGAAAGTGAATATGCTGCATGGTTATCAGCGTGGGGTTATCGCGCAAACCACTTTACAGTAAGCATCAATCACCTATCTGGATTCGATTGTATCAATGCCGTTAATGACGCGGTTAAAAACGGTGGCTTTGACCTTAATGCGACCGGTGGTGAAGTTAAAGGTGATGAAAGCGTTAAGTTAGAGCAGTCATCAACTATGGCAGATAAAGCACTGGTGCAATTTAGCGATCAAGCGGTAGAAATTCCATCATGCTTTTATGAGTTTGCTAAACGTTATCCATTAGCCTCAGGAGAGCTATATACTGGCTTTGTTGCAGCTTCTGCAGATAAAATTTTTGAAAGCACTAACGCAGCAGCCTAGTTTGCGCTTTTAAGTCTCTCGTATGACGATTATACTTCTGATAATCGTCATACGAATTATATGAGACAATCCCTCCACAAAAGGTCTCGAATATTATACTCTATAGGCTCAAGTTAGAATTTTAGAGCAAATATTTTGAGCGACATAGAAACAGCAAATCAAGTTCTTGAAGATATAAAGAATAATAAGACAGAACAAGCCGCGGCTACTATAAAAAAACTAATAGAAAACAATGCTAACTTAGCGGATAAATGGGGTGCGATTGCCCGATTAGCCTTAACCATAGGTGAAGTACAACTCGCCATCGATGCTGCCAACAATTATTTAAAGTTGGCGCCTAATAACCCTAAACTTATTCTACAAGTTGCTGGCCTAACCGCAGAAACAGGGAAAATACAGCAAGCTATCGATTTAGTTACTCCAATGTTAGGAAAGGTTGATTATATTGGCATAGATCATTTCCTCGGTACAGCATACAGCCAAGTTGGTGAACTAGAGCTAGCTAAAAAACACCTGTATAAAGCGATTAATAGTAACCCTAAGATTGGCATTACCTGGTTAACCTTGTCTGCCATTAAAACATTCGATAGAGAAGACAACGATTTAACAACGCTAAGCAGCCTAGAATCATCAATGTTAAAAGGTACTGATATCCAAAACCAAATTCCTTATTGGTTTGCCTATGGTAAAGCGTTACTAGATATAGGTGAAGAAGAAAGCGCTTTTGCTAAATTTAACATTGGTAATCAACTAATGAAGAATAAAAGCCCATTCAATAGGGCGCAATACCAGGCTTTTGTTGACAATATCATTGCTCACCAAACCCAAGTATTCTTTGAACAGTTACCTACATTAGAGATTGAAGAGAATATTGAACCGATATTTATCATAGGTCTTCCGCGAAGTGGGACGACCCTCTTACAGCAGATATTGACCAGTCACTCAGCCATCGATGCAGGCGGAGAACACCCTAGTTTGTCTACCGCGATGAGTGAAATTGGCGTCCAAAATCTGCCAACGTTACCTACGCTTAACCAAGAGAAGGTACTTGAGAACTTGCAAAAAGTGCATGATAAATATTTGCACCTAGTAAAACAACGCTTCCCCGACTCCACGTGTGTGATCGATAAATCACTTAATTTGAACTTATTTGTAGGCATGATAAAACACTGTTTTCCTAACGCTAAGCTTATCCATATTAGTCGAAATAAGGCTGATAATGCTTGGTCGTGTTTTAGAGCCTTTTTTAACCAAGGACTTCAGTGGTCGTATGATTTAACCGATATTGCCTTTTACTTTGAACAAGATGAAAAGCTGATCACACATTGGCAAAAAGTATTTGAGACACCATTTGTACCCGTCACTTACGAAGCCTTAGTAACGACACCAAAAGAGACGGTTGAAAAACTTTGCAAAGCATTAAACCTTGAATACGAGGACAGTATGCTCTCGTTTTACAAGAATAAGCATCCGGTACAAACCTCAAGTGTTGGCCAAGTTAGAAACGACTTCCACACTAACTCTATCGGCTTACCTGAAGCGATATCACAGCACTTTACTACTCATAGCACATAACAGATTTTATGCTTTTTAGCACGAGTAGCGCTCATCTCTTGATGGGCGTTTTTTTGCTCAAATCAATAATTAACCCCTATTTTGGCTTACATCTTCTATTACTTTAAAGAAATCTTCCCTAAAAAATAGAGACTAACTCTTAAAAAAATTATGTATTGCAGTTAAATTTAAGCATAAAAAAAGCCTCTTACGAGGCTTTTTCATATTGATAGTAACCTAACTTCTTAGGTCAAACCATACCGGTTATTAGAATTCAGCAGAAACACTGAAACGTACATAACGTGGCGTTTGGTACGACGTTGCTAAGTTATAAGTTGGGTTTGGTTCACCTGTACCGATGTAACCACGGTCAGCACCTGCATAACCAGCCCAACGCTCGTTCTCTTCATTCAACTGGGTCGCAGAATCGTTATTGAATACATTATAGACGTCTGCTCTGAACGTGATTTTGTTGTCGTTCAAGTAGTAGTCATAAGACGCTGATAAGTCTAATGTCCACTCATTCGGCGTACGACCTTGTGAACCACGCTTAACGATTTCACCATCTTTAACGAATGAAGCTACGCCATACCAAGATGCGAATATATCTGTTGGGTGAACACCAAACGCATTAAGTGGACGACCTTGGATCCAACGGAAGTTAGCACCAACAGTGAAGTTTTCCATGACTTGGTAAGCACCTGTCATTTTAACCGCATGACGACGGTCATTTGGTAAGTTACCAGATGCACCATCAACTAAGCCCGGTTGGTCAAAGTTCGTGGTTAAGCCAGAATCGTCTTGGTCGTTATCAGAGCGTACGAAGCCTTCGTTGTTACCCCAAGAATGTGACCAAGTGTAAGTAAAGCTGTACATCCAATCATCATTCCAAGCACGGCCTAACGTTACATCAACAGCTGCGTATTGACGCTCAGCTTCTGGATAACCTAGCTCATCAGCGGTAATAGTGTAAGTATCTAACGGTAATGGGCCGTTTGTATATGTACCGTCATCATTACGTTTATTATCCGGATCAGTTGTGATGGTTACATCTTGTCCTGGGTTAGTTAATACATAGTAGTGGAATCCTGAACAAGCAGTACAAGAAGACCCAAACTCTCTCTCAATCATTGAGTTAAAGCCAGCATCAATCGCGATATCTTCCAAAGAGCTACCTAAGTTACGGTAAGTACCCTTAATACCCCAGCTCCAGTTGTCAGCTAGTACTTGCTCAAAACCTAAGATGTATTCATCTTGATACATAGGATCAAGATCAGCATTAACAGTTTCGGCAGTATTTTTCAACGTACCATCACCGTATACTGTCATCTGTCCACCGCTGCCTGGAACAACATTAGGTGTAAAGTCAGCGTTAATGCTTTCTACGTCGAATAATTGGCGTGTATATAATTCATCACCTGCTAAACGCACATTTGTGTTAGTGGCAACAGGTAAGAAATAACGACCATAGTTAGCGTAAACTTTACTTTCACCGTCACCTGCGATATCCCAAGAAAGGCCAACTCGTGGCGCCCACTGATCAGTAACATCTACAAACTTGTCACCAGCTTTGTTGTAGTTTTCGAATGACTCGTTACGTAAACCAAGACGAGCTACCAAGTTATCAGTTACTTGCCATGTATCTTCAATATAAAACGCGTTTGATTTAGTTGTGAAGTCACCATTGTTCACATAAAACTCTTGACGAACTTGAGTACAATCTAGAGTACCCTGTTCTAACAAGTCAGTATCACAACCTTGATAACGCCACGCTACACCACCTGCACGAGAAGTGTTTTCTGAAGCGTCCATATCTTCATAGTCGATACCAAAACGTAATGTGTGGTCATCGTGAACATACCAATCAACGTCTACACGGAATGCCGTACGCTTATCTTCTTGAACTGATGGCGTGAATAAACCAAATGAGCCAAACTCACGTAGGGAGAAGCGCTCATAAATAGCTGCCTTATCACCAATTGGGTTAGCACCTTGGTTTAAGTTTGAGTAGCTTGCTTCGTTAATTGAATACTGAGCACTAACTGTCAAGTCATCAGTTAAAATACCCGTATATTTTAAGCCCCATGTTTTGCCACCGCGAGCAAGGATATAATCACCATACCACTCACCTGTTGTGTCTGTATCTGGGTTATAAAGGTTCTTAGTCGTTTCTAAATCAGAACTATTGTCCCAACCTGTAAATTCTAAGATATGGTCATCAGTGATGTACCAGTCTAATTTTAACGCATATAGCGTATCGTTAGCTTCACGATCATAGATTGCACTACTAGTAGCGTAATCACGGTCACGCATGTTTTGGTTTAATAAACCAAAGAAAAAGAGTTTATCTTCAATTAATGCACCACTAGCCCATAAGTTAATATCAGACTCACCGTAGTTGTCTTTTTTGTTAACGATGTAATATTCTGAACCAGCTTCTTCAATGTTGTCAGGGTCTGTACGGAAAGTATCAGGAGACTTAGCACGCATTGAATCAGGTTCGAAATATGCACTTACACCCCATTTGAATTCATTAGTACCACTCTTAGTTACAGCATTAACAACACCACCAGTTGAACGACCAAATTCAGCTGAGTAACCACCAGTTTTAACTTCGAAAGACTTGTACATCTCAAATGGTAATTCAGAACCACCTAAACCGTTACGGAAGTTAGTTGTGTTAATACCATTCACATAGTAAGTATTCTCACCAACTGAAGAGCCACCGAAAGAGGCTAAGTTACCAAAGTCATCATCACCTGAGATTGTACCTGGCGCTAAAAGAGCAACAGAAGTTACATCACGAGAAACTGGAACTTTGTTTAAGTACTCAACATCAACCACTAATTGTGATTCACTTGATGCTACGTCAATAGTAGAAACAACCGCACCTGTAACGGTGATGCGCTCAACGTCGCCGCTTTCCATTGTAATGTCAACAGTAGTAGAACCTACTGGCTTAACTTTTAAGTTTTCTTGCTTTAATACTAAGAAGCCATCTTTCTTTGCTTCTAATGAATAATTACCAGCAGGTAACAACGGGAATCGGTAGTTACCTTGAGCATCTGTAACAACAGTACGAGTCAAACCAGTTGTTTTGTTAGTAATAGTAACGGTTACATTACCTAGTGTTGTGCCTTCAGCCGAAATAGACTTACCGACAATATAACCATCGTTTGCCATCGCTGGCATGGCAGCGCTCAAAGACATAGCCACTGCAGCAGCAGTAACAGAATGTTTGAACGTTTTAGTTAGATTATGTTTCATATTATGTTTCTCTCTGAACTATTGGGTGTTGTTTTTTTTATAAGGTTTAAACTAAAAAATATTGCAGACCGTTTACAAAAAAGTAAAAATTTGTATCAATGTGCTACAACATTCTTCAATCTCGCACATAAAAGAAAAAATATCAACAATTCACGATCAGTAAAACCTTTATAGAGCAGAACAAAATAAAATAAAAATAACCAATAAAAACAACAATTAAAATAAGTTTTAAATGTTTTTGTATATTAAAATTTACAAACTAATGAATTATATTTTTGGACAAACCGATAATTTTGTTTATAGGATGTAAAAAAAATAATGAAAATCTGTAAAAAATATTTACATTTAAATTTATTAATAGCACATTGTCGTAATCGTCAGAAATTAGATTTACAAATATAAACTGAAGGATTACTCAAAAATGGAGTGTCGGCAAGACTAACTAAATTGTTAATAATATTGACTATCAATGAGCAGATTCTTTAGGTAAGAAAGCGAATTATAAGCTGACAAGGGGTAAAAGGCCTTTTTGTGTAAACATTCTTTTTTTCATGTTTAGAATATAAACGTTCTGTTCATAACAATGCTTATAGCTAACTCTTATATCTTTAACTGAAGTTGATTTTAATTTAAATCACCTTAGGGGAATAATTCATGTTATTAAAAAGTTAATTAAGGTACATTTGCACAACTTAGCAATTAAATAATTAAACCATGTATGACTTTTGTTTCGGTGTAGTGCCGACTTTATATGCCTTCATAAAATATGGTAACTTATATTGAAACTCCACATTTTGATCTTTTGATGTAACCTCGTTTTGTATTGAGACCTTTGCTTTCTACCGCATTATCAGGCTGTTATTTACAAGTGGATTTATCTATATAAAAGTCACATGATTGCACTTTTAAGTGCGCTAACCCCCAGTCTGTGAAAAGTGAGTATTTAGCACCAGCTGATTTTCGGATTACGCGTTATTAAACTGTATAAATACGCTCAAAATAACAGTAGATAGTTTTAGCCTGAGCAATAGAAAAACCCCATCACATGTGATGGGGTTTAAATATATTATAACCTATTTATGCGTTTAAAAAGTCCAAATAAATAGGCGTTGTGTCAGACTAACTAGAACTCAGCTGATACACTGAAACGTACATAGCGTGGACGTTGGAACGCTGTTGGTAGGCCATAAGTAGGGTTAGGTTCACCACTTTTAATATAATCAAATGGACTATCAGCATAAGGTACCCAACCTGCATTACGTTCATTCAACTCGTCAACTTGAACTGGTTTGTCATTATTAGTGACATTAAAGATATCAGCACGTAACGTCACTTTAGTATCACTAAAGTATAAATCGTAGTTTGCTGATAAATCCAAGCTCCACGTGTTTGGCGTACGACCTTCAGAGCCACGAGTTACTAACTGACCATCTTTAACAAACGATGCAGCATCATATGCAGAAGCAAATGCATCTGTTGGATGGTAACCAAAAGCGTTTAGTGGGCGACCCTGTGTCCAATTGAAATTAAAACCTAAACGGAAGTCTTCTGTAACGCTGTATGCACCATTCATTTTAACCGCATGACGACGATCGTTTGGTAAGTTACCATAAGCACCATCTACTAGGCCTGGTTGGTCAAAGTTAGTGGTTAAACCAGAGTCAGTTTGGTCATTATCTGAACGAACAAAACCTTCATTGTTACCCCAAGTATGTGACCATGTATAGGTAAAGCTATACATCCACTTATCGTCCCAAGCACGATCTATGGTTAGATCCCATGAAACATATTTACGTTTTGCTTCTGGGTAGCCTAGATCATCAGCTGTAATAGTGTATGTATCTAATGGTAATGGGCCATTTGTATATGTTCCATCATCATTACGTTTTTTATCCGGGTCAGTTGTAATTGTGATGTCTTGACCTGGGTTAGTAAGCACATAGTAATGGAAGCCTGAACAAACAGTACAAGAAGACCCAAACTCTCTCTCAAGCATTGAGTTAAAGCCAGCGTCGATTGCCACATCTTCAAGTGAACTACCGAGTTTACGCCATGTCCCTTTGATGCCAAAACTCCAAGAATCATTAATTGCACCTTCATAACCCAAGATAACCTCATCTTGATACATAGGGTCAAGGTCTGCGTTAACAGTTTCTGCGGTGTTTTTAAGCGTACCATAAGAGAATACTGACTTAGTTTGGCCGCTGCCTGGAACGAAATTTGGCGTGTAATCATCATTAATACTTTCTACAGAAAAGTATTGACGTGTATACAACTCATCACCCGCTAAACGTACGTTAGTGTTCGTTGCGACAGGTAGGAAGTATCGGCCATAGTTAGCAAAAAACTTACTGTTTCCGTCACCATCGACGTCCCAACTTAATCCTAAGCGAGGTGCCCACTGATCAGAAACATCAACAAACTTTTCACCTGCTTTATTATAGTTTTCAAATGACTCATTACGTAAACCGATTCGAGCAACGACGTCGTCAGTTACCTGCCATAGATCTTCAATGTAAAACGCTGAAGACTTGGTATTAAAGTCACCATTATTGATATAAAACTCTTGCTGTACGGTATCACAATCTAGGATATTTTGAGCTAAAAGATCTGTATCACAATCTTCGTATTGATACGCTACACCACCAGAGCGAGAGGTATCTTCTTCTGCGTCCATGTCTTCATAATCAATACCGAAACGTAAGGTATGATCATCGTGAACATACCAATCAACATCGAAGCGGAAAGCTGTTCTCTTGTCTCTTTGAACAGTTGGTGTATTTAAACCGTATGCACCGAACTCTTTAAGCGTGTATAACTCGTAAACTGCTGGTTTATCACCTAATGGGTTAGGGCCAGCATTCAAGTTACTATAACTTGCCTCATTTATAGAGTATTGAGCGCTAATTGTTAAGTCATCGGTTAGGATACCGGTATACTTTAAACCATAAGTTTTACCACCACGCTCTTGGATAAAATCACCCCAGTTTTCGTAAGTGCTATCCAGACCTGCGTTATACTCCCATTTAGTACCTTCCAAGTCTGAACCATTATCCCAACCTGTGAATTCTAAAATATGATCGTCGGTGATATACCAATCTAGCTTCAACGCATATAAGGTATCACTTGCTTCTCTATCATAGAAAACAGCAGTAGTAGCGTAGTCAGAATCTCGATTTTCTTGGTTTACTAGGCCAAAGAAGAATAATTCATCTTCAATTAAGGCACCACTCGCCCATATATTGAAGTTAGTAGAACCTACTTTATCACGATTATTTACGATATAGTATTCTGTCCCTGCTTCTTCAACATTTTCAGCAGAAGTGCGGAAGACATCTGGTTGATGTGCACGAAGGCCTTCTGGCTCAAAATATGCGCTAGCTCCAAATTTAAACTCATTACTACCGCTTTTGGTTACAGCATTGACAACACCGCCCGTTGAACGACCAAACTCAGCCGAATAACCACCAGTTTTAACTTCAAAAGATTTATACATTTCAAATGGCAACTCAGAGCCACCTAAACCGTTACGGAAGTTAGTTGTGTTGATACCATTAACGTAATATGTATTTTCACCAACCGATGAACCACCAAAAGATGCAAAGTTACCGAAATCTTCGTCACCAGCGACAGTGCCAGGCGCTAGTAAAGCAACAGATGTTACGTCTCGCGAAACAGGCACTTTATTTAAATATTCTACGTCAACAACCAACTGAGATTCACTAGATGCTACATCAATCGTCGAAACAACCGCGCCCGATACGGTAATGCGCTCAACATCGCCACTTTCAAGTGTTAGATCTACGGTGGTCGAACCAACTGGTTTAACTTGTAAATTTTCTTCTTTAAGAACTAAAAAGCCGTCTTTCTTAGCCTCTAGGGTATAACTACCCGCTGGTAGTAACGGAAATCTATATTTACCTTGCGCATCTGTCACAACAGTACGAGTTAACCCTGTTGTTAAATTTGTGATTGTAACCGTTACATTACCTAAAACAGTACCCTCTTGAGTAACAGATTTACCAACGATAAAGCCATCATTGGCCATCGCTGGCATTGCTGCACTCAACGACATCGCTACTGCTGCAGCGGTTATTGAGGTTCTAAAAGTCTTAGTTAGATTATGTTTCATATTATGTTTCCCTCTGAACTATTGGATGTTTTTATTATTTGGTTAAATAAATATTAAGAATTGTTACATCCGGTAACAACAGTTTTACATTCTGCCTGAGTTCTTAAAAAGATCAACATGTAAATGTATATCATCTTATATTCAATATTCATGTCCTTTCACAGTTTGACAAAAGATTAACCTTTGAAAATAAAGCATATTTTAAAGATTTGAAAAATAACGAGCTAATTTTGGATATTTTTCTTTACGATTTTTTTGGAAAATAAGCTAAAAATGCACCTATGTTTAATTTTAAAAATTGAAAAGAATGTAACTATCATGAAATAACTATTACGTGATAAGTTGTTTTACAACTTACATAGCATTAATTTACTGCAGCGCAGCTAAACTTCTTCAAAGAATGTGTTGCTATGCGATAATCTTAAAAGTTACTACTGTTTAAAAGCTTCTACTTGATTACTAGACATAGTTGAAGGTAGAGTAGGGTTTATGATTCTTTAGATAGTTATATTATGGTTACTGACACAGAAGGCTACGTACATATTATCGAATACTTAACTGAACACCTCAGTTTGTTCGAAAACGTTAATAGCGATGTTAGTGTGACTGATACCGTTATGGCAACGATTGAAGAAGAGCTTAGTAACCAAATCATTTTGGTATGTAGTCAAAATGAAGCGTTATCATTTAATCAAAGAAATACCATTATTCGAGAAGTTGATGCTATTGTTTATGATCTCGAAGAAATTCTATCCGGTGTCGTTAATAACAAAGTAACACCACAGCAAAAAGAATTCATAAAAGAATTCGCATTATTAATAAAAAACTTATTCGATACTGAAATTCACCATCAATTTTTATCATAACCCAACCTTAATATTTTAACGTTTTACTACGAGAGCAATTATGAAAGCAGAAGTTCGCTGGATATCCGACGAAAAGTTTCTTGGTACCTCTGAAAGTGGTCATAGTGTAGTTTTTGATGCCAATGGAGGTAAAGAAGCACCAAGCCCATTGGAAAATATTCTTTTGTCACTTGGCTGCTGTTCTTCAGTTGATGTGGTGAGTATCCTAAAAAAAACAAGGCAAGAGGTAAAAGATTGCATTGTTGAAATCACTTCAACGAGAGTCGATACTGTTCCCAGAGTATTTTCTGATATCCACCTACATTTTATTGTTATTGGCAATGAGGTAAATCCAAAACAAGTGGACAAAGCAGTTAAAATGTCAGCTGATAAATATTGTTCAGTGGCAATGATGTTAAACAAAGCCGTTAATATTAGCCATGACTTTGAGATTAAACAGCAATAACCAACTTTTAGAGATCGCTCATCCAATCAATTTGTTGATCTGCCGCTCTCTTTTTATCCATTAAATCTTGGATCATAGGGGTTAGCATCAGTTCCATTGCTAATCCCATTTTACCACCTGGTACCACTAAAGTATTGACTCTTGACATAAATGAGCCCTGGATCATTCTCAGGTAATATGGGAAGTCTACTTGAATGCCATCTCGACATCTTATTACGACAAAACTCTCGTCAAGACTCGGTATCGCCTTAGCACTGAATGGATTCGAAGTATCAACCGTTGGCACTCGCTGAAAATTGATATGCGTTCTAGAAAACTGTGGCGTAATAAAAGAAATGTAATCCTCCATGCTCCTAACAATACTCATTGTTACCGCTTCTCGAGAATGCCCTCGTTTATTAGTATCTCGGATAATTTTTTGTATCCATTCCAAATTAACT
Organism: Thalassotalea ganghwensis; assembly: GCF_053485795.1. Lineage (NCBI taxonomy): Bacteria > Pseudomonadati > Pseudomonadota > Gammaproteobacteria > Alteromonadales > Colwelliaceae > Thalassotalea > Thalassotalea ganghwensis. The sequence continues at coordinate 101,287 of NZ_JBQRUM010000010.1, forward strand.
ATCGGCACCATACCAATCAACAAATCTACATGACGTGCTACATCATTTTTTTCAGTAACAACGCCCCCATGAAGGCCTTCATAAAATAGTAAATCTGTTCCTTCTCCTAATGCCTCCCAAGGGGTAAAAGTTCCCGGCATTTGGTTATAGGGGACGGCCTCATCAAACGTATGTAGATACCGCCTTATTTTTCCTTGGCCTGTTTCAGAGTAACTACTAAATAGTCTCTCCAGTGCATCAAAATCATTCGCAACATCACCAAAATAGCTAATACTTTTACCACCCGTTTTAGCCTTTCGTTTTTCAAGATCCATTTCTTGACGTGAATAACGATGGAAGCTATCGCCTTCAACTTTTGCTGCATTTATATTTAAGGATCTAAAGATATGCTCGAATGACTCAATCGTCGAAGAAGTACCAGCACCAGAAGAACCAGTAACCGCAATGATAGGATTTCTTGAAGACATATAGCGTTGCCTTAAATTAGTAGGCCTTTTTTTATACGAGTTACGCGTTAAAAGGTCAAGTCGATAACGTATTTTGACAAAAAAAAACGGAGCCTTAGCTCCGTTTTTAAGTGATTACATAGCTTAATTAAGCTTCTGCACTTGCTTCTTCAACTACTTCAGTAGTTTCTTCAACCGCTGGACGGTCAACAAGTTCAATGTAAGCCATAGGTGCTTTATCACCAGTACGGTAACCGCATTTTAAAATACGCGTATAACCACCTGGACGTTCTTGGTAACGCTCACCAAGTTCGTTAAATAAAATACCAACAACTTCTTGATCACGGGTACGAGCAAACGCTAAACGACGATTTGCTACACTGTCGGTTTTGGCCAATGTAATTAATGGCTCAACAACGCGACGTAGTTCTTTAGCTTTAGCTACCGTTGTTTTAATAACACCGTGCTTAACTAAAGAGCTTGCCATATTGCGGAACATCGCCTGGCGATGACTGCTATTACGGTTTAACTGGCGACCGCTTTTACGATGACGCATAAGTTAATCCTTATCTCAACTATTAAAAAATGATGACCGACTTAGTCGTTATCAGCAATGCTTTCTGGTGGCCAGTTCTCTAGGCGCATACCTAAAGATAAGCCACGAGACGCTAACACGTCTTTAATTTCAGTGAGAGACTTCTTACCTAAGTTAGGTGTTTTAAGAAGTTCTACTTCAGCACGCTGTACTAAATCACCAATATACTGAATTGCTTCTGCTTTTAAACAGTTAGCCGAACGAACAGTTAGTTCTAGATCGTCAACTGGACGTAATAAAATTGGATCAAATAGAGGTTTTTCCTCTTTTTGCTCAACTTCAGTCACATCACGTAGTTCTACGAAAGCATCTAGCTGTTCTGCTAGTATCGTAGAAGCGCGACGAATAGCTTCTTCCGGATCCAATGTACCATTGGTTTCCATATCTAAAACTAATTTATCTAAATCTGTGCGTTGTTCAACACGCGCAGAATCGACATCATAAGCAATTCGAACAACAGGACTAAATGAAGCGTCAACCAACAAACGTCCAATTGCACGATCTTCTTCTTCGGCTTCGCGACGAGCTGACGCAGGAACGTAACCACGACCCATTTCAGCTTTAATGCGCATGCTGATAGAACCATCACCAGTTAAGTGACAGATAACATGCTCTGGATTTGCGATAGTCACATCACCATCATGCTGGATATCAGCTGCCGTAACAGGGCCTTCACCTGACTTAGTTAAGGTAAGAACTGCTTCATTTTTGCCTTCTAAACCAATAGCAAGTCCTTTAAGGTTTAACAGTATTTCAATGATGTCTTCTTGAACACCTTCTTTACTACTGTACTCATGTAATACGCCGTCTATTTCTACTTCCGTTACAGCACAACCTGGCATAGAAGATAGTAAAATGCGACGTAAGGCATTACCTAAAGTGTGACCAAAACCACGCTCCAATGGCTCTAAAGTAACTCTAGAACGAGTTGGGCTAACGGTGTCAATATCAACCAATCGTGGTCTTAGGAATTCGGTTACGGAACCCTGCATTATGTCCTCTCTTTAAAATGCTACTTTACTTAGAGTAAAGTTCAACAATCAACTGTTCATTAATCTCAGCAGATAAATCTGAACGCTCTGGAATACGTTTGAAAACGCCTTCCATTTTCTTATTATCTACTTCAACCCAGACTGGTTTCTCACGTTGCTCAGCTAATTCTAAAGCAGCGATAATACGCGCTTGAGTCTTAGATTTCTCACGAATAGAAACAACATCTTCAGCTTTAACAGTGAAAGATGGAATATTTACAACTTTACCGTTAACTAAAATCGCTTTATGGCTAACTAGCTGACGAGCTTCTGCACGTGTACTAGCAAAACCCATACGATAAACTACATTATCTAAACGTTTTTCTAAAAGTTGCAACAAGTTTTCACCTGTATTGCCTTTTAAACGTGCAGCTTCTTTGTAGTAGTTACGGAATTGCTTCTCTAGCACGCCGTAAATACGACGAACTTTTTGTTTTTCACGAAGTTGAATACCGTAGTCAGATAAACGACCGCGACGCGCGCCGTGCTGACCTGGAATCATTTCGAATTTACATTTAGTGTCTATCGCTCGTACACCACTTTTAAGGAACAAATCTGTTCCTTCGCGGCGGCTAAGCTTTAGTTTAGGACCTAAATATCTTGCCATGTTCTTTCTCCAACTATCCTATAAAGTGCCAATTAAACGCGACGCTTTTTAGGCGGACGACAACCATTATGAGGAATAGGTGTTACGTCAGTAATGTTGGTGATTTTAAAACCAGCAGCATTTAAGGCACGGATTGCAGATTCACGACCTGGACCTGGACCTTTAACGAACACTTCAATATTCTTCAAACCAAACTCTTGCGCAGCTTTACCAGCACGGTCTGCTGCAACTTGAGCAGCAAATGGAGTAGATTTACGTGAACCACGGAAACCTGAACCACCGGCAGTTGCCCAAGATAACGCATTACCTTGACGGTCGGTAAGAGTTACGATTGTGTTGTTGAAAGATGCATGGATATGCGCCATGCCATCAGCAACTTGTTTTTTTACGCGCTTACGCGTACGAACTGGTGTTTTAGCCATTGTCTATCCCCTCGTTACTTCTTAATTGGCTTACGAGGACCCTTACGGGTACGCGCATTTGTTTTAGTGCGTTGACCACGTAGAGGAAGACTGCGACGATGGCGAATGCCACGAAAACAGCCAAGGTCCATAAGACGCTTGATGTTCATTGAAACTTCACGGCGTAAGTCACCTTCAACAGTGTACTTATCCACTTCAGCACGAAGCAAATCAATTTGAGCTTCGTCTAATTCACTGATCTTAGTAGTTTCTGCGATACCAGCAGCTGCGCAAATTGCTTTTGCACGAGTTGCACCGATACCGTAGATGGCAGTAATGGCAATTACTGCATGCTTACGATCAGGGATGTTAATGCCAGCGATACGGGCCACTAACACATCTCCTATTCTAGATTAAAATTACATCAGGTTGAAAAGCCCGTTAGGATACTCAACCTGTCTTCTTTTTGCAAAGCGAAGCGGCATTATACAGAAAAATCTACATAATGCCACATCTAAAAGATTTTGCTGTTCGGTTAATAATTAACCTTGGCGTTGCTTATGCTTAGGTTCGCTACAAATTACACGAACAACACCAGCACGCTTAACAACTTTACAGTTACGGCAAATCTTTTTTACGGATGCACGAACTTTCATTTTATACTCCGTTAAACCTAGCGGCCATAGCCCTTAAGGTTTGCTTTCTTAAGCACATTGTCATATTGATGTGACATCAAATGCGTTTGTACTTGTGCCATAAAGTCCATAATAACCACAACAATGATCAGTAACGATGTTCCACCAAAGTAGAACTGTACATCCCATGCGAGTCTCATGAACTCAGGAACTAAACAGACAAATGTAATATACATCGCACCCGCTAAGGTTAAACGAGTCATTACCTTGTCAATGTATTTAGACGTTTGCTCACCAGGACGAATCCCAGGAATAAACGCGCCAGATTTTTTCAGGTTATCTGCTGTTTCACGAGGGTTAAAAACCAACGCGGTATAAAAGAAACAGAAGAATATTATCGCTACTGCTAATAACATTGCATACAGAGGTTGACCTGGAGATATCAATAGAGACATTTCCTGTAATACATCTGCAACAACACCATCACCCTGTCCAAACCAACTAGCAATAGAGCCAGGGAATAGCAAGATACTTGAAGCAAAAATTGGAGGGATTACACCCGCCATGTTTACCTTTAACGGTAAATGCGTACTCTGAGCAGCAAAAACCTTACGACCTTGTTGACGTTTTGCATAGTTAACAACGATACGACGCTGACCACGCTCAACAAATACAACAAAATAAGTGACGGCAAACACAATTGCTCCAATAAGCAATAGAACTAATACGTTTATTTCACCTTGACGTGCCTGTTCTGCAGTTTGACCGATTGCAGAAGGCATACCGGCAACAATACCAGCAAAAATTATGATTGAGATACCGTTACCAATACCTCGTTCCGTAATCTGCTCTCCTAACCACATTAAGAACATTGTTCCAGTGACTAGCGATACAACTGCTGCAAAATAGAACCCGAAACCTGCATCCATTACTAGACCAGGCATCATTCCAGGTAAACTTCTTGCGATTGCAATTGATTGTACTGTCGCTAGTACCAAAGTACCGTAGCGAGTGTATTGGCTGATTTTACGACGTCCAGCTTCACCTTCTTTTTTAAGCTCTGCCATTGCAGGATGAACTACAGTAAGCAATTGCATAATAATTGAAGCTGAAATGTACGGCATAATACCAAGTGCCAATACAGAGGCACGCTCAAGAGCACCACCAGAGAACATGTTAAACATTTCTACTAGGGTACCCTTTTGTTGTTCAAACAACTGAGCTAATACAGCGGCGTCAATACCAGGGATTGGCACAAATGAACCTAAACGAAACACGATTAACGCGACGAATACGAACCATAATCTTTGTTTTAGCTCAGACAAACCGCCTGCGCCTTTGTTATCCATTCCTGGTGTAGCCATAACCTGTATTATTCCTCGATCTTGCCACCGGCAGCTTCAATAGCTGCACGAGCACCTTTAGTAACACCTAAGCCACGAACGGTCAAAGGACGAGTAATTTCGCCAGACAACATGATTTTTGCTGTCTCAATGTTACGTGACACTAGGTTAGCGTTTTTAAGCGCATGAATATCGACAACATCACCTTCAATGCTATTCAATTCATGTAAACGTACTTCAGCGTGAACTAAAGCTTTACGCGACGTGAAACCGAATTTAGGTAAACGTTGTTTCAATGGCATTTGACCACCTTCGAAACCTGGACGTACGCCACCACCAGAACGAGACTTCTGACCTTTGTGACCACGACCACCAGTTTTACCTAAGCCAGAACCAATACCACGACCTACGCGTTTCTTGGCTGTCTTAGCGCCTGGTGCAGGAGATAAAGTATTTAAATGCATTATTAATCCTCCACCTTGATCATGTAAGATACTTGATTAATCATACCACGTACAGAAGGAGTATCTTCTAACTCAACTGTATGATTGATACGACGTAAACCAAGACCTCTCAAAGTTGCTTTATGCTTCGGTAAACGACCGATAGAGCTTTTAACTTGAGTTACTTTTACTGTTTTAGCCATGTTCAATTACCCCAAGATATCTGCAACGCTTTTACCACGCTTAGCAGCAACAGCTTCAGGCGATTTCATGTTCGCAAGAGCAGATACTGTAGCGCGTACTACGTTGATTGGGTTAGTAGAACCGTATGCTTTTGACAATACGTTCTGTACGCCAGCCACTTCTAGTACTGCACGCATCGCGCCACCGGCGATGATACCTGTACCTTCTGAAGCTGGTTGCATGTAAACTTTAGAACCTGAATGACGACCCTTGATAGGGTGTTGAAGAGTAGTACCCTTCAAGTCAATCGTTACTAAGTTACGACGAGCCTTTTCCATTGCCTTTTGGATAGCAGCAGGTACTTCACGTGCCTTACCGTAACCAAAACCAACGCGGCCGTTACCGTCACCAACTACTGTTAGTGCCGTAAAACTGAAGATACGACCACCTTTAACCACTTTTGATACGCGGTTAACGGCGATTAGCTTTTCAGCCATATCAGTTTGTTGTTGTGTATTTTCTACATTAGCCATCATCAACTCCTAGAACTGAAGACCAGCTTCACGAGCTGCTTCTGCTAACGCTTTTACGCGTCCATGATAACGGAAACCAGAGCGGTCAAATGCTACAGACTCAATGCCTTTCGCTTTTGCACGTTCTGCAATCGCTTTACCTACAGCAGATGCTGCAGCTACGTTACCTGTTTTTTCTACTTGAGCACGAACTTCTTTGTCTAAAGTAGACGCTGCTGCGATTACTTCAGAACCAGTCGGTGCGATCAATTGCGCGTAAATGTGGCGAGGAGTACGGTGAACGACTAAACGATTCGCACCCAGCTCGCTGATTTTAGCACGTGCACGCTTTGCACGGCGTAAACGAGATGTTTTCTTATCCATCGTATTACCCTACTTCTTCTTAGCTTCTTTACGGCGTACATATTCATCGCTATAACGAATACCTTTACCTTTGTATGGCTCAGGCTTACGGTAAGCGCGAATGTTCGCTGCTACTTGACCAACCAACTGCTTGTCAGCACCTTTAAGTACAACTTCAGTTTGGCTCGGAGTTTCAACAGTAATTCCATCAGGAATTGCGTGGCTAATAGGGTGTGAAAAACCTAAAGATAAATCTAAAGATTTACCCGCAGCTTTTGCACGGTAACCAACACCGTTTAAAACTAATGTTTTTGTGAAACCAGTGCTAACACCTTGAATCATGTTATTGATTAAAGCGCGTGCAGTACCGGCTTGTGCCCAAGCTGCTTTGCTTTCTTCAGCTACTGTTGTTTTAATTTCGTTTTCTTCTTGAGAAACTGAAACTAAGCTGTGAACAGTGTGAGAAAGTTCGCCAATTGGACCTTTAACTGTTAAGTCTTGACCTGACAACGTAACGGTAACGCCAGCAGGAACAGTTACGGGTGCTTTTGCAACACGAGACATATTAAGCTCCTTACGCTACGAAACCGATGATTTCGCCACCAAGACCCGCAGAGCGAGCGGCGCGATCCGTCATCATACCTTTAGAAGTAGAAACAATCGCAATACCCATGCCCGCTAATACTTGAGGAAGCTCATCGCGACCTTTGTATACACGTAAACCTGGACGTGAAACACGTTTGATTGATTCAATTACTTCTTTACCTTCAAAATATTTCAAAGCAACAGTTAACTCAGGCTTTGCATCACCTGAAACTGAAAAATCTGAAATATAACCTTCTTCTTTAAGCAAGTTAGCAATTGCAACTTTAACCTTAGAAGATGGCATTGTTACTGCAGTTTTAGCTGCAGATTGACCGTTGCGGATGCGTGTAAACATGTCCGCGATAGGATCAGTCATCATAACCATTTACTCCCGTGAATTACCAACTAGCTTTCTTAAGACCAGGAACTTCACCGCGCATCATAGTCTCACGCAATTTAATACGGCTTAAACCGAATTTGCGTAAATAACCATGTGGACGACCTGTCACGTTACAACGGTTACGTTGACGTGAAGCACTCGAATCACGAGGTAAAGTTTGAAGTTTTAATACCGCATCCCAACGCTCTTCTTCAGAAGAATTAACATTAGAGATGATTTCTTTTAACGCACGACGCTTTTCAGCATACTGAGCGACTAGTTTTGCACGTTTTGCTTCACGAGCTTTCATTGACGATTTAGCCATAACTCTACACCTTATTTCTTGAACGGAAAGTTAAAGGCAGTAAGCAAAGCATGACCTTCTTCGTTAGTATTCGCAGTAGTAGTGATAGTAATATCCATACCACGAATCTTATCGATTTTATCGTAATCGATTTCTGGGAAGATGATTTGCTCTTTCACGCCCATGCTGTAATTACCACGGCCATCGAACGACTTAGGGTTCAAGCCACGGAAATCGCGAATACGTGGAACAGAAATAGAGATTAAACGCTCTAAGAATTCCCACATACGCTCGCCGCGTAGAGTTACTTTTGTGCCAATAGGGTAACCTTCACGAATCTTGAAGCCCGCAACAGATTTGCGCGCAACAGTCGTAACAGGCTTTTGACCAGAGATTGCAGTAAGATCATTCGTGGCATGCTCAAGCACTTTCTTATCAGAAATCGCTTCGCCAACACCCATGTTAAGGGTGATCTTTTCAATCCGAGGGACTTGCATGACACTTTTATAACCAAACTTCTTTTGAAGCTCAGCTACAACGGTATCTTTGTAAAAATCATGCAGTTTCGCCATCGTTTACTCCAATAATTAAACTAATTCGTTATTAGATTTGAAGAAACGAACTTTTTTGCCGTCTTCAACTCTAAAACCTACACGATCAGCTTTACCCGTCTTAGGGTTAAGGATCGCTACGTTTGAAACATGTAAAGGTGCTTCTTTCTCAACGATACCACCAGCTTGCTGTAATTGAGGTACAGGTTTTTGGTGTTTCTTGATTAAGTTAACGCCTTCAACAAATACTTTGCTTTCTTCTACAAGAACTTTAGTAACTTTACCAGTTTTGCCCTTGTCTTTTCCTGCAAGTACGATTACTTCATCATCACGACGAATTTTAGATGCCATTATCGTGACTCCTTATAGTACTTCTGGAGCTAGAGAAACGATCTTCATGAACTTTTCAGTTCTTAATTCACGTGTCACTGGCCCGAAAATACGAGTACCAATTGGCTGTAAGTTAGCATTTAACATTACTGCCGCGTTGCCGTCGAAACGAATGGCTGAGCCATCTGAACGACGTACGCCCTTTTTAGTGCGCACCACTACCGCTGTAAGAACATCACCTTTCTTAACTTTACCGCGAGGAATTGCTTCCTTAACGGCAACTTTAATGATGTCCCCTATGCGTGCATAGCGACGGTGCGAGCCACCAAGGACCTTAATACATTGCACGCGTCGAGCGCCACTGTTATCAGCAACGTCTAGCTGTGTTTGCATTTGGATCATTATTTGTGCTCCGCTGTTATAAAATTCAAGGCCAAAAATTCGACCCGTCACTGCCTTTTAAATCCCACCCAATTCAAGTGGGCGCGAGATTATAACACCACTAATAAAAAAGTGGTACTTTATTTGAACAATTTTTATTTTACCCACTTCTATTTCGCGTTCGCGCTAGAAACAAGAAGTCAGCAATCTATATAAACAAGATAGGCATAAAAGATAATTCTATAATTCAGCCTGATACTCAACAGCTTTCTCAAGAAAGGTATTTGACATATTTCACAAGCACTACTTTGCACACAAAGTATATCCAACTGAATGGCATGAAAAAATTACGTTGCAGTGTTTAACGTCTCTTTTTTGAGAAAATTAGGTCGTATTTTGATAACGCTTGGTTCAATTTTTTAAGCATTCTTGCTTGGCAAACATTCATTTAACAAGACGAATACACCTAATAGAGCTCTATATCGGGGTTCGTTAACCATAAAACAAGGAAATTATAATGAAAAAAATCATAGCAATAACCATATTGAGCGTTCTTGGCGTATCAAATACTTATGCTGAACGGTACGTCTTAATGGCACATAAAAACCAGCTCAGTAATTATTTAGTCTCGCAAGTTGAAGCGATAGGAGGCGTTGTCATTGACAATATGCAGCACATTGATATGCTCGTTGTCGATTCTGATTCAAAGGATTTTGAGAGAGATTCAGCCTCTATATACAATGTTCAATATGTCTTTAAAGATATTGAACTTAATCAAGAAGATTTATTTAGTGACGCAAATAATGCGCAAAATTCATCGGCACCTAATAGCTTTTACGGCGATATGTTTTCCGAATTTCAGTGGAACTTGCAAGCTTTGCAAGCACCAGAAACTTGGGCTCTTGGCTATCGAGGCGCAGGAGTAAGAATTGCTGTATTAGATACAGGAGTTGATGCAGATAACATTGAATTAGTCGAAAATATTAATACTGAACTTGCTAAATCATTTATTGAAGGTGAATCTTGGGACGCTTCACCCAGCGCAGTTTTCCATCATGGAACGATTATCACAACGGCATTAGCTGCCAAAGATAATGGCGTTGGTATTATTGGTGTTGCGCCCGATGCTGAAATTGTTCCAGTAAAAATTGTTTCAGATGATGGTAGCCGTGGTTCATTATCAAATATGCTTTCTGGAATCTATTATGCAACTGAAATTCAAGCCGATATAATAAATATGAGCTTAGGTGCACATATTTCAAAAGCTCAACTAGAGAGTAAACCAATAAAGAAAGCGTTTAAGCGTGCAACTAGGTATGCATGGCGTCAAGGGGCTGTGGTAATAGCAGCCTTAGGTAACGATGGTCTTGATTTGAATCATGATACAAAAGGATTACACTTGCCTGCAGAGCTCAAAAATGTAGTTGCTATCTCTGGAACGGGACCAGTTGGTCGTGGGTACGACCAAACTGTTAGTCTAGATTCTATTTCTTCCTACTCAAATTATGGAAGACGTTTGGTTGATTTCGCTGCGCCAGGAGGTAATGATAAAAGCTTTCTAAACGGTCATTTTGAAAACTGTATCGTAAGTTGGTTTGAAGCTCCTTGCTTTATGTTTGATGAAGTTGTCGCAATTGATAATAATGGACAAGTCATGACGACCCGAGGTACCAGTATCGCCGCTGCACAAGCTTCAGGCGTAGCAGCTCTGATTATCAGTAAGATTGGTAAAAATAAACCACGAAAAGTCATAAAGAAGATGATTATCGGAGCTGAAGATAACATGGAAGAATACGATCCTACCCATTTTGGATATGGTCGACTCAACGCCTATCGTTCGGTTAAGTAAACACCTAATCCCAGCGTTTAGCCTCAATGCTGGGATTAATTCTAATTATAACAATGAAATCACTATGCAACTAAATATCAAACTGACTTTTAATATCATTATCCTATTTCTATTCGCAGTTATATCGCATAACGCCTTTTCAACATCTCACTTTAAACAAAGTGGCAAGATCTTTAGTAATTATATGGTTATTGATGATGTTCAATTAAATCGAGTTAGACAGGTTGTACAGGATGACTCAGGTTTTTTATGGTTAATCAGTGATGAGCACGGACTACTACGTTTTGATGGTTCGCATATTGATAAAATAAAGTTGAATGTTGCAGAACAGCGCAGCTTAACGCTTGAAAGAAGTAGTTCTAAAAACGTTAACGTTAAAGAAGAAACTAAAATAACAAATATTGAGCAGCTAATAATTTCAAGTGAGCAAAACCTCTGGTTAAGAAGCAGCAGCAATCAACTTTTACGATACAACCCTTCAAAACAAACTACTCACCAATTTGCACTCGATAATAACCAACCCAATCTAACAATAAAAGGAATGGCTAAACGTTCAAATGGTGAGCTGTGGCTCGCAACCACTCATCAATTGTGGCGGTGGCAAAATAACGAGCAACGCTGGCTCTCGGTAACAGAATTATACTCTTTTGAAGATTACGATAAGTTCTCTATTAAAAACTTGTTTTTTGACGGTGAAGATAACCTGTGGCTTACAACATTAAAAAGCGGAGTTGTTAAAATTACCACTGCAGGGAAAATTACCCGTTACTCTGCGGAATTTGGAAGCTTGCATAGTAATGGCATCATGAGCTTTATTGAGGCAACTGACGGGTCAATTTTTCTGGGTACAACCGCAGGATTGGAAAGATTGGCGTCTGATCATAGTCAATTTGAATTGATTTCGATTAGCCAACAAGAAAGTTCAACATCTAACTCCGATGAAAATAAAAGTTATGCTCAACTGGTTACGAGTTTAGTGCAATTGAGAGATGACATTTGGGTGGGAAGCTATACCAAAGGTTTGCTTAAATTTGATATCTCCTCTCAAAAGCTCACTACGGTATCATCAAAAAAACAATTCTCTTTAAATAGCCAAGAAATAAATGGACTTTTTGTCGATAAAGATCAGAACTTATGGTTAGCAACTGAAACGGGCCTAAGTTTTCTTCGACAGCAATTTCAGAGCGCTGATATTTGGCAAGCTGAAAATACTAATTGTAATCCGATTGGCTTTGGGCAATTCCAGAATGATAGCTTATTTGTTTGTGGCAATGTTATTTTCCGTCAAACACAAGACAATCAAATAACCATTGAAAAAACGCTACCATTTAAAGTTTTATCCGCAAAATTGCAGGAAGGAATTTTTTGGTTAGGAACCGTTGCTAACGGACTGTTTCAATATCAACTTAGTAATCAGCAGTTAAAACCACTGAGTCGTTCGGACATATTATTAACTGATAAATCTATTTATAGCCTTGAACTTAATGCTGGCAACGTTTGGGCGGCAACATTTGATTTTAGTGGTACTGAGAATAGATATTTATTGCATCTTGATTTAGATGGAAAACTGTTAGAAAAGTTTATAACCCCACTAAATGTGACCAATATCTTAACAATAGATTCAACTCACCTTCTACTTACTGGGTTTATGCACACTGAGGGACCGATTATATTTAATACCGATAATGGCACATACTCAGAATTAACGTTAGGGGTAGGTCAAATATACTCTGCCTTAAAACAGGGTGAATCGATATGGTTGGGAACTAGTACCTTAGGACTTATTGAGGTTGAATTTAAAAGGGGTGTAATAGAACCAAATTCGATCGTCAATATAGTACCGACAGCAACAGCAGCATTTGACTTAACCTCAGATAATAATGGTGGTGCATACTATCAATACAATAATGATATTTATCATTATTCAAAACAAACACTCACTAACCGCTGCTTAACTTGCCCGCTTGAACGAGGCATTTTAAATAGCTTGTATTTAGGTGATATTGGCATTTTTTCAAAACAACTATTTGTAGGTGGCAAAGACTTACTTTTTAAAGCTAATCTGAATGATTTGAAAACACAAAGCGCGTTACATCAAGTATATGTGCGAAATTTAAAGGTACTAAACAAAAATATTAAAGCTTCTGATGATAACTCTCCTGTTAATCTTGAAGTGGCGATTAATGACTTACAACAAATAGAGATACCCTATAATTTACCAATGTTTTCTTTTGAGTTTTCTACGGTATCTAGCCCAACACGAGGTGACTTTCAATATTACTATCAATTTACTAACACGGGTAAACAATGGATCGCAGCAGATAAGCGCAATCCAACCGCAACGTTTACTAACCTTGTTGATGGAGATTATAAGTTAACTATCAAATCTGTTGATCAAACAAGTAAAAAGGTGTCTTCAAAAAGTATTTCAATAAAGGTACCAACACCTTGGTGGAAAGGTTCCTTGTTTATATCGTTATGTGGATTGACTTTAATTACCATTATTTGGGGTCTTTTTCACTTGAGAACTTATCAGTTACAAGCTAGAAATCAAGAGCTTAGCGAAGCTATCAAACGTCAAACTAAGAGTTTGCGAGAACAAAATGCAGCGATAAATTTAAAGCAACAAAAAATAGAAGCGTTACTTTCAGAAAAGCTACGCCTATTTACCCGTATTACTCATGAATTAAAAACACCATTAACGTTAATTCGATCGCCAATTGAACGACTAATAAAAAAAAGTAATGATCAACAAGATATTAGACTTTTACAATTGGTAAGCAAAAACACAAAAAAATTGCAAAGACTTATAGAGCAATTTGTAAATATTTCGAAAGTTGAAACTACTAAACATTTAGAAAGAAAGCCTTATGATATCTCTTCAATAATAAAAAGCATTGTGTCTTCTTTTGAATATGCATTTCTTGAAAAGAATCTTTCATTAAAGCTTTCCCTTGCTGAAGGCGCTATTGTTGATCTTGTTGAAGATTCTTTCGAAATGATTTTTATCAATGTTCTTTCTAATGCAGTTAAATATACCCAACCCGGTGGGGAAATTTATATACATGTAGAATGCAAAGATACCGTTATCATCATAATTGAAGATAGCGGTATAGGTATTGACAAAGGTAATTTAGAAAAAGTATTTACACCATTTTTCCGAATTCATAGCGCTACCAATCAGCACGTTGAGGGCTCTGGCATTGGTTTAACAGTAGTTAAAGAGTTAGTCGACATAAACGAAGGCCGTATTACTATTCAAAGTAAAACCAAAATAGGTACTCGCGTTGAACTAGAATTTTGGAAATCCAATGAAATGCCAGCAGATGGATTAGCGACACATAGAACAGCACCGTTTATCGTCAAAGATACAGAAATGATCGCTTTATCTAAAGACAGTAAAAGTTTGCCTCCTGAGCAAAAGCGATTTGGTTTAAATGTAGAGAGTGAATCGTTTGAACAGAAACCTTTACTGCTAATTATTGAAGATAATGGTGATATGAGGAATTATCTTTTTGAATCACTGAATAATGATTTCTTGTGCATAACGGCCAAAGACGGAGAAACTGGCGTTAAACTAGCAAGAGAAAAGATCCCTGATATCATTCTATGTGATTTAATGATGCCAGGCATTTCTGGTTATGAAGTTTGCAATCAACTACGAACAAGCGATTGGACCGCACACATTCCATTATTAATTTTAACCGCCAATGAAGAGCATAAAGTTCGCACCGAAGGATGGAATAATCTAATCGATGGTTTTATGAGTAAACCTTTTAGTGAAGAAGAACTCATAACACAACTGAAAAATTTATACTCTATAAGAAAACTGCTTACCCGAAAAAATAGTATGTCGCTTGCTTCCAAAAACCAAGCGATTAAATTTGAAGATAACAAGGACGACTATTTTCTAGAAAATTTTAAAATGTTAGTCGGGGAAAATCTTTCACGTGAAGATTTTGATCGAAAAAAAGCTGCTTCAATGCTTGCTGTTAGTGAGCGTCAATTGCAAAGAAAGTTAAGTGCTTTAGCTGATATTACATTTAGTGAGTACTTAAGGGTTGCAAGGTTGAACCGAGCAAAATCTCATTTGAAGTCAGGTGACAGAATTTCTGATGTTGCGGATAAGGTTGGTTTTTCATCCCTTTCGTACTTTGGTGCCTGTTTTAAAGCGGAAACAGGATTAACGCCAAAGCAATTTCAGCAAATGCAAATCGAGAAAGTTTAAGTTATTACACGATTCTTAACAAAGCATCGCCGAGCATGAGCAAGAAAAATAGCGACACGACGATTGAGTAAAATATGAAAGGCTGTGACTACTAACCACAACTTTTCTGAGCTGTTGTATATATTAATGAATATCAATCTTTTATTTGCTGCCTTTTCGTTTTCCATTTAAACAACAGAAAAACATCAGTCAATTTGAATGTATTCAACACTTAATGCAAAAACGATAATGACCAAAGGTGATGAAGCACTAGTAATAAAAACGGCTCCACAAGGGAGCCGTTTCGATATGAGTAACTTTAAGTTAAATTAAAGTACTTTAGCTTTTTCGATAACGTCAACTAATGTCCAAGACTTTGTCTTAGAAATTGGTGCACATTCACGAATAGTTACTACGTCACCTTGCTTACACTGGTTTGTTTCATCATGTGCTTTCAACTTAGTTGAACGCGTAATGAACTTACCGTAAATAGGGTGCTTAACACGACGCTCAATCAGGACAGTGATAGACTTATCCATTTTGTCACTGACAACGCGACCTTGTAGTGTACGAATTTTTTCGCTCATTACTTACCAGCCTTTTCAGTTATGATAGTCTTAACACGCGCGATATTGCGACGTACCGTTCTTAGCAAATGAGTCTGTGCTAACTGACCTGTGCTAGCTTGCATGCGATAGTTAAACTGTTCGCGTAAAAGCTCAAGCAATTCAGCATTTAACTCTTCAATGCTTTTATCTTTAAGTTCGCTTGCTTTCATTACATCACCGTTCTAGTTACGAAGGTTGTTTTGAATGGCAATTTAGCAGCTGCTAATGCAAATGCTTCACGTGCCAATTCTTCTGATACACCTTCCATTTCATAAAGAACACGACCCGGTAGAATTTGACATACCCAATATTCTACAGAACCTTTACCTTTACCCATACGAACCTCTAGAGGCTTCTTGGTAATTGGCTTGTCTGGGAATACACGGATCCAAATTTTACCTTGACGCTTAACGTGACGAGTCATCGCACGACGAGCTGATTCAATTTGACGTGCAGTCATACGACCACGTTCAACTGATTTTAACCCGTAAGTACCGAAGCTAACTGAACTACCTACCTGTGCAAGACCACGGTTACGCAATTTAAATTGCTTACGGAATTTAGTACGTTTTGGTTGTAACATTACTTATCCCCTACTTGCTCTTGCGGTTGTTTCTTTTCTTAGGTTTAGCTGCAGGTTGCTCTGCCTGAAGAGGCATACCACCAATCACTTCACCTTTAAAGATCCAAACTTTAATACCGATAGTACCATACGTTGTTTCACCACGCGCTGTAGCGTAGTCAATATCAGCACGTAAAGTGTGCAAAGGTACACGACCTTCACGATACCACTCAGAACGAGCGATATCAGCACCGCCTAAACGACCGCTAACTTCAACTTTGATACCTTTAGCACCTAAACGCATAGCGTTTTGAACAGCACGCTTCATTGCACGACGGAACATAACACGACGCTCTAATTGGCTCGCGATGCTGTCAGCAACTAATTGTGCGTCCATTTCTGGCTTACGTACTTCAGCGATGTTAATTTGCGCTGGTACGCCTGCAATTTTAGATACTTTTAAACGTAATTTTTCTACGTCTTCGCCTTTCTTACCGATAACTACACCAGGACGAGCCGTGTGAATAGTTACGCGGATAGATTTAGCTGGACGCTCAATTACGATTTTTGATAATGATGCACGCTTAAGTTTTTCAGATAAGTATGCACGAACTAAATGGTCGCCGTGTAGGTTATCTGCAAAATCTTTGCTACTTGCAAACCAAGTAGACGCGAAAGGTTTAGTGATACCTAAGCGAATACCATTTGGATGGACTTTTTGACCCATTCTAATATCTCCTAGCTATCTGCGACAATCACAGTGATGTGACTAGTACGCTTAAGGATACGATCCGCACGACCTTTCGCACGAGGTTTGATACGTTTCATTGTAGGACCATCGTCAACCATAATAGTTTTAACGAATAATTCATCAATGTCTGCACCTTCGTTGTGCTCTGCGTTAGCAATAGCTGAGTTTAAAACTTTCTTAACTAGAACCGCAGCAGACTTGTTGCTGTATTCTAAGATTTCTAAAGCTTTCTCAACGTTTAAGCCACGGATTTGATCCACAACTAAACGCGCTTTTTGCGCAGAACCGCGGGCAAATTTATGTTTAGCAATAGCTTCCATTTAACTTCCCCTTATCTTTTAGCTTTCTTATCTGCGATATGACCGCGATAAGTACGAGTTGGTGCAAATTCACCCAATTTGTGACCGATCATTTCTTCGGTAACAAATACAGGAACGTGTTGACGGCCATTATGGACAGCTATGGTCAATCCGATCATATTTGGGATGATCATTGAACGACGGGACCAAGTTTTAATTGGCTTTTTATTCCCGCTTTCCAGAGCTTTCTCTACCTTCGTCAACAAGTGTAGGTCGATAAATGGACCTTTCTTGAGAGAACGTGGCATGGTGATTCCTCTTAATTAATAAGTACTATTATTTAGTACGACGACGTACGATGAACTTATCAGTACGCTTGTTGCTACGAGTCTTATAACCCTTAGTTGGTACACCCCATGGAGATACCGGATGACGACCGCCTGAAGTTCTACCTTCACCACCACCGTGTGGATGGTCAACTGGGTTCATGGCAACACCACGAACAGTTGGACGAACACCGCGCCAGCGTGAAGCACCTGCTTTACCTAATGAGCGAAGCATGTGTTCAGCGTTACCGATTTCACCTAGAGTTGCGCGACAATCTGCTTCGATTTTACGCATTTCGCCTGAGCGTAAACGCACAGTAACGTAAGCACCGTCTTTAGCAACTAATTGAGCATAAGCACCTGCCGCACGAGCGATTTGAGCACCTTTGCCTGGTTTAAGTTCGATTGCGTGAATAACACTACCTAAAGGAGCGTTACGCAATGGTAATGTGTTACCTACTTTAATTGGCGCATCAACACCTGACTGGATCATGTCACCAGCAGTTAAGCCTTTAGGGGCTAAGATGTAGCGGCGCTCACCATCTGCATATAATACTAATGCGATGTTAGCAGTACGGTTTGGATCATATTCCAAACGTTCTACTTTAGCAGGGATACCATCTTTATTTCGTTTAAAGTCAATCATACGATAGTGATGCTTATGACCACCACCTACGTGACGAACGGTAATACGACCTGTGTTGTTACGACCACCTGATTTAGATTTAGTATCTAATAAAGGTGCGTAAGGCTTACCTTTGTGCAACTCAGGGTTAACCACTTTTACTACGTGGCGACGACCCGGAGAAGTTGGTTTACATTTTACAATAGCCATTTAACCCTCTCCTATGCTTCTGCGCCAACGAAGTCGATGTCAGAACCTTCAGCAAGAGTAACGTAGGCTTTTTTCCAATCGCTTCTGCGACCAAAACGAGCGCCTGTACGCTTTGTTTTACCCTTAACATTTAAGGTACGAACACCTTCAACTTTAACTTCAAAAAGTTTTTCAACAGCAGCTTTGATTTCAGCTTTTTTAGCATCAGTTGCTACTTTAAAAACAACTGTGTTGTTTGCTTCAGCAGCCATTGTGCTTTTCTCAGAAATGTTCGGTGCCAAAAGCACTTTTAACAAACGTTCTTCGCTTATCATGCTAACATCTCCTCAATTTGCTTAACTGCAGAAGCAGTCATCAATACTTTTTCAAAACCAACTAAGCTAACTGGATCAATGCCTGCTACATCGCGAACATCAACTTTGTATAGGTTGCGAGCAGATAAGAACAAGTTCTCATCAACTTCTGGAGTGACGATTAAAACGTCTTTTAACTCTAAACCTTTTAACTTAGAAACGAGTTCTTTTGTTTTTGGCGTTTCAACTGCAAAATCATTTACCACAACTAAGCGTTCTTGACGAACTAACTCAGAAAGGATGCTTTGAATCGCACCACGGTACATTTTACGGTTTACTTTTTGGCTGTGATCTTGAGGACGAGCAGCGAATGTAACACCACCAGATCTCCAAATTGGACCACGAGTTGTACCAGCACGAGCGCGGCCAGTACCTTTTTGACGCCATGGCTTCTTGCCACCGCCACTTACTTCAGAACGGGTTTTTTGCTTAACAGTACCTTGACGAGCACCTGCTGCATAAGCAACAACTACTTGGTGTACTAAAGCTTCGTTAAACTCACGTCCGAAGGTTGCTTCAGAAACTTCAAGAGCGCCCGATGCGTCTTTTAATGCTAATTCCATCAAAATTCTCCTCAGACGTTAGGCTTTAACAGCTGGCTTGATGATTACGTTGCCATTAACAGCACCCGGAACTGCACCTTTAATAAGGAGCAAGTTACGTTCTGCATCAACGCGAACCAATTCAAGGTTTTGTGTCGTTACACGCACAGCACCCATGTGACCAGACATCTTTTTGCCTTTAAATACACGACCTGGTGTTTGACACTGGCCGATTGAACCGTTTGAACGGTGAGATAATGAGTTACCGTGAGTCATATCTTGCGTGCGGAAATTCCAGCGCTTGATACCACCTTGGAAACCTTTACCTTTCGAAGTACCGGTTACGTCTACTAATTTAGTATCGTTAAAAACTTCAACAGTAATTTCGCTACCAGCAGCTAAGTCAGCACCTTCACCTTCCGCTAAACGGAATTCCCATAAACCACGACCAGCTTCAACACCTGCTTTTGCAAAGTGACCAGCTGCTGGCTTGTTTACTCGGTTTGCTTTTCTTGAACCAGTAGTTACTTGAATCGCTGAATAGCCATCGTTGTCTACAGTTTTTACCTGAGCAACACGGTTGGCTTCAACTTCTAGGACTGTAACAGGAGTAGAAACACCATCTTCAGTGAAGATGCGAGTCATACCAACTTTACGTCCGACTAGACCTATAGTCATGTCAAAAACCCCCTATTAACCCAAGCTAATTTGAACGTCGACACCTGCTGCAAGATCTAAACGCATTAATGCATCAACAGTCTTTTCAGTAGGTTCTACGATATCAATTAAACGCTTGTGCGTACGAATTTCGTACTGATCACGCGCATCTTTGTTAACGTGTGGAGAAATCAAAACAGTGAAACGCTCTTTGCGCGTAGGTAATGGAATAGGACCACGAACCTGTGCACCAGTGCGTTTAGCAGTGTCAACGATTTCCGCTGTAGATTGATCAATCAAACGATGATCAAACGCTTTCAAACGAATGCGAATTCTTTGATTTGACATTTATCAAATCCCCAATTTAAAGAACGAACAAAATACTGCCCATCACCTTTTACTTAATGAAAAGGGGGGAGTATCGCTAATAACATTCAACCCCCTATCGGGGTTGCTGTAGTGAGGTTGATTTGCTTATAAACCATACGTTTTTTGGCTAATCAACCTTTTAAATCACGTGACGTTAGTCAAACGTGGACGCGTATTATACATAAATATGTTTTTTAGGCAAGACAAAATTTAAAACACATAAAATAGCGATACCTTGTAAATTATTTAGCATGAACATGATATTTGATTAACAGAATTTTTAGTTTGTATATATAAGCAGAGCTATATCCATTGCATAGAAGGTGTTTCTATATTGGAAGATTGTCATTTGACTATTTAAACCAAACAGACTAATAAAACGATTTTATTTTCTTTTAGTTATTTTGGTTTGATTTAAGTTCTGCTATACTCCCGCGCAAATTTTCGTCAATTCCATACACTGGTGTGGAATTTAGTCACACATTATATAGAGTAAAGTAATGGCAGATTTATCAAAATACAGAAATATTGGTATTTTCGCTCACGTTGATGCGGGTAAAACCACCACAACCGAACGAATTTTGAAACTTACAGGTATGATCCATAAAATTGGTGAGGTTCATGATGGTGAATCAACAACTGACTTTATGGAACAAGAAGCGGAGCGTGGTATTACTATCCAATCTGCAGCCGTTACGTGTGAATGGAAAAAGCACCGTTTTAACGTTATCGACACCCCAGGCCACGTTGACTTCACCGTTGAAGTTTATCGTTCATTAAAAGTACTTGACGGCGGTATCGGTGTATTCTGTGGTTCAGGCGGTGTAGAGCCTCAGTCTGAAACAAACTGGCGTTATGCAAACGACTCAAAAGTAGCTCGTTTGATCTTCGTCAACAAATTAGACCGTTTAGGTGCAAACTTTTATCGTGTTAAAGACCAAGTACAAAATGTCCTTGGTGCACGCCCATTAGTAATGACATTACCGATTGGTGAAGAAGATAACTTTGTTGGTGTTGTTGATGTATTAACACAAAAAGCTTACGTGTGGGATGACTCTGGTCAACCAGAAAACTATTCAATAGAAGATATTCCAGCAGACATGGTTGATGATGCAGCAGCATATCGCGAAGAATTGATCGAAACAGCTTTAGAAGCTGATGAAGATATGTTAATGGAATACTTAGAAGGTGAGTTAGATCCAACAGAAGAACAAATCAAAGCATGTATTCGTAAGGGCACAAACGAATTATTGTTCTTCCCTACATACTGTGGTTCCGCGTTCAAAAACAAAGGTATGCAATTACTTCTCGACGCTGTTGTTGACTACTTACCATCTCCAACAGAAGTTCCACCTCAGCCATTAACTGATGAAGAAGGTGAACCGACTGGTCAATATGCACTTGTTGACGCTGAAGAGCCATTCCGTGCCTTGGCATTTAAAATTATGGATGACCGTTTTGGTGCGCTTACTTTCGTACGTATCTACTCAGGTCGCCTTAAGAAAGGTGATACTGTTCTTAACTCTTTCACTGGTAAAACTGAACGTATCGGCCGTATGGTTGAGATGCAAGCAGAAGACCGTACTGAGTTAACTGAAGCACAAGCAGGTGACATCTTAGCCATCGTTGGTATGAAGAATGTTCAAACTGGTCACACATTATGTGATGTTAAGAACCCTTGTACACTTGAAGCAATGGTTTTCCCTGAACCAGTAATCTCTATCGCTGTTGCGCCTAAAGATAAAGGTTCTACAGAGAAAATGGGTATCGCTATCGGGAAAATGGTTGCTGAAGATCCTACGTTCCAAGTTGAAACTGATGAAGATTCAGGTGAAACCATCCTTAAAGGTATGGGTGAATTACACTTAGATATCAAAGTAGACATCCTAAAACGTACTTACGGCGTTGAGTTAGAAGTAGGTAAGCCACAAGTAGCATACCGTGAAACGATCACACAAGAGATTGAAGATTCATACACGCATAAGAAACAATCAGGTGGTTCTGGTCAATTTGGTAAGATCGATTACCGCATCAAGCCAGGCGAAACTAACTCTGGCTTTACCTTCAAATCAACAGTTGTTGGTGGTAACGTTCCTAAAGAATTCTTCCCTGCTATCGAAAAAGGTTTTGCTAGCATGATGGAATCAGGTCCAGTTGCGGGCTTCCCAGTGTTAGACGTTGAAGTTGAATTATTCGACGGTGGTTACCACGCAGTTGACTCATCAGCTGTAGCGTTCGAAATTGCAGCACGTGGTGCATTCCGTCAATCAATGCCAAAAGCGGGTGCTCAACTTTTAGAACCTATCATGAAAGTTGACGTATTCACCCCGGAAGATCACGTTGGTGATGTTATTGGTGACTTGAACCGTCGTCGCGGTATGATCAAAGACCAAGAAGCTGGTACTACTGGTGTTCGTATTAAAGCAGACGTTCCTTTATCAGAAATGTTTGGTTACATCGGTCACTTACGTACGATGACATCAGGTCGTGGTCAATTCTCAATGGAATTCAGTCACTATTCTGCAGCGCCTCAAAACGTAGCTGAAGAAGTTATCGCAGAAGTTAAAGCGCGTAACGAGAAAAAATAAATTTTAATAGTGATAAACTTAATAAAAGCCCTGCTTGTTAATCAAGCAGGGCTTTTTTATTGTGCAATCGACTAAAGTGTGTTTTAGTCCTTCTAATTGATATGGTAGACTTTAAAAAAAACAACATTGATTCATTATGTCTAACGCTCAAAAACTACTTGCACAAGCAAAACAGGTTTGCCTTTCTCGTGGTGCCCGACTAACGGTTACTAGAGAGCAAGTTTTTAGGCTTTTAGCTGAACACCAAGGTGCTTTGGGTGCCTATGAGTTACTTGAGAAACTAAAGGCTTTAGATCCTGCCGCTAAACCAGCGACGGTATATCGAGCGTTAGACTTTTTAAGCAAACAAGGATTTGTTCATAAAATAGAATCAATTAACGCATTTTTACTTTGCCATCATTTTGATGAATGTCATCACCCTGTCCAGCTCTTGATCTGTGACCAATGTGGGCACGTAGAAGAAATTCAGTCAAATCACCTTGATTTAGCACTTAAAACAATGGCTGATGCAAGTGGCTTTTCAATATCACATCAAATTGTCGAAGCTCATGGTATGTGCAGCGACTGTCAACGATAATCAGAATCCTTTCTGATTAATATATCCAATAAATAAACACTGTAAGCATTACCTGGAGCGAAGAAAAACTTTCAGCAACGTTATTTTAATTCTACAAATAATAAGGCGGCTATCAGATTTATGGTCTTAGTTTTTGATTTTTATGCGCTTAACTTGCCAATAGAGCGCGAATAGCATATGTTTATTGCAAAGCAAATATAAAACTTTTTTATAAAGATTATTGGTAAAAAATGAATTACTCACCAATACTTAAAACGAATAAGTAAATAGTGTGAATAATCAAGATACTAAAATAAGACTCTCGGTAATTTATTTTAGTTTGTAGCTAAACCAATAGTCTTATAGACTTTAATAACATTAAATTGGGGTACTAAGATTTACATTTGCAAAATAAGTATGCAAAATCAGTACTCTAGTATTAACTAAGGCCTTGGGAAACTTCATGAATGTAGAGTTTATAAACCCGTTTTTATCATCAATGTTAAACGTCATGTCTACCATGGCTCAAATGGAACTTACACCGGAAAAGCCAAAATTAAAGAAAGATGAAGTCGCAGCGGGCGATGTTTCAGGCTTAATTGGCATGGTCAGTGATCAAACAAAAGGCTCTCTATCCATCACCTTTGATGCCCCTTTAGCAATAGCAACAATGAAAGGTATGGTTGGCGAAAGTCCAGATGAAATTAATGATGAAATCACCGATCTCGTTGGTGAGATAACCAATATGGTCACTGGTGGTGCCAAAAGAATGCTCAGTGAAAAGGGCTTCGAGTTTGATATGGCAACTCCTATGGTCGTTTCAGGCAAAAACCATACTATAAAGCATAAAGCAGATGGTCCTATTGTGATCATTCCATTGAATTCACCTCATGGCAAAGCCTACATCGAGTTCAGCTTCGACAAGTAATTTTCTAACGTTTCATATTGTCCTTGTCTATGTGGATTCAAAAAACAATTATTCTAAAACCGCGGCAACGCGGTTTTCATTTGATCACCGATGAAGTTATCGATAGCTTGCCACAACTTTGTCAGGTCAAATGTGGCTTACTGACCCTTTTTATTCAGCATACTTCAGCATCATTGACGATAAATGAAAACGCTGACCCAACGGTAAGATCAGACTTTGAAGCTCACTTTAATCATGCCATTCCAGAGAATGCAGCTTATTATCAACATACTTATGAAGGTAGTGATGATATGCCAGCCCATCTTAAAGCAAGTACTTTAGGCACAAGTATCACCGTACCGATTACGCAAGGCAAACTCAATCTCGGTGTATGGCAAGGGGTATACTTAGGAGAGCACCGCAACCAAGGTGGTTCAAGAAAGGTTATCGCGACAATGTTTGGAGAGACGAATTAATCCTTCTTTATAAAAGCGTTACCTGCGATTAATCCTTGCTTGCTCAACATCATTTTTTCTCTGATAAAGTAGTTTTAACATTGCTTTGATCTTAGCATCTTCTTTGACGTCTTTATGATAAACAAACCACAGGCTATTCTCATTTTCAACATTAATACTCGACACTTTTACCAATGATGAACTTGGATTAATTTTTTTTTCATCAATTGGTCCAATTCCCATACCGTGTTCGATGGCAGATTGAATATCAACCAATTCATTGCTCTGATAACTTATATTTTCTTTGGTGAGTCTTGATAAAACATCCTTAACAAAAGAAAGCGAACGCTTTTTACCACTGGGCATTACCCATTGGTGCTGCTTAAACTCTTCTGGTGATTGGGGTAAACCTTTTGCTGAGATATAACAAGGGGCTGCATAATAAGAATAGACCAAATCACATATTTTCTTAGCGATCAAATCTCCCTGCATTTTGCACTCTTGACCTGCTCTAATTGAAATATGAGCTTCGCCACTTTCTAAAGGCACGATCTCATCATTAACATCAACTTGAACCGTAAGTTCTGGGTACAATCGTTGACTCTGTTTTAAAACGGGGTGTAAAAATGATGAATACTCAGAAAGTGTGGTTATTTTTAATCGACCCGCTACCTTATGATTTTGCAGTGAAAGCTGTGTTTGTAACGATTTTACTTTAAATTCAATATCTGGCATCGAGCTAAGAAATTGATAACCGCTATCACTTAATTTTATACCTCTTTGGTGGCGGATAAACAGTTTTGTCGCCAGCGCTTGTTCAAGCTGACCGATACGACGAAGTACGGTTGTGTAATTGATATTAAGTTGCTCTGCTGCCTTAGAAACCGAACCTAGCTTGGCAACCTTATGTGCAATTTTTAAATCATCCCAATTTAATTCAGGCATCCGTATCCTTCGGTTCTGCATATTTACACTTTAATTCTGCATTTTATTGCATTAAGCAACCGCATTCAATTGGTTATCATATTAAATATTTACATATCAGTAACAAATAGAACAGTAATCACGGAGAGATTAATGATTAAACGTATTGCAATAATCGGTGGTGGTATTGCTGGATTGGCTTTTGCTGTTCACTACAAAAAACTTGGCGGTAGAGCCGATATTTATGAACGCAGCCATCAGTCAGGTCGTGAAGGTTTAGGCTTTATGATGCTAGAAAACGGTATCGAAGCATTAACTCAATTAGGGCTCTATCAAAGCATGGTAGAAGGTGGTCATCCAATTAACCACTGCCAAATCCTTGATACTGACAGTAATATATTAATCAGCGAACCACTGAAAGGTAGCTTTGGCGTTACCCGGAAAGCTTTTATTGACAGTATATTGGCCGAAATACCAGAAGACTGGTTGCATTTTGATCACAAATTTTCCCACTTTGAATGGGGAGAAGATGGCAATGCAAAAGCGGCAATTTTTGAAGATAGTCAACGTGTTGAGGCCGATATATTCTTAGGTTGTGATGGTGGTCGCTCGCTAGTTAGACAACAAATATTCCCACATGCGCAGCGCTCTGATATTCGAGTAAAAGAGCTCGTTTCAATTATTAAAAGCCCAACCTTAGTGTCTAGTTTAAAACACCAGTTTATCAAGTACAAACAGCTTGAGGGTGGTTTAGCAGCTGGCGTTATGCCTGCAGACCAAGAGCATATCGTTTGGTTTATTCAATATGATTCACACAAATACCAAATCAAGGCAGAAACACACCAAGCAAAACGCCAATTTGCACTGGAAACGGTTGGTAATTGGCCGAGTATTATTGGTAATTTAATCAACTTAACCGATTTCAATAATTCTCATATTTGGAAAACGAGCTACTTGATTCCATTAGAAAAGTTTTACTATCAAAATATCGTATTACTGGGCGATGCCGCGCACGCGTTACTTCCATTTACTAGTCAAGGGGTTAACTCTGCAATCGTCGATGCTATGATGCTCTCAGAGCTTTTAATCAATAGTCAACATGGGTTTACCGTTACGGCATTGGAGCACTTTAGTGCGAGTAGAAGCAAGGTAGTTAACAAGTACCTTGAGCAAGGCATCGCACTGCAAGAAGAGTTTCTGCAGCCCCACCATCAACAGCAAAAAATTCCATTTGCTTTTTAATTCATTTGCACTTCTAATTAGAGGCCCTCATGACACAATCACTTTTCTCTTCAGAGAATGTTCCTCACCAATTACTAAAACAACGCGCCTATAACTACCGATGGGCAGAAACTGAACCAGACATTATCCCATTAACTGCTGCCGACCCGGATTTTGCCGTCGCGAAAGAAATTCGACATGCTATTGTTGATTATGCTTTAGGAGGAGTCTTTTCATATGGTCCGCACCAAGGGCTTAGTGAGTTCAAACAGGCTTTAGTCCAATCAATGGCTAATCGTCGTGACTATCAACTCAATGCTGATTATATCTTGCCTATCGACAGTGTCGCCAGTGGGATGTACAGCGTCATTCAAGCATTCATTAATGAAGGGGACGAAGCGATTATCTTTGATCCCGTCGATTTCCTATTTGAACAATCGGTACTAGCAGCAAAAGGCAATGCCATTCGTTGTCCTTATGATCATGAGCTTGGAGAGTTTCGTCTCGATATGCTTGAGCAATTACTGACACCAAAAACCAAAGTCATTGGTGTTTGCAACCCTCACAACCCACTTGGTCGCCTAATGACAAAGAAAGAGTTAGTGCTAATTGCTGAGTTTGCTAATAAACATGACCTTTGGATAATGAATGATGAAATTTGGTCGGATATTGTTTTTCCAGAAAAACGTTTCACTAGCTTCCACCATTTACCAAGCGAACTGACACAACGCGTTATTACTTGTTATGGCTTTTCAAAAGCATTTGGACTCGCCGGCTTGAGAGTTGGCGCCATTATTTGTCCAACTCAAGCGTCATATCAAAGCATTGTTGAGGCTTCAAATGTTATGACGACTGCAGGTGGTGTCGCGACAATATCACAAATAGCGGCGATCACCGCCTTGAAAGAATGTTGGTATTGGGTTGATGAATTTACCGCTCATCTGACTCAACTGCGTGATTATGCAGTTAAACGCCTAAATCAAATGCCAGGCGTTACCTGCCATACACCAGAAGCAACTTATTTGTTATTTCCAAATATTGAACTTACCGGCTTTTCAGCTGACGAAATCGTCGCTCATTTACTCAAATATAACGTTGCAGTTGTGCCCGGTAATGAAAAGTTTTTTGGTCCAGGGGCCTCTGGACATATCCGTATCTGCTTTGCCACCAGCCAAGAAATTCTCACAGAAGGCCTTGATAGAATGGAGCAAGCTCTCAATCAATTAGGAAGCAATGAAAATGACGCTATGTAACGATGAACTCGGCTGTGTAATTCCAAACATTGTAAATACAAGCTCTACAAGCACAACACAAAATAAGATAGCTGACATCATCTTTGTCACCGATCCGATCTGCTCTCACTGCTGGGCTATCGAGCCAATGTGGCGAAGATTGACGTTAAATTACCATATCAAGGTTAGCTATATTCACGGTGGCTTGCTGCCAGGATGGGAAGGGTTTGGCGATGCAGGTAATGGTATCAGCAAGCCAACCGATGTTATTCCTCACTGGATCCATGTGGCGGAATATTACAAACAACCCATCGACCCAAGCGTTTGGAAAAACGACCCTATCGATAATTCTTATATTCTTTGTAAAGCGGCAATTGCCGTTAGGCTATTGGTACCAGCTTTGGAGTCTGCATTTGTTCGGTATTTACGAGAAAGAATTTTTCTTTATGCTCAGAATGTTGCCAAAGAATCAGACCTATTAGCCTGTGTAAACGCATTTAATATCGATACTAAAGCGTTCCTCGCTACCTTGGCATCAAAAGAAGTTGCGCAAATATTTAAAAATGAGCAGCAAGAGATGGTTGCAATGGGGGCACGTGGTTTTCCGTCATTGATCTTTAACGGCGTCAACAAAGCTGTTATTGCAGGTTCTCAATCTTATCTGCACCTTGAACAGGCGCTGCACCATTGCTTTGGTGATGATATCAAGCTTAAAGAGCTGACCGATAATGAAAAAATTAACGCATATCCTTCGTGGACACTAAGAGAAGCATGTGAAGCTCTGCAAATAAGCGAAAGCAAAGCGAAACAATTGCTAATTGAACATGGTTTTGACAAAACCAACATTGCTGGTAGCGAATTTTGGCAAAAAAATTAATTTTAAGATTTCAGGAAAATACAATGAAAAAGACAGCAAGTGCCATATTTGTGCTGGCGATCAGCTTTAGCGGCTTAGGGCAAGCCAATGACTCGCTTTCTCTGCAAGAGTTAACCGGTGATACTCGAGCCAAGTCATTCAATCAACATAAACCTTGGAAAGATCTCCAAGATACATTTTTAGCCATGAACGACCCTGATCGTTACGCCTGGCAACTCTTTGTTTCTTTAAATTGGCCAGGCAATGATAAGAATTGTCGGCCGGATAAAAACAAAGTACTTGGGGACAACGGACTTACCACATGGCAAATGTGGCGTTCGCGAGAAGAAACATTCTTAGAAAACGCCATCAAGCCTAAATCATGGAAGAAAGCCTGTGCAGACGGCGCTTTTTATACTCCTCCAGCTGGTGATACCAGTAATATATTTGACGAAGAAGTGCGGATGAATAAGTCAGCCTATCACTTCATTCGTGATAACAAGCTTTATAGTTTAGATGAACAAGAACGCCTTGCTGCACAAGGGGTTACTGATATTGATTTTCCGATCGGAGCAAAAGAGATTAAAGCGCATTGGGTGAAGATTGAAGAAACCGATAAACCCAGATATCACTGGATAGAGGTTGAGCGAGATGAACAATTAATGCTGTTTGGCTTATCGGCTTTACATATCATATCAAAGGACATGCCCACGTGGTTTTGGTCTACTTTCGAACATGTCGATAACGAGAATTATTGGCCAACCATTTATCCCGAATCATTTCGTGGTTGGGTAGTCGCTTCCAAAGACAGTGTCGCATGCCCAGCAAGCCAATTAGATTGTAACGAGCTCCCCTCTGGTTTTGGTTTAGAAGGTACCAAGTGGGAAAACTACCGCTTACGTGGCACACAAACAGATTGGGTAGATAACCGCGGTCGAGCTACGGTGCTCACTAACTCTCAAATTGAAGGACCATTTGACCAAGAAACCATGTCATGCCTAACCTGTCATGCTCTAGCAGTGAAAGGGGAAACTGGTCCGGCTATGCCCATTCCACCGGTACAAGCAGAGGTAAATGACCAGGGGCGTCCTCTTGGACACATAGGCCCCGTAGATCCTAGCTTATTTGAAGGGCAACAATTTATCGGTTTAGACTATGTTTGGGCGCTTCGTCATGCTCAGCGAGAGCAATAAGATTTGATTAAATTGACAGTAAAAACTACTGGTTAAGTGGTTAGATAAAAGGTGCGATTAAGCACCTTTTATTTTAATGATATCTCCACCCTTCGGCTAATGTTACACAATAGCTCATAGGGTATCGTCGTTGACCATTTCGCCACCTCTTCTACAGGTAAGCCATCTCCCCATAATGTAGCGACATCTCCAATTTTTTCATTAGCGTTAGCACCAAGATCGACGGTGATCATGTCCATAGAAACGCGACCAACCAATGGGACGATCCGCCCATTCACTAATACTGGTGTTCCCGTTTGTGCATGTCTTGGATAACCATCGCCGTAGCCAATGGCGATCACCCCAATTTTGGTATCTTTTTCGCTCTGCCACGTTCCACCGTAACCAACTGTCTCCCCAGCTGGCAGCTGGCGTATCGCGATAACACTTGCTTGTAAGGTCATCACTGGCGCTAATGCTTTAGCTTTTTCATTAGCTTTCGCCAGTGGAGAAACACCATACAACATCAAACCAGGACGTACCCATTGGTAATGACTCTGCGGCCAAACAAACGTACCGGCAGAATTAGCCAGACTACGTTCATTAGATAATCCTGCAGTAACTGTTTCAAATAATGCGATTTGTGACCTTGTTTTCGGGTTATCAGTATCATCAGCGCACCCTAAGTGACTCATTAATACAATTGGTTGCTGAACATTAGGGCTCATTGAAAGTGCGTGATAGTATTTTTCAAAATCTTGCGGATCTATGCCAAGACGATGCATACCAGTATCTATTTTTAACCAAACTTTTAGCGGCTTATCTAACTTAGCCTGACAAATTGCCTCGAGTTGTTGTTGATTATGAACAATAGTCTGAAGGTTATTGACCGCTAATATATCGAG
Organism: Thalassotalea ganghwensis; assembly: GCF_053485795.1. Lineage (NCBI taxonomy): Bacteria > Pseudomonadati > Pseudomonadota > Gammaproteobacteria > Alteromonadales > Colwelliaceae > Thalassotalea > Thalassotalea ganghwensis. Next base: position 132,550 of record NZ_JBQRUM010000010.1, read on the forward strand.
ATCTTGCGGCTCGAAAAAGCCCTCAAGTAAGACGATAGGTTTCACCACGCCACCTGCTCGTAACGCTAACGCCTCTCCTATTCTTGCGACCCCAAAAGCGTCTGCCTGTGGCAAGGCTTTGGCAATTCGCTCAAGTCCATGACCATACGCATTAGCCTTTAAAACAGCCAATATTTTAGCATTTGGCGCTAAATCGCGAATAAAAGTAAAATTACGGTTCAGCGCATCTAAATTGATAACAGCTGTCGCACTGCGAATGGTCATCGTGTTAACTAGTCTTCATCTAATACATGAGAGCCGGCATAATTATCAAATCGCGAGTACTGCCCTTGGAATGTTAATGGTACACGACCAATAGGACCGTTACGCTGCTTACCAATAATAATTTCAGCCATCCCTTTATATTCGGAATCATCATGATAAACCTCATCACGATAGATAAACATAATCAAATCGGCATCCTGCTCTATCGAACCTGATTCACGCAAATCAGAGTTTACTGGTCTTTTATCTGCTCGCTGCTCCAAACTACGGTTTAACTGCGACAAGGCAACGACAGGCACTTCAAGTTCTTTGGCAAGCGCCTTTAAACTGCGCGATATTTCGGCAATTTCCAAGGTTCGATTATCCGCAAATTGTGGCGCTCTCATCAACTGCAAGTAGTCAATCATAATTAAACTTATACCGCCATTGTCTCGCGCGATACGTCTGGCTCTAGAACGAACTTCGGTTGGAGTTAGACCGGCTGCATCATCAATATACATCTTACCTTTTTCAATCAGTAATCCCATCGTTGATGATAACCGAGCCCAATCTTCATCACCCAATTGTCCGGTTCTTATCTTGGTTTGATCAATGCGCCCTAACGAGGCTAGCATCCTCATCATGATCTGCTCTGAAGGCATCTCTAAACTGAAAATAAGCGCCGGTTTATCTTCTGTCATCGCCGCATTTTCTGCCAAGTTCATCGCAAACGTGGTTTTACCCATTGATGGACGGGCAGCAACAATTATTAAATCACTGGGCTGAAGGCCGGCGGTCATCTTATCTAGATCAGCGAACCCTGTAGAAACTCCGGTTACACCATCATGCGGTTGTTGGTAGAGTTTCTCAATTCTATCAACGGTTTTTTCTAGTACCGAATGAATATTTTCGGGCCCTTCTGACTTATTAGCTCGTTGCTCTGCTATTTGAAACACCTTAGTTTCAGCAAAATCAAGTAAGTCAGCACTGCTTCGCCCCTGAGTGTCGTAACCTGCGTCAGCAATTTCATTAGCCACACTGATCATTTCTCTCGTTACCGCTCGTTCCCGAACAATTTCTGCATAAGCGGTAATGTTCGCTGCACTTGGCGTGTTTTTCATCATCTCAGCTAAATAAACAAATCCGCCTGCATCATCTAGCTTTTGATCATTCTCTAGTGCTTCAGAAAGCGTAATTAAATCAACGGGTTCACCTAACTCAATCAAGGCGCCAATGGTTTCATAAACGAGTCGATGAGAACGAGAGTAGAAATCTTGTGCAACCACTTTTTCACTAACACGATCCCATGCTTCATTATCCAATAACAAACCACCGAGTACCGATTGTTCAGCTTCCAGTGAATGTGGAGGAACTTTTAAGTCGTCTACTTGTTGGTCTCTAGTGAATTTTGATCGCTTTTCAAACTTAGCAGGCTTTGCATCCGCCATTTATACACCTATAAAGTGATACACATAGTGCGCGTTATACGTTGATTGGAAGAGGACTAATGTAGCAGAATTTGATTAAATGCAAAAGGAAATGCGCAATGAAAAAGTATGCAAAGAGGTTCCCGCTAACGATAAAGGTAGATTATAATCGTTAGCGGGGTTCAGAGAACTATTTAACCTCAGGTTTAGATAGGAAACATCGTGTTTCGACAAATATCCTTGCGTTTTGACCGTTATTTTCGCCTAAGTTTATTTAGTATCAACTCGAATTGTGCCACTGACGGTATTCGCTTTCACTGACGCTTTTCCGCTGCCAGTAACGAAACTTAACTTTTCACTTGGAACATACTTGGCATGCTCTGCTTTATCACTAGTAATACGATTAACAATATCGCCACCAGCGTTAGTTTTTAATCGAAAGCTTGCTTCAATACCTGATTGAAAGTGCATGTCAAAATCACCACTAACGCTCGATAACTTAACCGTGCCATTTTCATTTAAATGCAACTGAGCTTTAGTTTCCCCACTAACGGCGCTTACCGTTAGCTCATCAACTTTTTGCAATGCTAAAGAAACATCACCACTAACCACTTCAATGACAACTTCCTCTGCTGCACTTGTTGATTCAATTTCACCACTAACGGCGTTTAGTTCAATACGACCACTGGAGTTTTTATCAATGATATCCCCACTCACTGCCGCGGCGATTAACTTACCATGTATATCTTGGGTATGGATGTTTCCACTGACCGAGTTGACTTCAACAATTGTTTTGAGGTTATCAAGTTTGATTTCACCACTTACCGTTCGGATCTCGGCTCCATTGAGTAAATTGGACGCCGAAATATCGCTAGAAATACCACTAAAAGAAACCTTAAGTTGACTAGGTACTGAAATTGTCAGGTCTGAACCTTTTTCATTGCTCATTCCGCGCCAATTGCCTTGATGTTCAGGCATTTCAACTTTGACAATAATCGTTGAGCCATCATGTTCAAAAGTTAAGCCTTCAGCTTTCTCGTCCAACTCTCCTTGGATTGTTACTTCATCCCCTGAGCCACCAACAACACTCACTTGCCCTCTTTGATTCTCTATCGTTATCGAACTAGCACTTTCAAGCGCCAATGTTTTGTTAACCTTTTCACCAGCAACGGCTGAAACTGAACAGAGCAAAGTGCCCACCATAGTTGATACTATAAAATTACGCATACTCACCTCGATTACTTAAATACTTTGCCACTTAGGACTATAAATTGTTTGCAATAACGATAACTCTTGTTGCTGCGTCCAGCGTAATAAATTGAGTAAGTCACTATTATTAGGATCTTTTTCTAGAGATTTAGCCAACGCAGCGCGCGCTTTAGCAAGCTCTTCAAACTGTTTTTCTAACTCTGGAGTGAGTGGCGTATTAACCTCTTGACCATAGCTGGTTAGTAAAAGCTGTTTGGTTTTTTCGAAGTCTTGCTCCATTTTGACCGCGAGCGTAGGAGACTGGTTATCACCCACTGGGTTAGAATTAATCACTCCCCAGGTTAACAATACCGCGGCAACAACTGACGCTGCCCAGGCAACCCCTGGAAATGAAGTGGCTTTATTAGTGGTATCGCGCTGATGTTGCTGGCGAGCAAGCGCTTTTTCGATACCTGGCCATAAATCTCTACTAGGACTCATTTCTTTATCGAGTTGCTGAACTTGCTGATCTAATGCTTGCTCTGAAATATGTTCTTTCATCTCTAAACCCACTCTCTTAACAAACTACGTGCACGATGATATTGAGCTTTACTTGAACCAACCGCCATTCCTAACATGTTAGCAATCTCTTCATGGCGATAACCTTCTACGGCAAAAAGTACAAATACTAATCTTGCTCGTTCTGGTAAGCGCATAATGTGCTTATCGAGATCCGATAATTCGTGGACATCAGTTTTAGTTTCTTCAATGCTTACGCCTTGTTCTTCAATACTAAAAACCCGTTGCAGCCAATTTTTTTGTTTTCTTAAATGACCAAGTACGATATTCGTTGCGACGCTGTGCAACCAAGTAGAAAACTTACTTTCTCCACGAAAATCGCAAATTTTTTGCCAAAGCTGAACAAACACTTCCTGACAAACGTCTTCTGCGCTGTCTTTATCAGCAAGCATTCGCCAGCACAGTGCATAAATCCGCTTATGGTAACTTTGATATAAATGATAAAAAGCGTTTTGATCGCCACCTTTAGCAAGCGTGATCCATTGCTGCTCGCTGTCTTCGGCAAATCGGCGTTGCGCGTTTATCACACTAACGTTATCCAAAATGTTCTCTCTTTAAGCAATGTTTAAAAGGTTAGATGTAGTATCCCTAAAAAGGGTTTAAATAAAAGAAAAAGTTTTTTCTTTATCTGTAAATATATGAGTAGTAAAGCGGCAGGAATTAGTGAATGGGTAGACGTTAGTAAATTTTGGACAATAAAAAAGCGCTATAATAAGCGCTTTTTTATCTAGGTATAAAATAGACTTATTTTTTACCAAGAGCACCAAAACGCTTGTTGAACTTGTCAACACGACCACCAGTTTCAGCAGCTTTTTGCTTACCAGTGTAGAATGGGTGACATTCTGAACATACGTCTAAGTGAATATCTTTTGCGCGCGTAGAGCGAGTTACAATCACGTTACCACAAGAACAAGTTGCCTTGATCTCAGTGTAATTAGGGTGAATACCTTCTTTCATGGGTTACCTCTAAATAGGCCGTATCGCCACTTAGTCTTTGCTAAGCACCATACGAAGTAAAATTAATGGGGGCGCATAATAAATGATCCCCTAAAAGATCGCAAGCAAAGTTAATGATGAAAGATGAAAAAATAACCGCAAAATAAAAATTTCGAAATGATTAACTTGGTTTTGCTGATCATTCCAGTCAAAATAGCAACTTATTTAGCTAGATAATCATAAACAATCAATAGGTGGCTGTATTTCTATCATGGTGCGGGAATTATATATACAGGTCGCAATACCAGTTCCGATGAGGCAGATATTCACCTACTTACTCCCTGCTGGTATCGACGAAAACCTCCTTACTTCAGGGCAACGAGTCACCGTACCTTTTTCACACCGAACCGTAGTTGGGGTTATTCTATCAATCACCAATGTGCTGCCTGAGAACGTCGATAAAAATAAAATAAAAGCCATTATATCTGTCGATACATCTGGGAGCCGACTACCTGATGATCTCGTTAAGCTATTAAAAACAGCAGCAAATTATTATCAACACCCTATTGGCGAAGTTTTTCAAATAGCGCTTCCGGTATTACTACGCCAACTTCAAGCCACCGAACTTCCTGCTATCACCAAATGGTTTGCCTTAAAAGCGGATCAAGATTCCACTTTAGAGCAACTGGCAAAAAAAGCTCCCAAGCAGTTACAGCTTTATCAGCAACTAGACCTAGATCACGGCATCACTTGGTGCGAACTTCGTGCATTGGGCTATAGCAAGCAACAATTGAACAGTCTGGCTAAAAAACGGTTAGCGCAAGAAAAGGAAAGTAAAAGCCAACCATACCTTTGGAGTCATGGGCTCAACGAGCGAGACAAACACAACTTGTCAACAGAGCAGGCGATCATTGTCTCAGCAATCAATCAGACATTAGGACAATTTGCTTGTCATTTGATCGATGGCGTCACTGGAAGTGGTAAGACAGAAGTTTATTTACAAGCAATGGAATCGGCGTTGCTCAATAACCAGCAAGTATTAGTGTTGGTGCCAGAGATTGGTTTAACTCCGCAAACATTGCAACGCTTCGAGCAGCGCTTTAACGTGCCAATTTTTCTTCATCACTCAGGGCTTAACGATAAAGAAAGGTTGCTAACTTGGCAGCAATCCAATGATGGACAAGCCGCGATAGTTATTGGTACGCGTTCTGCAATTTTTTCTCCGCTGCAAAAGCTTGCCTTAATCGTCGTAGATGAAGAGCATGATGCTTCATTTAAACAGCAAGATAGTTTTCGTTATAATGCGCGAGATGTTGCAATACTACGAGCTAGGCAGCTAAATATACCTATTGTCCTTGGCTCAGCAACACCAAGTTTTGAAAGTTTGCATAATGCTAAGGTAGGAAAGTACCATTACCATCAACTTAAAAAGCGAGCAGGTAACAGTGTCAAATCGTCGATATCACTTATCGACACCAGTACGTTAAAGCTCAATCAAGGTTTATCGAAGCCACTAATAGATGCTATCGCTACAACGCTAAAGCGAAATGAACAAGTCCTTGTTTTTCTTAATAGACGAGGTTTTGCACCAGCAATTAATTGTCAGGAATGTCATTGGCTTGCGCATTGCCAGCGCTGCAATAGACCTTATACCTTTCACAAACAGCAAGGTTTACTGATTTGTCATCATTGTGCAGGTCAAAAACGGGTTCCACCACAATGTCCTGATTGTGGCAGTATACGTGTAACACCGTTAGGGCAAGGTACAGAACAAATAGAGCAAGTTGTTCAACAATTATTTCCGCAATACTCTGTGGTGAGAATAGATAGGGATACCACAAGACGTAAAGGAGAGTTATCCAAAGTTTTAACTCAAGTAAGCAATAAAGAGCATCATATTTTGGTTGGCACGCAAATGCTCGCTAAAGGTCATCACTTTCCTGATGTTACTTTAGTTGTCATGTTAGATATCGATGGTGCGTTATTTAGTTATGATTACCGTGCAAGCGAACACATGGCCCAACTACTGACGCAAGTTGCTGGTCGAGCAGGAAGGGCGAGTAAACCTGGTAAAGTGTTAGTGCAAACACAATATCCTCAACACCCATTACTACAAGACTTAGTCCACAATGGCTATCAGCACTTTGCTTCTCAGGCAATGTTAGAGAGGCAGTACGCCCATTTACCTCCTTATGGTTTTCAAGCGTTGTTTCGCGCAGAGGCAAATTTCCCGTCGTATCCAGAGCATTTTCTTCGCGCTATCAGTCAGGGTCTACCTTCAAGTTGTGATTTTGCCGGACCTATGCCTGCGCCGGCAGAAAAACGTGCGGGTAAATATCGATTTCATCTCCTGTTACAAGCTAAGCAACGCTCTGACCTTCATCAGGCAATTCAAATCGTATTGCAACATATTCCGAAAAACGAATGGCATAATAAGGTGAGGTGGTCATTAGACATTGATCCGATTGACCTTAGTTGGTAGAGCGTGTTGAACTCTCATGTTTAATTTTTGTTCGAGTTAACTGTGTTTTGACCACGGCGCAAGGAGTGTAGCATAGTTATTCTATGTTAAATTCTTGTACGGCTTTCGCGCCTTGCTCACGCTAAGTACCTACGTCCTGTAGGCACAGCTTCCGCGTCCTGCTCACGCTAAGTACCTACGTCCTGTAGGCAACAAAGAGCAAAGCACATTTAAACGAATCCATAGGACAGCGTTTAAACGCCATTTCTACTGTGTTATCGTCAATTCGAATAGAATAACTATGAAACATTGACTCTGTCTTGTATAAATGGCGTCTAAATCGCTGCAAAAACAAACAGTAAAGTTCAACACGCTCTAGTCAAACAAAGTCTACTTTTACCTTGCCTAGAAAATTAAACCTAAAGCCGTAGCATTTTTTTTTGTTATCGTTACAATGCAAGCATTATGACGACACCCAATTATTAGTTAATAAGTGATTTAAACTTCATGGCTCATCAAGACTATGTCTCGCGCAAAGCAAATAAAAAGCACAACCCTTATAAGGCCAAAAACGAGCCCAGCTCGCCTGTGCTTTCGCTTAAATTAAAAGCCGTCATCACTATTACGTTATGCGCTATTTTGGCTTTTGCTTACGGATTATGGAAACTTAACGACAAGAGTGAACAAGGAGTTCAACCATCGCAAGCCGAAAATAAAACCGTAACAACGGCCACTAAGACTCAATTACCTGAACCACCGAAAGAAAAGTGGGAATACCTAGAGCAGCTTAAAACGAAAGAGGTCGAAGAAGGCCAATACGAAGTTGAAACAAAAGGCCCCTATAAATTGCAATGTGGCTCGTTTAAAACGATGAAGCAAGCCGAAGTGCTTAAAGCAAACATTGCGTTCGCCGGTTTAGAATCAAGTATTAAAGTAGTCCAAGGCACTAGCTCAACTTGGCACCAAGTCTACTTGGGCCCTTATTCTCGTAAGCGTGCAGCCGAAAAAGATAAACACAGATTACGCAGTAATCGAATCAACTATTGCCAAATCTTATTGTGGAAATAACAACACCACCCTTGAAAAAGGCAGAATCCCCCCTATCTAGTTAACATTAGCATGATATCGACACGTCGATAAACATTAGAGGTTAATAGTGACTACGATAGTATCAGTAAGACGCAACGGTAAAGTTGCAATCGGTGGCGATGGCCAAGTTTCTCTGGGTAATACCGTGATGAAAGGTAATGCTCGTAAAGTTCGTCGCCTATATCATGACAAGGTATTAGCTGGATTTGCCGGTGGTACAGCGGATGCGTTTACCTTATTTGAACGTTTTGAAAGTAAGCTTGAGCAACATCAAGGTAACCTAACCAAGGCAGCAGTTGAACTCGCCAAAGATTGGCGCAGTGATCGCGCGTTACGTAAGCTCGAAGCTTTATTGGCCGTGGCCGATGAAACGGCTTCATTTATCATCACCGGCAACGGTGATGTTGTTCAGCCAGAACATGACCTTATCGCGATAGGTAGTGGTGGTAATTTTGCCCAAGCGGCAGCGACTGCCCTGCTTGAAAATACCGAACTGAGTGCAAAAGAAATTGTTGAAAAGTCACTCAAAATAGCCGGTGATATTTGTGTTTTCACTAATCACACCCATGTTATTGACGAACTATAAGCACCAACAATAAGGAAACAACCATGTCGAATATGACTCCTCGTGAAATCGTTCATGAACTTGATAGCCACATTGTTGGTCAAAGTAATGCTAAGCGAGCTGTAGCCATTGCATTAAGAAACCGCTGGCGTCGTATGCAACTCAATGATGAGCTGCGTGCAGAAGTAACACCAAAAAATATTCTAATGATTGGCCCAACAGGGGTTGGTAAAACAGAAATCGCTCGCCGACTTGCAAAGCTGGCAAACGCGCCTTTTATAAAAGTTGAAGCAACAAAATTCACCGAAGTGGGTTATGTTGGTAAAGAGGTAGAAACCATTATTCGTGATCTAACGGATATGGCGATTAAAATGACGAAAGAGCAAGAGATGGCGCGTGTAAAACATCTTGCTGAAGAGGCAGCAGAAGAGCGCATCTTGGATATTTTATTACCGCCAGCTAGAACAACTTTTGGTGAAGAGCAGCCTTCAGAAAACACCACCACGCGCCAAGTCTTTAGAAAAAAACTGCGTGAAGGACAACTCGATGATAAGGAAATCGAGGTTGATTTAGCCGCTCCTCAGGTAGGGGTAGAAATCATGGCACCTCCTGGTATGGAAGATATGACGTCACAATTACAGAATATGTTCCAAAGTTTATCAAATGATAAAACCAGTAAACGAAAACTGAAAATAAAAGATGCCTTTAAAGCCTTGCAAGAAGAAGAGGCGAGCAAAATTGTCAACAACGAAGATGTCAAAATAAAGGCGCTTGAAGCGGTCGAACAAAACGGAATCGTTTTTATTGATGAAATCGATAAAATTTGTAAACGCGGAGACACCTCAGGCCCTGATGTCTCCCGTGAAGGCGTACAGCGAGACTTGCTGCCATTAGTCGAAGGTTCTACCGTTAGCACTAAGCATGGCATGGTAAAAACTGATCACATTTTATTTATCGCATCGGGTGCTTTCCAAATGGCAAAACCTTCGGATTTAATTCCAGAGTTACAAGGGCGTTTACCGATTCGTGTCGAGCTACAAGCACTAACGACAGAAGATTTTGTTCGCATACTCACCGAGCCTAATGCTTCGTTAACTGAACAATACATCGCGTTAATGGCAACCGAAGGTGTTGAATTACGTTTTAGTGATGACGGCATTAAAGCCATCGCTAATGCGGCCTGGCGTGTCAATGAAACTACCGAAAACATCGGTGCTCGTCGACTGCATACGATGATGGAACGATTAATCGAAGAAATCTCGTTCACCGCCAATGATCGCAGTGGTGAAACGGTCACGATAGATGAGTCTTTTGTCAACAGCACGCTTAGTGAAGTCGTTCAAGACGAAGATCTTTCGCGCTTTATTTTATAAAAAAGTAAGCCCATAAAAAAGAGCGCAATGGCTTTCAAACCATCGCGCTCTTTTTATTGTAACCCGCTAAACTTTAAACTGATTAACTTCTTTATTTAACACGTCAGCTTGCTGTGCTAGCTCTTCGCTCATCTGCGAATTTTGCTCAGCAGAACGTCCAGCCTCTTCGGCAACGTCACGAATAAGCACGACATGTTCATTAACTTCTGAAGCAACGTTACTTTGTTGCTGAATAGCCGCTGCAATTGCGGTATTCATTTCCATAATCGTGGAGACATCTTGGGTTATTTCCTCTAACATTGCTCCAGCAGTCGCTGCTTGATCAGCACTTTCCTGACCTTGAGTACGGCAACCTGCCATGTGAGAGACAATTTCTTTAGTACGAGATTGCAATGAACTGATGATACCTTCAATTTCTTGGGTGGAATCTTGCGTACGACTGGCTAAGGTTCTTACTTCATCAGCAACAACCGCGAAGCCTCGCCCTTGCTCACCAGCGCGAGCCGCTTCAATCGCTGCATTAAGCGCTAATAGATTCGTTTGTTCAGCAATACCTCGAATAACATCGAGTACTGAGCCTATGGTGTCTGAGTCTTTTGCTAACTCTTGGACAACATGCTCAGATTCCAACAACCGATTTGATAAATTATCGATTTGACTAATGGTTGCATCAACACCGTCTTTACCTCGAATCGCGTTTTGATTGGTTGTATTAGCTTTATCTGCTGCGGCATGGGTATTACTGGCAATTTCATTAACGGTTGCAACCATTTCTGTCACCGCTGTCGCAACCATATCGGTTTGCTGAATTTGAGAATCAACGCCTTCATTGGCTTTGTGAATATTGGCAGATAAATTTTGCGTAGCAATATTAACCGTATCAACTGACTGATTAACCTCAACGATCAGGTTTCTAAAGCTAGTGATCATGCTATTAAATACTTTTGCCATTTCTGCAAGTTCGTCTTTACCACTGTCATCAACGCGAATCGATAAATCTTTGCTTGTCGAAACCTCATTCATTGTCAAACGCAGCTTGTTAACCCCCTGCAAAATACTGCGGCTCATATAAACTGCAAATGTGATAGAAATAATTAACACCAGCGTGAAAATAATATATGACGCGCGATGAACAAAATTACCATGGGCTATAACCGCTTCTCTGCTCGATTTAAGTAAACTATCAAGTACCTTATCTACTTGATGAATGGTAGCACGCATATCTCCTAAAAGGCCTTGATCTGATGCAAAACCGAATTCTCGTTGAGCATTAACTAACTCACCAAATGCTGATGCATAAATATTAATATTGGTGATAACATTGGTTTTAATTTGGTCATTTAAATCACTTGCCTTGACATCTTCGATAAAGTTAGCCGAATTATCTTGCCACTTTTGCCAATATTTATCGTCTAAACGCAACATAAAATCTTTTTCATTACGACGTAGCTGCAACATATTACTGAGTAACTGGTAATCGTTATCACCCAGCTGCTCTTCTACCGCATGAACGGCACTGCGCAGCTTACCGTATAAGCCATCTTTGGGGTGCAAACCAATGAGCTTTTGTTTTTCTACCAACATAGAAAAACTCTTTTCATAATCGGCAACCACTTTACGCATCGTTTTTAGATCACTTGCCTGAGGCTCCAAACCACCGAATATTTGCTGCAACTCGGTGACTTCTTTTAACAGCACTTGATAGTTGCTCTCAAATTTGTCGTGATATTTAGGATCTTTACGGGCGATAAAATCCTTTTCATTTCGCCTAAGCTGAAGCACTTGTGATTCAATACTACCGATTAAGCGAGCAACTTGGGTGTCACCTTGCAATGAACTAACCGAATAACTGAGCAAGCCAAGCATTAATAACAACGCAACGACTAAAATCGATGTATTGGCTATCAGCTTGTGTTTAATTAACATATTACAATCCTTAAAGTTTTAGACATAACACAGCACCTTAGAAGTATAGTCACTATTGACTGAATATCTAAAAAATCTTCAATGTTTTACTTAGGGATAATGCTGCATCGCTTTTTTTGGCAGCACTTTGAGATGATTAACAAAAATAATAACTTGCATTTATCGGCGCAACTTAGCAAAGCTTTATAGATTAATTAACGGGTAAAACCTCTCTGGTCGTAGAAAAGTTTTAATTCAATAACTAACAGGTTATACTCAGCTACAGTTTAATACATTGATAAAAAGTAGGGTTTAAATGGAATACAATACCTCAGAGTTATGTAATATTTACGCCGACTCAGTAGACGTCGTCGAACCTATTTTTTGTAATTATGGCGGCAGAAGTTCTTTTGGTGGCCAAGTCGTCACGATAAAGTGCTTCGAAAATAATGGTCTCATTACCCAACTTGCTGAAACAGATGGCACAGGCAAAGTGATGGTGATTGATGGTGGCGGCTCGACACGTCGCGCATTGATCGATGGCTACATCGCCCAAGCCGCAGCACAAAATGGCTGGGAAGGTATTGTATGTTACGGTAGCGTCAGAGACGTCGACGTGCTTGAAGAAATAGAGCTAGGCATTCAAGCATTAGTGTCAATTCCCGTGGGTGCTCCAGATGAAAACGTCGGTGAAACCGATATTGCCGTCAATTTTGGTGGTGTGTCGTTTTTACCCGATGATCATATTTATGTCGACAATACCGGGATTATCTTATCTCCTGACCCACTGGATATCGACTAAGCAAACTCCGCAATACAAACTCATTAATATTAAACGTGATGTCACCAGACAGTCGGGGTAGCGACTGTCTTAAGTGAACACTACTCAATAATATTGTCCTTACCTTCAAGTGCCTTAAGAAACCATTGCGATGTCCAATTTTCGGCATCTTCAATCGGAATATTTTTAGCGATAAGCTGACCTTGTCCAATATCGCCCCCAATATTGGTATAAGTGTTTTTAATTTCACTATTATCAATCCCCGTCGCGATTAATGGCAATTTCATTTTACGGATCAAGTTAATAAGTGCATTAATAATGGTTTTTTCTGAGGTACTACCCTCTAATGAGCCAATGAGATGACTACAGTCGATCTTGACATAATCAATCGACATTCTGCGTAAGTACCTAAGCGCCTCATAACTCCCAGAAAATTTATTAATTGCCACTTTAGCACCAATCGCTTTGAGCTGAGCAATAATCCGCTTGGTTTTGTCACTTGCTTCAAAAACTAAATGTTCATCTATTTCAACAACGAGATAACGTATTGGCGCGTCATGCTTATCAATTGTTTTTTCGATAAAATCAACTAAATCATGCTCTAACACATCTTTGCTAGACAAGTTAATACAAATTTGAACGGCAAAGTTATCCTTATGTAAGACATTGATCAATTGGCACGCCTGTTCTATTAGCTGACAGGTCAAGCGGTAAATTTCACCACTGTATTCGGCCACCTGAATAAATTCTTGGTTGTTCAGTCGGTTTTGCTCCTGAAAGCGCCAATTAGATACCACCTCAAAACCAATAAGTTGATTTTTAATAAATGACACTTGTGGTTTTATATTCCAAGTGAGTTTCCCGCCAACGATATCCTGTTTTAGTGCTTCCATTTGACGCAATCTTTGCTCTGTATATAAAGCAGACGATTGTTGATAATAATGGATGGCAACTTCGCTATGCTCTCCTGACAACAACGCATCCCCAGCACAAGATATCGTTTGTTCTATACGAGTATGTTCGCTGCTAATAGCTACGCCAAAGTGCAGTTCAAAATTCAGCGAAAAGCTTTTAAAACTCATAGCATTAGGCACAGATTTTTTTAATTTCTGACATAACTGCTCAATTAAAATCGTTTCAGGGTGTGTGCTTGCCGAGGTATCTAACGCTACCATAAAATCTAAGCCTTGCAGCCGAGCAATTTTGACGGGCATTTCGCCATGATGAAAGTTAATTAACATTGGGTCTTCTGCAATCGATTTTTGCAAGCTATAAGCAAACTGCAATAGTAATATATCAGAATTATGATGACCTAAAACTCGGTTAACCTGCGCAAAATTTACGGGTTTAAAAACAATAATCGCTAAAGCGTTTTGCTGATTAGGTAGTGCTCGTTTCAACGCAGATAACGCTTGATTGTAGCCCGGCAGGTTAGTTATCGGATCAAATCCACTATTAATCTCATTATGTTTAGTCGCAGCAATTGCCCTATCTGATTCTTGCTGATAATTCACTAAGCCTCGTTGACTTAAACGCCAGCAGTAATTAATCATGTACAATAAATAAACGACAACGATAGCTACGATTAAGATACTGTCGGACACTGAGGCCGTTAACCACAAATAATTGACGACAGCAAAGCCAGTAACCACTACCCAGATTAAGCTTTCATGGAAAACTTTTATCAAAGCTTGTCGTTGGAGGAACCACATCAATACAGCAACCAAAATTAGGTTTACCACATTATATGCTAACCATATCAGGTGCATATTTAAGGTATTAGCCATTATCACCAGCCCGATAAATGTGAGATATAATCCACCCGTTAAAATCGCGGTTAGTGATTGAGATTTATTAGTGACCCTTTCAATTAACGTTCCAAAGGTCAGCGCACAAACCAGTGTGGCAGCACTGATAAGCAAAATCGTTTGTTGAAACTCGGATGAATAATTGAGTGCATATAAATAATTCAAGATCGAAGCGGAAATGATGAAAGGGTATCTTAAGCGCATACCCGTTATCGGTTTTAATAAAGCAAAGATGACAAGCACTGGTAGCGTCATACCAAGCACAAAGCTAAAGTATTGGTCAATAAACAAGCGATGAACAGCGGTACTCGTTAAACTTTGAGCAACGCTTGGTGAAGCGATAAAAAAACTAAACAAGCCGAAAAGCCATGTGGCACAACCACGAGGAGCCCACACTTTGATTTGACAACTATCCATATACAGCCTAATACTTCACCAAGATTAATGATTAAGATTAATCAACAATTAAACGCTTGTACAGTAAGCCTGATCAGATAGGTCAACTTATCTCGTATCTGACATTTTGTAATCAATTTATTTTCGGTCAATAAACATGAGTTTGCCCATCGGTTAGTGCGATTAAAAAGCCCTGCCCTTATATGGCTTTACTCCCTTGGTGATATAACGCCACTAAAGGATTAACACCAAATTGATAACATAGCTCTGCAGGTTGAGAAATATCCCACAAAGCAATATCAGCATCAAAACCGACCTGCAATTGCCCTTTCTGATCGGCTAGCCCTAACGCTTTTGCTGCATGGCGAGTAACACCTGATAACGCTTCTGCAGGCGTTAGTCGAAATAACGTACATGCCATGTTTAACATAAGCTGAATTGAGTTGAGCGGTGAAGAGCCTGGATTGGCATCGGTTGCAATCGCCAAAGGCACTCGGTATTTTCTCAATAACTCAATTGGCGGTAATTGAGTTTCGCGTAAAAAGTAATATGCACCGGGTAATAATACGGCACACATTCCCGCATTGGCCATGGCCTCTACGCCAGCTTCATCCAAGTATTCAACATGATCAGATGATAACGCTTGATGTTTAGCGGCTAACGCACTGCCACCTAAATTGGATAGCTGTTCAGCGTGCACTTTGATCGCTAATTGCTGCTTTTTAGCCGCAACAAACACTTGTTCAGTTTCCTCTAAAGAAAAGCCGATACCCTCACAGAAAACATCAACAGCATCTGCAAGCTGCATTGATGCCACTTTAGGTATCATCTCGTTGCACACCATCTCAATATAAGCTTGGCTATTTTCTTTATACTCAGCAGGCAAGGCATGAGCTCCTAAGAAGGTCCGCGAAACAGTTATCGGCATTGCTGTTGCTAACTGCCCTGCAACTTTTAGCATTTTAATTTCGTTATCCGTATCTAGGCCATAACCTGATTTGATCTCAATTGTGGTTACACCTTGTTCATGCAAAGCCTTAAGCCGTTTTAACGCACTATTAAATAGGTCCATTTCGCTAGCTGAGCGTGTTGCTGCCACGGTAGAAAGTATACCGCCTCCTGCTTTCGCGATTTCTTCATAGCTTTTTCCCATCAGGCGCATTTCAAACTCATTAGCACGATTGCCACCATAGATAATATGGGTATGGCAATCAATTAGGCCGGGTGTTAACCATTTACCTTGTCCATCAACAACGTCAACAACAGTTGGGTCATACTCAGGTAAGTCACTAGCTGCACCTAACCAGGCTATTTTTCCTTGTGCTATTGCCAAAGCGCCGTTTTCTATCACGCCATATGAATTATCGCTTGATGACATCGTCGCCAAGTTAACGTTAACGAAAAGAGTTTGCCATTGTTCCGATGAATGCATTTTAACTTTGCCCGAGTAAATAAAATAACTGTAGTCAAAATAACAAATTTTTCAACAGTTGTATATACAACTGTTGACCTTTAGCAATGTTCATGAGATTGTATATACAACTTAAGACGACAATGATTGAACCTTCTTAGATGAGCACAAAGAAAGCCAGTAAATTTACCATCATTAAACAATATATCGTTGATAATATTGAATCAGGTCAATGGTTAGAAAATACTAAAGTTCCTTCTGAAAACGAACTTGCAGAGCTTTTTTCGGTAAGTCGTATGACTGCTCGACGAGCGCTGCAAGAGCTCACAGAACAAGGGATTTTGGTGCGAGCCCAAGGTGCAGGAACCTTTGTTGCCTCTTTAAAATCACAATCATCTCTCCTTGAAATTCGTAATATCGCTGACGAAATTAAAGAGCGAGGGCATCTGCATCATGCTATTCAGATACAACTCGAAAAAACAGCAGTAGATGAAAAACTTGCGATATTGTTGGGGATAAAGCCTAATCAAGACGTCTATTATTCTGAATTACTTCACTTTGAAAATAACGAACCGATTCAGTTAGAACAACGGTACGTTAATAGTAAGCTCGTTCCTGACTACTTAAAGCAAAACTTCGCTCAAATTACCCCACATGAGTACCTGTCTCAAGAGGCACCGCTTACCGAAGCAACTCACGAAGTTGAAGCTATACTTGCCAGTAATGAAATCTGCCAATTATTAGAAATAGAAACCAAACAACCATGCTTACAAGTTAAACGACGCACTTGGTCAAGCCAAGGAATAGTTAGCTTAGCAATATTGACGGCGCCAGGTAATAAATACCGCCTCGGTAGCCATTTAGTTTTTTAAAGTAGGAGCGTTAAGATGACGTTTAAATATGGTATTGACCACCTTGATTTAGATAAGGTGAACGCTATCGCTAGTGGAGCGATGAAAGCTGAACTGTGCCAAGAAGCCATTGATAAGATAAACACAAGTCGCCAAAGAGTAGAAAAAATGGCGGCTTCAGACAAAGCAGTTTACGGCATAAATACGGGTTTTGGTCCTTTATGTGATACGCAAATCACCCCCAAAGAAACCAACCTCTTACAGAAAAACTTACTGATCACTCATGCAGTAGGGGTTGGCGAGCCTATCGCAAAAGACATTTCAAAGTTAATGCTGATCACCAAAGTGCATGCATTAAGCCAAGGCTTCTCAGGCATTCGCTTAGAAACCGTCGAAAGAATGTTAACCTTTATTGAGTTAGACCTAATTCCTGTTGTTCCCGAACAAGGCTCTGTAGGTGCATCAGGCGATTTAGCACCATTATCACATCTATTCTTACCCCTGCTAGGCGAAGGTGAATTCTGGCAGGGTAAAGAAACCGTGGCGGCCTCACAGGCACTAAAGCAACATGGCTTAGCGCCCATGGAGCTTCAAGCTAAAGAAGGCCTCGCGCTTATCAATGGCACACAGTTTATACTATCTCACGCAATCACCGGCTTAAGCAAAATGCGTTACTTACTCGACTTAGCCGATCTTGCTGGTGCAATGAGTATTGAAGGTATGCAAGGCAGCAGCTCGCCATTTAAAGAAGCACTGCATGCCACACGCCCATTCGCAGGCTGCATTGAAGTGGCTTCACGCATGAGAAAGTTTTTTGAAGGTTCAGAAAATATGTCATCTCATATTAACTGCGACCGCGTACAAGACCCTTACTCATTAAGGTGTATACCGCAAGTTCACGGCGCCTCTCGCAACGCCTACAATCATTTAAAAGAGCTTGCTGAAATTGAAATGAACTCAGTTACCGATAACCCCATTATTATCAGTGATGAGGAAGCCATCTCAGGAGGCAGCTTTCATGGTCAACCATTAGCAATGGTGCTCGACTATGCTTCTATTGCAGTGGCAGAGTTGGGTAATATTTCCGATCGCCGTTGTTACCTCTTGTTAGAAGGCTTACATGGTTTACCGCGTTTACTAACGACCTCAGGTGGCTTGAACTCAGGGATGATGATCCCTCAATATGCAACCGCAGCGTTAGTGACAGAAAATAAATCGTTATGTTTCCCTCCGTCTGCTGACAGTGTGCCAACTTCAATGGGGCAAGAAGATCATGTCTCAATGGGCAGCATATCCAGTCGCAAGTTTAATCAAATATTGGGTAACTTAGAAAAAATTCTCGCCATTGAGTTGATGTATGCAGCGCAAGCCATTGATTTTAGACGACCTAATAAATGTTCAGATGTTATTGAACATAACTTTCAAGTAATTCGCGCCAAAGTAGCAAAACTTGAAGAAGATCGCCTGTTAAAACCTGATATTGATGCCATGATTAACATGGTTAAATCACAGGCATTTACCGTTGACTTTGACAATTAAGGGGAGCGACCAATGACGTTTCAAGCAATGATAAAACAAGGGATCCCAAACGAATTGCCAGCAGCGAAGCCTTACCCTGCGGATGCAAACCGTGCCCCGAAACGCAAAGATATTCTCTCAATTGAAGAAAAACAATTAGCCGTAAGAAATGCGTTAAGATATTTTCCTAAAGAATGGCATCAAGAGCTCGCCAATGAATTTGCCCAAGAGCTAAAAGATTTTGGCCGTATTTACATGTACCGCTTTAAGCCAAACTATGACTTGAAAGCGAGATCTATTAACGATTATCCAGCAAGATGCCAGCAAGCAGCTGCCATCATGTTAATGATTGATAACAACCTAGATCCTGCGGTTGCGCAACATCCGGAAGAATTAATCACCTACGGTGGTAACGGTGCTGTTTTTCAAAATTGGGCACAATATTTACTGGCAATGAAGTACCTCAGTGAAATGGAGAGCGATCAAACCTTACATATTTACTCAGGACATCCTATGGGATTGTTTCCATCGAGCGAGGATGCACCTCGTGTCGTTGTCACTAACGGCATGATGATCCCTAACTACTCTCAGCCAGATGACTGGGAAAAGTTCAATGCACTTGGCGTAACTCAATACGGTCAAATGACGGCGGGCTCTTTTATGTATATAGGTCCTCAGGGGATTGTTCATGGTACCACCATTACGGTAATGAATGCCTTTAGAAAGGTACTTAACAAAGGAGAATCACCGAAAGGTAAGATATTCCTAACTGCAGGACTTGGTGGTATGAGTGGCGCTCAACCTAAAGCTGGTAATATCGCCAACTGCATTACCGTTTGTGCCGAAGTCAATCCCAAGGCAGCGACCAAACGTCATCAACAAGGTTGGGTTGATGAGCTAATTGATAACATGGATGAACTCATTACTCGTGTTAAAACTGCACAAGCAAATGAAGAAGTGGTTTCAATAGCCTTTATCGGCAACGTTGTTGATGTCTGGGAAACGTTTTATCAGCACGATATTTTTGTTCACTTAGGCTCAGACCAAACATCTCTGCATAACCCATGGTCTGGCGGTTATTATCCCGTAGATATTAGCTACGAAGAATCAAATCGTTTGATCAGAGAAGAGCCCGAAGTTTTTAAAGAAAAAGTTCAATCGACCCTTCGACGCCATGCAGAGTCGGTTAACAAGCACGCTGCCCGTGGCACCTATTTCTTTGATTATGGGAATGCTTTTCTTCTTGAAGCCTCACGCGCCGGTGGTGATGTCATGGCCGAAAATGGTATTGACTTTAAGTACCCTTCATATGTCCAAGATATATTAGGGCCGATGTGTTTTGATTATGGTTTTGGTCCATTCCGTTGGGTTTGTACTTCCGGAAACCCTGAGGATTTAGATAAAACCGACGCGATTGCTGCGCGAGTTTTAAATAAAATCATGTCAGAATCTCCCGAAGAAATCCAACAACAGATGCAAGATAACATCACTTGGATTAATGATGCTAAGCAAAACAAATTGGTCGTCGGATCGCAAGCTCGCATTCTTTATGCTGATGCCCAAGGACGAATGGAGATCGCTAAAGCATTTAATGATGCAATCAACGCAGGCGAAATAGGACAGGTAGTTTTAGGGCGAGATCATCACGATGTCAGTGGCACGGACTCTCCATTTAGAGAGACTTCAAACATTTATGATGGCAGTCGCTTTACTGCTGATATGGCCATTCACAATGTCATCGGCGATAGCTTTAGAGGCGCTACTTGGGTATCTATTCACAATGGCGGTGGCGTTGGCTGGGGAGAAGTTATCAATGGTGGTTTTGGAATGCTACTCGATGGTTCAGCATCCGCAGAACGCCGATTAAAGTCGATGCTATTATTTGATGTAAATAATGGTATTGCTAGACGCAGCTGGGCGCGAAATGAAGAAGCCATTTTTGCGATAAAGCGTGAGATGGAGCGCACACCAAAACTGAAGGTGACGCTTGCTAATTTAGTCGATGACAACCTTTTAGATAATTTACCTCTGTAAATAGTAAATTGAAAAAAGCTGACGAAAGTCGGCTTTTTTTTGAAATAGAGGTGACCAACAACAGTATTTGCTAAACTTCACTAGCCGTTAGCCATGCTATTCGACTAGATGACCAAACACGCTACTTCCCAGATAGGATAAGGCTTGGCATGTGTCTGTCATAAGAATGACGTAACAAATTTATCGCATATTTGTGGTAACCTAAGCATATTTCCAACCGAAGTATGAATGAATCATTGGAGTCCTTGTGCAGTTTTCGCCTAATAATTTATCACCAGAGCGCATTAAAAAGTTTAGAACCGATAAAGGTTGGTCACAGGAAGTGTTAGCAAAAGCTTCTGGGCTAAGCCTTAGAACAGTTCAAAGAGCTGAAAAAAATGGCAATAGCTCTGCAGAAACACAATTGGCGTTAGCAGCGGCATTCGACATCTCTCCCAAAGCTCTATTCATTGCTTCATCTAACCCAGATGTTAATTGGAAAAGGAAGAATATTATGCAAAGTTTTATCGCATTAGTGATCATGAGCGCCGCCATCGCGATGCTATTTATGTTAGGTGGTGAATTTCGTATGTTTGCTGATTGGGCAAGCGCACTGTTTTTACTATTAATGATGTATTCGGGTACCGCTATCGCGTTTGGCACTCATGGTCTAGTTAAGTCGTTATCAGGGCTTTCTTATTTATTTGCCAATGATATTGCACACTCGCCAGCAACAGAGTATTTATCTACGATTTATCAAAAACAAATCACCTTTTTATATGGTGGAGCCTTCATTGGCGTGCTCATTGGTGTCATTGCTATTAACAGTAACTTGCCACAAATAGATGATAAATATGGCCTAAGTGCAGCTTATGCCGTTTGCCTTATTGTCTTACTATATGCAGCAATTCTTGCTGAAGTTATCTTCCGTCCATTAGCAACCAAACTTGCCAGCACAGATTTGATTGAACGATTTTCTTAGTTAATAAACTTATTATTCTTAGCAAAAGCAAGCTTGACATATTATGTCAAGCTTGCTAATTTCATTTGTCATTAACCACACTTTTATCATGGATAGTGATGTTGACGAATAAAAATAAAGACAATAAGAAATGGAACGCTGCCATGTTAATTGCTATCGGTTGTGGGCTGGCAATCGGCAGTGGTTCAGGAAGCGCAGCTGCTGGCATTGCTGTCGGCATCGCACTCGGTGTGGCGCTGAGTCAGCGCAGCCAAAAGAATCAACGCTAAGCTCAATTTGCCTTAAAACGACGCTTAACCTTAAGGAGCAATGATGGACTTACTCTTAGCCTACCAAACCTGGTTGATAGCCGCTGCTATCTTAGGAATTTTAGAAATTGTTATCCCTGGTGGAATCCTGTTGAACCTTGCTATTGCTTCTATCATTGTCGCATTAGGGGTTCATCAACAATGGTTAGACACTTGGGTAATCGCATTAACCACTTGGTTTATCTGCGCCAGCGTTCTATTATTTTTGCTGTATTTTGTCACCGAGCAGCTATTCCCAGGTGATAAAACCATTGATAATACCGATGAAGACCTAGATATTTTTGGTCAGCAAGTTGAGGTGACCGAAGATATAGGGCCAGGAACACATGCTGGTCGGGTACACTTCCAAGGAGCAAGTTGGTCAGCCTTAGGTGACGGTTCTCAAATCCCCAAAGGCGCTTTCGTCACAGTGGTGTGCAAAGATAATATATCGTTAATCGTAGAACCAATCCCTAAACAATAATCAGCATTACAAGGAGTGATTTTGTGCTAGCAACTTTTACGTTTATTTTTCTCGGGCTTCTTTTTATTATTTTGAAGCTCGTACTTATCGTCCCAATGCGCGAAGTTTGTGTAATAGAGCGCTTGGGGAAATTCCGCCAAGTTATGCAACCAGGGCTTCATTTTCTGATACCTTTCATTGATCGTGTTGCTTATCGACATGAGATACGAGAACAAGTATTGGATATTCCATCACAAAGTTGTATTTCAAAAGATAATATCCAAATTGACGTTGATGGGCTTGTCTATATAAAAGTAATGGACGGCGCTAAGGCCAGTTATGGTATTGAAGACTATCGTCGCGCGAGTATTAATTTAGCACAAACGACAATGCGCTCTGAAATTGGCAAACTTGATTTAAGCCAAACGTTTTCCGAACGAGATACGCTAAATGAAATTATCGTTAGAGAAATAGATAAAGCGTCCGATCCTTGGGGAATAAAGGTACTTCGCTATGAAGTAAGAAATATTACCCCATCAGCCAATGTGATTCACACCTTAGAAAAACAAATGGAAGCTGAGCGAGAAAAAAGAGCTGAAATAACCCTCGCGCAAGCCGAAAAAGAATCAACGATTAATTTATCTGAAGGTGAACGCCAAGAGGCCATTAATTTGTCTGAAGGTGACAAACAGCGCCAAATTAATGAAGCACATGGCAAAGCGCGAGAAATTGAAATTATCACGCAAGCTACCGCCCAAGGGATGAATATTATTGCTGAGGCTGCATCCGCTCCTGGTGGTGACAAAGCGATTAAAATGAGACTTATGGAGCAATTTATTAAGCAAACGGGTGATATTTTAGATTCTGCAGATATCTCGGTAATGCCGACAGAAGTTGCCAAGCTTGAAGGTTTCTTTAAAGGCATGGAAAACGTCACTGAACAAATAAAAGGAGGCCAAGCATGAACTTAATATCTGCACAACCAATGGATATCGCCGTGTTAGTAATTTGGGGGATTATATTTCTCTATCTTGCGTTTAAGTTTATTCAAGCAATTTGTTTAGTCCCAACGCAATCAGCATATGTTGTTGAACGTCTTGGCAAGTATCGCTGTACATTAGAAGCAGGGTTTCATTTGTTGTTACCTTTTATAGACCGCGTTGCATTTATTCAAGATCTCAAAGAAGAAACCATTGATGTGCCACCACAGCTTTGTTTCTCTATGGATGAAGTTAATGTTGAAGTTGATGGCGTGATCTATTTACAAGTCATTGATCCGATAAAAGCAAGCTACGGTATCACCGACTATCGATTTGCAGCAATGCAACTTGCACAAACAACAACGCGTTCAGTCATCGGGACGCTCGAGTTGGACCGCACCTTCGAAGAGCGCGATATTATCAGTGCAAAGGTTGTTGAAGTGCTTGATAAGGTTGGTGCAGCTTGGGGGGTTCGTGTTCATCGCTATGAAATAAAAAATATTTCACCACCAGAAACCGTTAAGAATGCGATGGAAATGCAAGTCAACGCCGAGCGCGAAAGACGCGCTATTTTGGCGAAGAGCTTAGGTGATAAGGCAAGCCGTATCAATCGCTCTGAAGGTCTAATGCGCGAAATGATCAATATTTCTGAAGGTGAGAAGCAGCGAAGAATAAATTCCGCAGAAGGTAAAGCAGAGGAAATTCTGGCCATAGCCAAAGCTACTGGCGAATCGATAAAAATAGTTGCTCAAGCCATAGAGCAACCGGGTGGTGAACAAGCGCTTAATATGCAACTCACCGAGCAATACCTAGACAAATTGAAAGGCTTAAATAAGCAAACACGGAAAGTTATCCTTCCCAATAATTTGTTAGATTATCAGCAGTGGTTAGCCAGCGTTGGTTTAGAAAGCAAATAACAATTTCTAGAGCTGTGGTATAGCGCCACAGCTCTAATAAAACCTGCTTTAATGTGTAGTAGCTCATATCTGATCTTACAGCTCAGGCGGATAGGCTTAGACTTCATCTGACAGACAGCTAGGAACAACGGACGGTCACGATACTTCTGACTTTTATTTATATTTCTTCACAGCAGACATTCAGCAAACTCACTTCTGCCCCAAAACAAACTAGAAAATTTTGCTCAAAGGGCTAACAACACCGTTTGCGCCTTGCTGTAAAACATGAGTATAAATCTGAGTAGTTTTAACGTCTGAATGACCTAACTGAGCTTGCACAGTTCTTATATCCGCCCCACTTTGTAACAAGTGTGTAGCAAAAGAATGGCGAAAGGTATGAGGCGTTATAAGCTTCGTAATATTAGTCTGCTTAAGTGCCTTTTTTACCGCCTTTCTAACACAAGTATGATGAAAATGATGACGTCGTATCTCGCCTGTCTCTGGATCGCCGCTTAATTTATAAGATGGGAATAAATATTGCCAAGCCAGTGACTTGTTCGCCGATGGATATTTACGAGCTAATGCGTTTGGCATCCAAACACCTGCATATTTCTCATTCTGTAAATCCAATTCTAGATACTCTTCCACCTGCATAATTTGATTCCTAAGTAATGGGATCAACTCAGTAGCTAGTGTAACAATTCTATGCTTATTGCCTTTTCCATTCCAGACTTGAATACATTTATAGTCAAAATCAATGTCCTTTGCCCTAAGTTGCACAGCTTCCATAACCCTCAAACCACTACCGTACATTAACCCTGCAATTAGGTAATATCGTTTGGATAAATGACTCATCAGTTGTTTTACTTCATCTGGTGTCATCACCACGGGTAATTTGGGCTGTTTTTTAGACCGAACAAAATCCAAATTTAAAGAAAGTTCATTTTTAATGATGTGTTTGTATAGAAAGACTAATGCATTCAATGCAGTTGCTTGAGTCCGAGGTGATACATTACCTTTGAGGACTATATGATCCAGATAAGATGTCACCTCATTATTTCCCATTGACGCAGGATGACGTTTATCGTGAAAATGAATATAAGAACTCATCCATTTTAAATAGGTTTCAACGGTTCTAAGAGAATAATGCCGACTTAACATGTAATCCGCAATAGAGTTCAAAAACGGCGAACGTGTTTTCATAAAAAACCCTTTCAAGATTGCTGTATATAAATACAGTTATAGTGAAGTTTCCCCCATATTCAAGAAAATGCGCAAATTGCGCATTTTTATCTTTTTCAAGAAATTAACAGCATATTATTTTTAATAATGCTGGCAACTAGTTATCAACTTTGTTAAAAATAACCCATTCAGAAAAGTGCGCGATTACAAATCAGAAATATGCGCGATTTGCGCACTATTAAATTGTTATAAATCTAGGTAAATATGGAAGTAGCCGACAAAATAATTAATCAATTAGAATTAACGGGACACGACTTAGAGGGTAAAATATCTTTCCCTGTTTTCGGTGAAAGTGTTTTGTTTACTATAGGATTATCTGGTTCAGGTGAAATAGAGCAGTCGCATAGAGATTCTATCAACTGGCTTTACAATAATATCGAACTTAAGTTCCCTAAAATTGAGGAAGCAATTTTCCAATATTACCAGAGAGTCTTACCCGATTATCATCTTGGTTTAGGGGAGTATGCTAACAAGCTAATGCCAAAATTATCCCTACCTAATGAAGTGTGGAACCATGTCACTGAACCGGGAGTGTTCATTTTTCCCGAAGATGAAGGTGGAGAAATTCATTTAGAATATGAGTGTACCTTCGATGTAGAACATGGTTTGAGAGTGGTAATTAAAAACGGAAAAATATTAAGAGTTGGCTTAGAGTAATCGATTTATAACAAGGCCATAATGGCAATTGGACGCAAAATGCTTGGCTTGCGCTCATTCTTCGCTAAGTTTAGCCAAGCATTTGTGCGCCCCATATGGCGGCGTTATGTGCCAAGGAGAATCATGGCCCGGAGTAAATCTGATATTTCTAACAGTGCAATCAGAATCTTTTTGCAAGATGTTGGAAAATACTACGATGAAGCTAGAGGATTTGAGCCTTTTGGCCCAAAGGTGAAGCAGAAAGAAGAGTTATTAGAATTCTTTAATCATGCATGTTGCTTTTGTGGTGTAGAAATCACTCGTAAATCACTGTCTCAAGATCACTTAATCCCAATGAACAAAACAGCTTTAGGTCTTCATGCCTGGGGTAATGTAGTTCCATGCTGTCAATCTTGTAATAATGAAAAACAACAAAAACCATGGCAGCAGTTTATTATTTCAAAAGCAGGTGCTGACGCACCTGCGAGAGAGAAGAAAATCAATGATTTTGTCGCTTCAAAAAATTATGATCCAAGTCTCAACTTACACGAATTTGCTGACAACCTTTATGAAGATGTGGGGCAAGTAGCAATGACGTTAATAAATTTACGCTATAAACAAGCCCAAGAAGGAATTAAGAAACTAATTGGGTAAAGGCACATAACAAGAGACTATGGCGTCAATAGCTAATTTTACACTTTTGGCGCTTCCCACATCACACCATCTCTGAGCATCGAATTTAGTATGACCACCATCTTTCT